>NZ_JAHQCS010000091.1 GCF_019042215.1 Evansella tamaricis | reverse complement strand
CACTTAAGCAAGCTTAAGTGACAAGCGCTCGACTTGCATGTATTAGGCACGCCGCCAGCGTTCGTCCTGAGCCAGGATCAAACTCTCCAATAAAGTGTTGAGTTTGACGACTAGCGTCAAGCCAAATTTTGGCTAATTGTTACTTCTTCATTGACGGGATATTTCATTATCGCTTCATCATTATAATGAAGGAATTTATATCCCACTTCGCTTGGCTTTTTGTTTAGTTTTCAAAGGTCAAATTAAGATGTTGTTGTTTTTACAGCAACTCTTATATTATACCAATATAACTTTCAATCGTCAAGAACTTTTTTGTTTGTTTCTCGTAGTTTGTTTTTGGCGACAAATATTAATATACCATTTCCTAGTCAATTCGTCAACAACTTTCTAAACTTCTTTTTTTGCAAAAGCTGGTGAAGAACAACTTGGATTAATAATATATCAAAGATAGTTCTAAATTGACAATGACTAAATTATGGAAATTAAAATAAGGACCATTTTAGCTAAATATCTATACGTATTATTTCTATCATTTTGTTTTAAGTATCTTCATTATTATTATTCTCATACATCAACATCAATGAAATAACAAATAAAAGAGTCAGTATATCTGCAATTCAATAATAACAGATAACTTACAACAAAGATCCCACTCCTCCTTGTCGTGATCAACTACCCTCGCTAAAAAGGAATCAGCATACAACATTACTAGTGCCGATATACCGGAAATGACAATCACCCTGTTACGATGAATAGGACAGACATAGAGAAGGGAGATGTTTCATTCCCCCACCTCATTGTCCATGCTATTCTCAGAGTTCAAAAACACACTTCAGAAAAGTACCAATTAAATTTGAGGGCACTGAAAAAAATGGTGCTTTTCCATTTTTTCAGTGCCTCGAAGCAATGAGTGTAGTCGTCGTGATCTTTAATAATCCTTATAGGAGCGGTTTTCCCCCTGAAGCGAGCGACGAGCGAAGCCATTGCCATACAAATAAAAGGAACTAAAAAAGTTGTAAGATACTTTTTCAGTGACCACATTAAATTCCTTGTTCCTTTTCCCATTTAGAAACTTCATTACGAACTTTTGGTGCCACTTCTTTTCCTAACAGTTCGATGGCTTTCATAACATCTTCATGCGGCATTGTACCAAGTGGTAAATGTAACATAAATCTTGTAATACCAACTGTCTTTCGAAGATGAATAATCTTTTCCGCAACTGTATCAGGATCACCTACATAAAGTGCTCCTTCAAAGCTTCTTGCCCGATCAAAACTTGTACGATCATAATGCGGCCAACCTCGTTCTCTCCCAATAACGTTCATTACATGTTGTGTTGAAGGAAAAAACTTATCCGCTGCAATGTCAGTGGTTTCTCCAACAAACCCATGAGAATGAGATGCTACTGGTAATTTTGATAGATCATGCCCAGCTTGTGCTGCTGCCCTTTTATATAAATCAACTAGTGGAGCGAATTGCCGTGGACTGCCACCAATAATAGCTAACACTAGTGGAAGTCCAAGTGCTCCTGCACGTATAACTGATTCAGAATTGCCACCACTGCCTATCCAAACTGGGAGTGGATCTTGGACTGGGCGTGGATAAACACCTAGATTATCAATTGCAGGACGATGTCCGCCTCTCCAGTTTACTTTTTCAGAACCACGGATTTTTAACAATAATTCCAGTTTTTCTTCGAATAATTCATGGTAGTCATTTAGATCGTAACCAAATAATGGAAATGATTCGATAAAGGATCCCCTGCCTGCCATTATTTCAGCTCGTCCATTTGAAATTCCGTCAAGTGTCGCAAATTTTTGGAAAACGCGAACGGGATCATCAGAAGACAGGACAGTTACAGCACTCGTAAGACGAATTCGTCTCGTTTGAGATGCTGCAGCTGCTAATATAACTGCTGGTGCAGATGCGGCAAAGTCCTCTCTGTGATGTTCTCCTACACCAAAAACATCTAGTCCAACTTTATCAGCAAGAACAATTTCCTCAACCACATCTCTGATTCGTTGTGCATGACTTATTATCTCGCCAGTTTTAACATCAGGCGTCGTTTCTACAAAAGTACTAATACCAATCTCCACAAGTGTGACCTCCTAATTCCTTTTATACTATGTCAACAAATTAATATACTCTATTTTGAATCCTCCTCTAATTATTATCAAGTTTAAGGAACTAAGTTGAACACAATTTATAATAGATCAAAATTAAATAGGTAAATGTCTAATCATAACTAACTGAGGTTACTAGCCCAGTCCACCTGCCTTTTTCAGTGCATAAGCTATAGGGCAAACGTAGTTAAAACGTCTATAGAAGAAAATAAGAAAGGAGAATTTCATGTATACGAATGGTTATTATGGACATCAACCAAGACAATTTGGAACTGGAATTAGTCCTCTAGGTGCTGGATTGATTGGGGCTGGAATCGGATATCTTGGAGGAAGTATGTTAACTCCAGGAGGGTTTGGTTCTGGATTTGGAGCTCCAGCAGCGGGTCCGGTAGCTCCAGGTGGTTTCGGTCATCCAGGTGGTTTCGGTCATCCAGCAGGTTTCGGACACCCAGTAGCCCCAGGAGGATTTGGTTTCCCTCAACACCCAGGAGGTTTTGCTGGTCCTAGACCATTTCCAGTTTATGGTCCACGCCCTTTCTAATATAAATAAAGAATCAACCACCAAAATGTACTGGTGGTTGATCCTTCTTCAAAACAAATATTGCGTACAGTAATTTTTTCTAATAGTACTGGCAAGGATCTGCCAAAAGGGAGAAGTTTTAATGTGTATCTTTAAATGTCATAGCTGCATCTTGGGCTTGTTGCAATTTTTGTTGTGCTGATAATAAATCCTGTTGTTCCTGTTTTACTTTTTTTTGTGCTTGATCTAATTGGTGACTTTCCATTGCCACTTGTTGTTGAGCTTGGAATAGTTCTTGTTGTTCCATTTGCAGTTGTTGGAATGCTGCTTGAATCTCTTGCTGTAATTGATTCCATTGTTGTTGTTCTTGCTCCGTAGTCGGTTGATAACCTTGTAATTTTTGTTGGGCTAACTGAACAGTCTGTTGTGCTTCTTGATATTGTTCTTCATTTGAATTGGATTGCGCTATTTCCACAGCCTTTTGTGCTTGTTGTACTGACTGAGCAATTTCCGGTAATAAAAATGGTTGGTTTTCCTGTGCCATACATTGTCCTCCAAATAATTATTTTATTATCAGTACTATCGTGCTCATTATTATGTGTTCTATGCTAATTTCTCATGGGAATTTGTATGATCCTTTCCTGTTTTCGAGCCTCTTTTTCGTCCGTACCATATATAATTGTAAGTTTATTTAGTAACCGTGATTTGATTCTCCAACCTGGAAAATGCACTTTCTTGCTCTCTTTTAGTTCTGTAAAAGAAAAGAAGATCTCAAATCACCTGATGATATGATCTTTAATAATCCTGCTATAAGCAAAAAGTGGAGAAAAGATAAATACTCCAAATAACAATGTCAAACCTATTCTCAGAACCTTTCTTTAATCAACTTCACTTTATTTCACTTTTGTAATGCTAGTGACACAGTCTAACATGAGTTCCTATGCAATGCTGAAAGTCACTTATTCGGTCAACTCTAATAAATTCCCTTCTGGATCTTGAAAAACACTTTCATAATATCCATCCCCAGTTTTCCGAGGTCCGTCCATGAGGCGATAGCCGTCCTGTTGAAGTCGTTCTGTCATTTGATTAACATGTTCCCTGCTTCCAAGGGACATCGCAATATGTGCCCAGCCTACTCTATTAGCTATGTCCTGTCTGCTCATTCCTTCTTGTCTCATTAACTCTAACCTAGTTTCCCCTTCGAACCGAATAAAATACGATTCAAATCCCTTAACTTTATTATGATATTTTCCATTTGTTTTCCCGTTAAAGTAATTCACATAAAAATCTTTCATTATCTCCAAATCTCTAGTCCATAGTGCCATATGCCCAATCTTCATGTCACAATTCCCCTTCCCATATTATCCGTGACAGTACAAATCAATTTCCCTTTTGCCTATAAATATCTTCTTTGGAATGAAAACCGTCTGCTATAATCGTGTCTATGTTTTTCTTAGTGATAGCGATCGGTTCTAGTAAAATGGAAGGAACTTCATATTTCCCATTATTTATCGTTCTATCTCCAATCACCAATTCACCTTTCGCAAGTTCAACAGCTAGTGCTGCCGCTGTATCTGTCAGTGTCTTAATAGGTTTATAGACTGTCATTGTTTGAGTGCCATCTACAATTCTTTGAACGGCTGCCAGTTCAGCATCTTGGCCAGCAACTGGAATTTCCCCAGCAAGGCCCAAGGCATCTAAAGCTTCGATTACCCCACCTGCAGTGGCATCATTCGCAGCGATGACAGCATCAATTTCATAATTATTTGCAATAAGTGCTTCTTCCATGTTTTTGAAGGCGTTCAAAGGTGTCCAGTCTTTTGTCCACTGGTCATATACTACGGTAATATCCCCTTGATCAATAAATGGCTGGAGGATGTTAAATACCCCTTTTTTGAATAAGTGGGCATTGTTATCTGTATCAGCCCCCCCTATATAAACATATTTCCCCTTTGGAACGAGCTCTGTAATCGCTCTTGCCTGCATTTCTCCAACCTGTTCATTATCAAAGGAAATATACAAATCAACATCTGCATTTTTTACGAGGCGGTCGTAAGATATGACTTTAATATCGGATAACCTTGCTTTATCTACAATAGCGGCTGTTGATTCAGCATTGTATGGTACGACAACAAGGACATCAACCCCTTGGTCGATTAATGTTTCGGCATGTAATATTTGAATGGCATCATTTCCATTGGCAGCCAGAATTTCCACTTCCGCCCCTAAAGCTTCCACTGCCTCTTTAAACATATCTCGGTCCTTTAACCAACGCTCTTCTTCTAAAGTATCCATAGAAAAGCCAATTTTTATCTTATCGGAAGTAGTATCTATGCTTTCTATCGCTATATGTTCACTTTCTTCCGCTTCCCTAATTTCACTATTTACATCCACATCCTTCTCTGTTTCGCATGACAAAAGCATGAAAAGTGGAAGAATCAATATAACAAGTGTAATAGATTTTAAATAGTGTTTCATTGGCTTCACCCCTATGCCTTCTTATGTTATACCGTCTTAGCATCAGTCTCTTTTTCCCAGCAACATTTTTCGGTACTCTTTTGGTGATATATTGCAATTCTTTTTAAAAACTTTACTAAAGTAATTAGGTTCATGATAACCAATCTCAAAGGATATTTCTTTTATACTTTTCTCCGGATCTGCCATTAATTTTTTTGCTTTTTCAATTCGGCATTCTGTTAAAAAATCGATATAATTTATTCCTAACTTTTCTTTGAACATTTTGCTGATATAAATAGGGCTTAATCCTACTTTTTTTCCAAGTTGCTCTAAAGAAATATCTTCATGAGAATGCTGTATAATGTGATGCTTTATTTGATGGATTGTATCTGCTTCCAAACGGTCATAATGCTCCAAGTAAGAATTTTTCATGGATTGAAGTAATTTACTGGTTTCAGAAGATAGCAGCCTGTAATTATTGGTTTGAAAAGGATAGAGTGGCATCTTGGAATCCACTCCCAGTTCATTCAGTACACGAGATGTGATCCAAAGTACTTCTAGAATCCGCTGCTGAGCTTGAATTAGAGCAACACCTTCTTTTTCAAAATATAGGATTAAATTCATGACTTCTTCTTGTACTTGTTCCCAATGACCAAGACGGATTTTATCAGAAAACTCGATTTGACGGTCTTTAAATTCCCTAATATCTCCCGGTATTGATAAATCAGAATAAAAACGATATTTAACCGGGACAGATGTCACCAAAGTGGCAAGAAGAGAATCCTGATAGGAATTTCTGATTTGATCTAAAGAAGAACATACTGTTCCAATTCCCACAAACCAGTTACTAGATGGATCGTTATAACTAATAGAAAGAATTTCCCTCGCTAGATGAACGGCTTGTGAACGGAAGGATTTCTCGCGATCTCTGAAAACAATAATGGGCAGATGATTACCGTACAATGCCCCAATCCATCCACTTCTTGTTTCTCTTACTATTTGTTTCACTTGAGAATAAAACTTCTCCGAACCAGAAGGCAAAATGACAATCATGACAAACATCTCATTAGTGGAATGGATATCCAGTAACTCCACAAGCATATCCAGGTGCACTTCATGTACATGATCAAATAATAATTGTGTTACTACATCCGTCTCCACAACGGTTAATGTCTTTTGAAGTACTTCTTCTTGGATCATACTTTTTATAAGTGCTTCCCGCTCTTCTTCGATCTGTTTCATTACTCTTCCAACTGTCTCCACAATTTCACTTGCTTTACTTGGTTTCAAGAGATAGTCTTTAACACCAAGTTTTATAGCCTGACGGGCATAATCAAACATATCAAAAGCTGTCACCATTACAAATTTAATCATCGGCTGGTCTTTACCTATTATCTCAATCGCTTCAAGACCGGACATTCCTGGCATTTTTATATCCATTAAGATAATGTCAGGGTTGAGCTGTTTCGCTTTTTCAACAGCAATTTTTCCATTTTTAGCTTGATCGATTAGGAGGTCTGGGAAGCTTTTGTGCAAAATTGCCTCCATTCCTTCCCTTTCTATTTGTTCGTCATCGACTATCAGGAGCTTCAACATACTTTCACACTTCTTTTCTTAGGAATTTTTAACACTACTTTTGTTCCACGTCCTATGATACTTTCTATATGGATTACATCCTCATTACTGTAAAAAAGTCGAAGCCTCTTCACTACATTGCTGAATCCTATACCAGTAGAGTGCCCCTCTGTAGGGACTTGTTTTCCTTCCAGAATTTCATGAATCTTCTGTTCTGACATACCATTTCCGTCGTCTTGAATTTCAATAGTAACAAAAGTAGCCCCATCTCTAATACGAAACCAAATTTTTCCCCCGTCTTCCTCAGGCTCAACAGCATGAATAACGGCATTTTCGATAATCGGTTGTAATGTAAGCGAAGGCATCTCCACGTTCAGGCAAGATTCATCTATATCGATGAACAGATGGAGACGATCAGTGAACCTGGCTTTTTGAATGTCCATATACTGTCTTAGAACAATGACTTCATCTAGTAGAGTAACGGATCTGTCCATACGTTTTAAATTGTATCGTAGTAAACCAGCTACACTGACCAGTAAATCACCCGTCTCTTCCGACCCTTCTAAATAAGCTTTTTTAGAGATCGTATTCAAAGTATTAAACAAGAAGTGAGGGTTAATTTGGCTCTGTAAACTTCGGAACTGGCTTTCTTGTAGAAGAATTTTGTTTTGCTGAAGTTCATTTTCTAGTTGTGCCGTGCTTTTAATTTCTGATATGAGATTATTAATATTTATCCGCATCCGATCGAATGTTCTAGCTAAAAAAGCAATCTCATCGTTTGTTTCTACTATTACAGGTGTTTCAAACCTTCCTTTCGAAAATTCATTTGCTGCCTTGGTTAATTGCTGTACTGGTCTTGTTATACTCAGGGAAAACCAGTACGTGATCAAAATTAACAGGAAAGTGATCAGCATCAATACCCAAATACCAAGCTTTTGTAACGCCTCTGATTGTTCAATAATTCCCCGATAAAATCGGTCATACGCTTTCAATTCTTTGTCAACTAATGTGAGTGTCATTTCAGAAATATAATTAGAGATACGAGTTGCTTCCGAAAATTCCTTTACAGAGGAATCCGTATCATTTTGTGTATAAAACAAAATAAATCGGTCAGTTGTTTCTATAAAACTGTCGATCAAGTTAATATAATTGGTCAAAACAAAATCATTTTCTTCATTTCTAAGGTCAAAGATTTCCTTTTTGGCATTTTGGATTTTATCTATACTAATATCAAGTTGTTCCAAAGAACTGGGAGTAGGTTTTAACATATAATTGTTCAGGTCCGTAATTACATCTTGGCTGGCATTGGATACTTCGTTCATACTTAAATATCTCTGTAAAATGTCGTTGTATTGATTTAATGTCTGATGATTATAATGAGTCATTGCTATCCAAATTGCAGCCATAAAAACAAGTACGATTGTTGTGAGCATTAATATTTTCCTTTGTATACTAATCATTGGACATCTGTCACTTTCAGTATTTGAATATCAGTATAATAGCCAATAATATCAAGTGGGACCGTCTCCCCAGTAAGCCATTCCATCATCATTTTTACACTGAGCTTTCCCATCATTTCCGGTGATTGTTCAATTATTCCATCTAGCTTTCCCTCTGTAAGGAGAGAAATAGATTCTGGACCATCATCAAAAGAATAGATAAAGTATGGTTCGATTTGGAAACGCTTACTAATTTCTTGAATCATCGCACCTGCAATATTTGCATTAACTGCTATAAAAGCATCCACTTCAGGGGTTTGATTTAATATATCCTGTGTTTTCGAAACGATCTCCTCTCGTTCATCTGATGTTTCAGCATTGATCGTTACTATTTTCGGATGATTTTTGAGAACGTCCTGGATGCCATTTAGTCTCTGTAGTTGAAAATATTCCTGACTGCTGTCGTACATAAGAACTATAGTCCCTTTATCTCCCATGTCCTTCAAGAGCTGATTTGCAATCATTCTTCCTGCCTTGTATTGATCTGAACCAACATACGTTCTCCGAAGACTCTCCTCCATTGGAACGTCATTCGCAACTGTAATAATTGGTATACCATAGGATGAAGCTTTAATTTTTGTCATTTTTTTAAACTCTTCACTATCTAATCCTTGGACGATAATCCCATCCACTTTCGAGTGGAGGGCAATATCTATTTTTTTCAGAAAATCTTCCTGGTCATTCCCATAACTTCCCCAAACCTCAAGGCTTGCTCCGTCTATCTGTGCCTGTTCAAGTGCTCCATTACCTACCTTATCCCAGAATGGAGTTTCCATATCCCTTGTAATCAAGACGAGACGGTATTGTGAAAGAGATTTATCTAGCGTTTCTGGCAACTGCCAGTCTGTACGAAACACTTTTTCAGCAGATACATAAGTAAGGTAACATAGGCTGATAAATACGAAGGATAGAATAAGTATGCCTGTTTTTCGCAAGAGAATGATCTCCCTTCCCCGTATAATAAACTAGTAAACTAATAAATTTATCATAGCATCAAATAATGAATGATCAATACTGTGAACTTTATAAAATGAGAATATATTATGTATTTTTACGACAAAAACAGAGGGACTGTATTGAGTCCCTCTTGGATTATAGTAAGAAGCTACGAAACTTAAGTATTTCTATCAAGGCTAAATCCTATTTTCCTTTTTTCCTAGTTGTTACATCAAAGATAACAGCAAGTGCTAAAACGCCACCACGAATCATGTATTGGTAAGCAATCCCTACTCCCATTAGATTCATCCCGCTCGTTAAGGACGCCATAACAATTGCTCCGATAATTGCACCAGTTACTTTACCAACTCCACCTGCTGCAGATACCCCACCGACATATGCTGCAGCAATGGCGTCTAGTTCAAATAACGTACCAGCTGTTGTGGTAGCAGCCTGTAAGCGGGACGTAAACAAAATTCCAGAAAGGGCAGACAGCATTCCCATGGAACCGAAAACAAGGAATGTAATCTTGCTGACGTTTATTCCACTAAGATGTGCCGCTTCCGGATTACTCCCTACAGCGTAAATATGTCTCCCAAGAACCGTTTTCGTAGTAAAGAAGTGATAGACCAAAACGACAAGGAGCATGATGATGACTGTCCATGAAAAGCCATTGTACCCTGACAGTATCCATGTTATATAAGCGATAATAGACGAGACAAATACTAACTGAAGTATGAAGATTTCTTTAGAAACAACATCGAAGTTATACTTCATCTTATTTTTACGATTATTAATTGCACTGTAAATGTAAAACACAATTCCTATTGCACCAACCAATAAGGACAATAAATGAAGGCCGTTTACCTGCATTATAGAAGGAATAAATCCATTTCCGATCGCATTAAAAGTATCATTTTGTACAATGATCGTTCCTGTTTTTTCAGTTACCTGTAAAATTGCGCCACGATAAATTAACCATCCTGCTAATGTTGCCACAAACGCTGGGATTCCCACCTTCGCAACAAGAAATCCAGTAAATAATCCTGCGATCGTTCCGAGAATTAGAATAACAGGAATAACTAAATATACTGGCATCCCCACTTGCATAAGCAAAATGGCAGCAATCGCTCCAAGAAATCCTGCCAGGAATCCAATTGATAAATCAATATGACGGATGACAATTACAAGCATGACACCGACTGCCAAAACAGCAATGTAACCAGCAGAATCCAATAAATTACTAATGTTTCGTGAAGAAATGAATAGACCATCTGTTAGGATTGAAAATGTAATAATAATAACCAATAGGGCAATGTACATTCCATAATCCCGTATATTCTCGTTAATTAACGTTTTTGCTTCGGTTAATAAGTTCATTGGTTTAACCTCCTATAGCGTAGCAAGTTGCATTATTTTTTCTTGATCGGCATCTTCAATCTGTAACTCACCTTTTATCTCCCCTTGGGCCATGACATAAACACGGTCACTCATTCCCAACACTTCCCCAAGTTCCGATGAAATCATGATGATACTCAAACCTTGGTCAATCAGCTTATTCATGACAGAATATATTTCAAATTTAGCCCCAACATCTATCCCACGGGTAGGTTCATCCAAAATCAATAACTTCGGTCCAACAAAAAGCCATTTTCCAAGTGATACTTTCTGCTGGTTGCCTCCACTGAGATTTCCCACGACTTGTTCCAAGGAAGATGCTTTTATATGCAAGGAATTCTTATACTCATCTGCCACTTTTATTTCTTCATTCTGATTGACAACACCATTCTTGGAAATTCCGTATAGATTTGCCACGGATATATTGTTCTTTATATCCTGTATTAAAAACAGACCATCACCCTTTCGATCTTCCGTAACGTAAGCGATTCCTGCTTTAATTGCATCATTTGGGTGATTTAACGCTGTGGATATACCATCTATCACTAAATCACCATCGAGTTTATAGGACTTGGCATTTCCAAAAATGCTCAGGGCAAGTTCCGTCCTTCCTGCCCCCATTAGGCCAGCTAAACCAATGATCTCACCTTGTTTCACGTGCAGATTTGCATTCTTTACAACTTGACGGCCTAATTTAGAATCATAGGCTGACCAATTATATAATTCTAGAACCTTCTCCCCAAAGGTTTTCTTTGAACGCTTTGGATAAATATCATCTATTTCACGACCTACCATGTTTTTAATAATAAGACTTTCCGTTACTTCTCCTTTAGAAGCATCAAGTGTACAAATAGTTTGTCCATCCCGAAGAACCGTAGCTTTATCAGCAATGGCTATCACTTCTTTTAACTTATGAGAAATCATAATGCACGTAATACCTTGTTTTTTTAGTTCTCCTAAAAGTTCAAGAAGATTTTCACTGTCGTTTTCATTGAGAGCAGCGGTCGGCTCATCTAAAATAAGAAGTTTCACGTCTTTACTTAAAGCTTTAGCAATTTCAATCAACTGCCGTTTTCCAACTCCTAAATCCTTTACAAGCGTTTCAGGATTCACATCAAGGTTGACCTTATTCAGCATTTTATTTGCTTCCACGATCGTACGGTTCCAATCTACAATCCCGCTGTTTTTCACTTCATTACCAGCAAAGATATTTTCATAAACTGTAAGATCCGGGAACAATGCAAGTTCCTGATAAATAATTGCAATACCTGCTTTGACACTGTCATTGATTTTGTTAAATTGTTGAACAGTCCCTTCAAACAGAATATCTCCCTCGTATGTTCCAAATGGATAAACACCACTAAGAACTTTCATTAATGTAGACTTTCCTGCTCCGTTCTCACCTACTAAACAGTGAATTTCACCTTTTTCTACTTTAAAATTGACATCGCTGAGCGCTTTGACCCCTGTAAATTCTTTGGAAATCTGTTTCATTTCCAAGATGTATTCGCTCATCGTTATCCCCCCTTCACTATTGCAATGGCGAAATAGTGATAGATTAATCTACCACTATTCCGCAATATACTAATCAACGTATCTACGAGTTAAGGTGATTGCTGTATGCTATAGGCCGGTGAATTCGTCCGCTTCATAGTAACCTGAATCGATAAGTTCACTTTTCACATTAGTTTGTTCAACCACAATAACATCCGTTTGTTTCGCTTTAACTTCAATACTTCCATTGTCATATGCACCAGTTGTTGCAGGTGTATTTCCATCTAAAACATCTATCGCCATACCCATGGCATCTTTTACAAGTGTACGTACATCTTTAAATACAGTCATGGATTGTTTTCCATCAATGATGTACTGAACAGATGCTTTCTCCGCATCTTGGCCGGTTACAACGTAGCTCGTAACTTCACTGTCTGTTGCAAATACATCAGCAATTGCACGTGCCGTTCCATCGTTTGGTGCTAATATTGCTACATCACCTTTTAACTCTCCACCCACTGCCGTTAAATGTGTTTGAGCCTTGTTTTTCGCTTCATTCGGATCCCAGTTGGTTGTTACCTGTCCAAGAATTCTACTCATTTCATCCCGAGTGAGTTCCGCTTTATCCTGTAGTGCTTCTGCTTCGCTCGAGTTCGCGATCACGAATGTACCATCTGCTATTTTAGGTTGAAGGACACTCCAAGCCCCTTCAAAGAACAAGAATGCGTTATTATCAGAAGATGCACCAGCATAGAGATACAATGGTACGTTTGATCCTTCTGAATTATTAATTAAAAATTGCCCTTGAGCAGCACCTACGGCGATGCTATCAAATGTAACATAGTAATCTACAGCATCAGTTTCAGTAATGAGACGGTCATAGGCGATAACTGTTACCCCTTCTTTTTTAGCAGCTTCCACTGCAGAGCCTGCTGCTGCACCATCGTGTGGAGCAATAATAAGTACTTCGATTCCTTTGTTAAGCAGTGTTTCTACATTTTCCTTTTCCTTTGCAGAAGAACCTTGGCTGAATAAGATTTCAGTTGTATAATCTGAATCGGATAATGCGTCTTTAAAACGTTGCTCATCCTGTACCCATCTTGGCTCATCTTTTGTAGGCAATACGATTCCAACACTTACTCCGCTTCCGCTGGCATCGTTGCTGCAAGCAGCTAACATCATCGAAACAAAAGCGACAACCAACAACACAGAGATTACTTTCCAACTTTTTCTCATTTCAATTCCCCTTTTCAAATGATTTCATTTGTATTACAGGTTCATTATAAAGCTCGGAATAAGAAATGAGAGCGCTAACAAAGGGTAATCTTTTAGCATTTTCTATACTTTTTTATACTATTTAAAAAAATAGAAAAAAGCATGGAAGTTGTTTCCCTCCCATGCTTCGCATAAACAATTTACTGTAAAATTATATTTAATAACTCATCATAACTGTCAATGACATCATACTCCACTGTGTCACTGCTGATCTTCTTAAAGTGTTCCCTTGCACAATGAATTTTCAGATCTTCTATCTTCCTTAATTCCATGGAAGATAAACTACCTTTCGTTTCAGCCACAAAAAAGACGTGTTTGACTTTTCCTTCATAGAAGGAAATGGCCCAATCAGGATTGTACTTCCCTACAGGTGTATCAATGTAAAAACCACTGGGTAACTTCACATAAACTGCCACTTCACTTTTCTTATCCAGGTCTTCTACGAATTTTCTTTCATTATCCGCATCATAAATTACATGGTCATAAAGGTGCTTATCCGTTTTGACCACATTAAAACCTAGTCGCCCTTTTAAATTCGGTTCCGTAAAGATATCAGTGGAATAAGAATCTTCCAACTTGTTATACGTAATATGTTCAATGATAACCGTAGCCTTTTGCTCATTGATAATAGTAGATGCTTTTATAATGAAATCTTCTGGGTTCCTCTGGAATTGTTCAAATGTTTCTTTTTGGATCCCCTTTAAAATCGAACTGACAGTCTTTCTTGTTAAACCTGTTTCCGTCACAATTTTACCAATTAAATCATACTTTACATTGGTGTTAATGGCAGAATCAATTTTGTTATTATCCCCTTCGACTACGTTAAAACTCTCTCCAGTTTGTAGTGCTTCTTTTGATGAAATGGAATCCATTTCCCCTGACTGGATTCTAAAGTATATTTGAGCAACGCGTAGTTTTAAGTCAAGGGCACGGATCGATTTTTGAATCAGTTCATCCGTATCAAAATCTACAACATACGTTGATTTTATATTGATTTGATTCCAAAGGGCTTTGAACTGTTTCATTTCCAGCTTTTTCTTGTCCAGTTTTAATTCTACATTATTCCCCCTCGCATCTTCCGGTGTAATCGCTTTTGGATCGTAGATGGATTGGAGGATAGTGACGATTTCTCCCTTATAAGGAATCAGCTCGTCTGCTACCTGAAATGCACCGCTTTTTACATCTTCATAGTATTTATCAGTTAACGTATTATCATCGTCAATATATCCATGACGGATTAATCCGTTCGTAATTTTAACAGAGAGTTTCCGGTCAATAATCTGTTCGTTCTGACCATTCTCATCTTTAATGACTTTATTCTCGAATAGTTCCGCAGTTACTTCACGGGGCCGATCTGCTACTACTTCAGCAATTTCCGACTGAAGTCCCTTTGTAAAACTTTCATAACTTTCATTTGCGATAACTGTCAGCACATTCACCTTTTGAACATCTTCACCAAGCATTTGGGTATCCATTCGTTCCCCATTATTATTAACACTCAATCGTAAGCCCCGTCCCACTTCCTGACGTTTGCGAATGTCAGATCCACTTTGTTTAAGAGTACAAATTTGAAAGACATTAGGATTATCCCAACCTTCCCGTAAAGCTGAATGGGAAAAAATAAACCTGACAGGATGGTTTAGATCAAGGAGTTTTTCCTTGTTCTTCATGATTAAGTCGTAAGCATCTTCATCATCTGATGTATTTTGTTTTCTATCTTTTATGGCACTGTCTTTCAAACGATTGGTCTTTTTATCAATGGAAAAATATCCGGAATGGGTTTTCGTCGCCTCTATTTTATTTAGATAAGTGATATAATCATCTACACCAAATTCTGACTGCCATTCTTTTAACATGATGTTATACTCTTCTTCAAATATTTCAGCATATTGGCCATTTAGCTCATTTCCTAACGCGTCGTAACCTTTATATTTTGCAACTTCATCTATAAAGAACAAAGAAAGGACTTTAATCCCTTTGTAAAACAATTCTCTTTCCCGTTCGAAGTGAGATTTAATCGTCTCTCTGATCTGAATCCGCCGAATGTGTTCCTCATTCACTTCACCGTAGACATCACCTGCGTAAAGAACCTTCCCATTGGAAAACTCCACAGAATTGGCGAACCCGTTAATTCTGGAAACAATATAGCCTTGATATTCTTCTAATTCCCCTGAAAGGGAAAATAAACTATCCCCTTCCCGGACCTTTCTAGAAGTTTTCCGAACTCCCCTTGCCCCTCGAACCTCAAATTCCAGTGTTGCAGTAGGCAATTGGTTACCAGAGAGATTAATCTTCTCAAGATAAAGATAACTTTCCGTTGCTGTCGTTCCTGTTATGGAAATCCCCTTTACCGCAATCTTCTTAACAAGCTTTTTATTATAAGCTTCTAATGCATCCAGACGATATACTAAATTGTACATAGAGTCTTTTTTGTGAGTGGCAGAATACCGCAATGTCATTAACGGATTAAATTCTTTGAGTTTTTCCTTCGTAACCTTTCCTTCCACCGATTGAGGTTCATCAATAATTAAGATCGGATTTGTTGCAGCAATAATATCGATCGGTCTTCTGGAGCGGAAACTGTCAAGCTTCATATAAATTCGCCTAGCATCCTTCCCCCTGGCGTTAAACGCTTGGGAATTAATAATCATCACATTAATACCACTATCACTTGCAAACTGGTCCACTTTTGTTAAATCTTTTGAGTCGTAAATAAAGTAACGGATTTTTTTACCATATTCCAGAGCGAAATGGTCCTTGGTGACAGCGAGTGACTTATTAACACCTTCCCTAATGGCAACGGAAGGGACAACAATGATAAATTTGCTCCATCCATACAGTTTGTTAAGCTCATACATTGTCTTAATATATGTGTATGTTTTTCCAACTCCCGTTTCCATTTCAATCGTCAAATTATATTTTCCTTCTAATTTAGAAGAAGGTTCGATCTGGTGCTGACGCTGAATTTTTTGTAGATTTTCTTTAATCTGATCTTCTGTAAGGACGATTTTTGTATTGTTATATCCAGTAAAACTTTGGTCACCTTCTAAGGACAGCTGTTCCACCCCTCTGACGGTTCCTCTATCTACGATATACGTATTGGTTCGTTTAGGCTGACCGGCAAATACACTGCAAACGGCATTGGCCGCATCCGCCTGAAACTTTTGATGTTTGAATTGCAGTTTCATTGATTTGCCCCCCTATATGACTTTAACGGTTGTATTTGGTGCTAACAATTTAAAAATTTCTCCCACGTTAATTTTGTCCGGACTGTTTTTAAAGCTGCTGTCCCGAAAGACGACACGAAGGGGCTGACGTTTAGCAATTTCCCTTACCACATTTTCTGATACATTCTCATCGAAACATGCGATTAAGGACCCTTCATCAATGGTGTGTACTCGAACACCTTCTATTTCTTCCAGTTCAAGCGATAAGGATAACGGTAGTCCCCAATCCACTAAAACACCATAAAGAAGATCTAAATCAGAACGGTCTTCTTTGATATTCGATTCCACTCGCTCCAATAAATCCTGTGTATATTCAGTGGCTGAATAATAGACATCTTTCATATTTGTACTATCTACTTTTAAAACTCTGAACCCAATATCAGGGACAACTCTTGGATCATCCTCTTCTTTCTTTTGTTCGTTAAATTCCATGACGTCACCTTTAATTTTTTCACCGGCACGACGAATTCGTTCTTTCCCAATTTCTGTAATCGTTTTATACCCAGCTTGATAAGCATCACTTTTCTCTTCCACTTCTTCTGGAATCTGAACCATAATATATTTACGGCTCCCCCCATCCACTGAATTTAAATCCATTACGGCGTGGGCCGTAGTGGCAGATCCGGCGAAAAAGTCAAGTACAATATCATCTGGTCCAACATTTCCTAACTCAATGACCTTCTTTATCAGTTCCACTGGCTTTGGATAACTAAAAATTTTCCCGTCTAATAACTCCTTTAATAAAGGTGCCCCACTGGCATTTCCAATGTTTTCTAACACCGTTGTATATAATTTCGTTTTTGGATTATCCTTTGTTGGCTCATAAATTTTTTCATATGGAATCCATTCATCATCCTTCTTTTTAAATTCCACATTACCTGCAGCAATCTCCGCTGTCATTCGATCCCTTCCCCAACGCCAGCACCCAGCTTCTGTTGCTGATAGCATTGGATATAAATCATTTCCATCGGGATCTTTGATCGCATAGTACAAGTTCGGACGATCACTGCGACGGCTATTTTCGCCCCACTTTCTTAAAAGCTGCGTTTTATAGTGTAATTCCTTCTCTGAGTCAAAATGAGGGTAACTGTCATCTTCCTTCAGTTCTTTTCCGGAAACAAAGTAATTCATGTTTTTGGTGTAACACAAGATATATTCATGGACAATGGCATAATGTTTACTATCCTGTCTCCCACCACTGCCTTTTCGAATAAAATCGCATATATAATTGGATTCCCCGAATATTTCATGGCAGATTTTCTTTAAGTTATCTGCTTCATGGTCATCGATACTAATAAAGATAACACCGTCTTCCCGCAGTAAATTTTGAGCAAGTTTTAGTCTTGGATAGATCATGCTGCACCAGTCACTGTGAAACCTTCCATTTGTTTGAGTATTTCTAAAAAGCCTGTTTTCTTCCTCATCATGTGTCCCGATTTTTTCATCAAATTCCTCTTTATCCATTGTAAAATTATCTTTATACACAAAGTCTTTCCCCGTATTGTAAGGGGGATCGATATAGATCAATTTAATACTGTTTAAATAACTTTCTTGCAGGAGCTTTAATACCTCCAGATTATCCCCTTCGATAAAAACATTTTCCGTTTTCTCCCATGCTTTACTTTCTTCCACACATGGACGTAATGTTTTTCTGATTGGCGTATTCCCTTCTACAATGGATGCTTTTTTCCCTACCCATGTAAAATCATAATTTTCATCTCCATCAATGACATCGTCTGATAGTTCCTGTTTCAATAATTCAAAATTAATCCCTTTTTTAAGGTTACCGTTTTCGTCTTTCATTTCTGTGATGACGTTTGGAAACAACATTCCGATTTTTTCAATATTTTTCTTGGTTAAGTCGATACTTTCCATCTTGAGCTTGTCCACGTATTTTATTCCCTCCGTCTATTTCAATTTTCGTTCTAGTTCTTTTTTCAATTTCCTAATTTCACCTGATAACTTGACTTGGCGATTAAATTGTTTTTCTTGTTTCATTTTCTTTTCCATCATTTGAATGTCTTTTTTTAATTTTTCTACTTCTTTCGAAATATCGATAGAAGTTTTGATGTCGGTGTCTTCTTTTGTCTGTAACTGATCCCCAGCAATCTGAATGATAAAGTTTTCATATACTTTATCCAGATTTATTCCCTCTATGGCTAAAAATAGCTGATCCAATAGCATCCATTCCGTTTGAAAATAACTGTCTACTTTAAACTTTCCTTCTCTATTTTTGCTGTACTCCTTGTAACTAATCCTCAGTTGTGCAAAATCCTGGTACCTTAGGAGAAAAAGAAGGTGATATGGTATATCCCTATCAATCGTTTCAATAATGACATCACTAATGGATTTATTTTTCAGGTTCACTTCCATTACTTGTATTTCAGAGACTTCTTTTCCTTTTTCAATGTTAATTGTTTCAGGAGAAAACTTATTTTTCCAAACAATGGTATCCACTTCTTGTGTAAATTTCTGTTCTAACTGATGTGAAACGCTTAAATGATGATAGAACTTAGATTTTGGAATTCTTCGGTTAAATAGAGTCGATTCTGGAAAAGTTAACATTCCATCACCACTACAAAACAAATAAGTTCAAAATCATCTAATCCATCAATATGTGTTTTCAGTGCTGTCGTTCCTCCCATTTTAAATAAACTGTCAATATCACTTTCATCCTTCACTTCCATAATGGATGTAATAGTTTCATGAAGCAAATCGGAGTATTTACTCATATGCCGTCCCTCATTTGATTTTACATTAAATTGACGGCATAATGCTTTAAAAGGCTCTTTATGTCCTTTACACATCATCCTTAAAGTATCCAGCGTTTTTTTAGGTTCCAGATGATTCGCGATTACTTCTCCTTCATCTGTAATATAAACCATATAAAAAGGATGAAGACGGTTTTGATTTTCGTTATTGATATCGTTATTAATATTCTTTAATACAAAAACAACTCCAGGTGGAATTACTTCCCCTTCTGCCGGCACGATAGCGTGCATCCCCAACGGTGATTTGTCAATGTTAGGATTCTCTTTCAAATATCCCAATAAATCCATTCGAAATTCGTTTAATCCAAGATCCATAATCGAAACACCGCCAGACATCTCTTCCATATCAACTACTTCTGTCTGCAGTCTTTCAAGTTGCTGTTTTCGGTACTCTAGGTCACCCTTTTCCTCTTCAATTGGATTGTCATCACCTGTAGATGTCATTACCGTCACCTTCATTCGAGTTTCCACCCTTGCCTTCAGATTTATATAGTCATCTAAATCTAAATCTGGCCAAAAATTAACGAGTTGAATCACTTTATTCCTACTTCCGATCCGATCAATTCTCCCAAACCGTTGAATGATACGGACAGGGTTCCAATGAATATCATAGTTGATTAAGTAATCACAATCCTGTAAATTTTGTCCTTCAGATATACAGTCTGTGGCTATTAATAAATCGATTTCTTCTTTTTGCCCAGGCATAATCAACTGCTTTTCTTTCGATTGCGGTGAAAAACAAGTTAATATACTATTTAAGTCATTTGAGAGTTGCTCAACAGTTGTTTTACTGTCATTCCCACCGGTTACCATCGCTGTATTTAATCCATACTTCTCTTTAAGAAGTTTACTAGCATAAGTGTATAAATAATCCACGGTATCTGAAAAAGCAGAAAAAACAATGACTTTCTTGTTATTTGGATTAATTGGATTTTTCAGCTTGCGCTCTATCGTCTCGAGCAGCAAATTCAGCTTACTATCATGTTCTGGAGTAATTTTTACCATGTGTTCCAATAAGTCTGCCAGTATGGTCCTGTCACTCATTAAATCATCTTTCCAAGATTTATAATCCATATCCAATAAGCTAATTTTTACTTTTTTTCCAACCGTAAAGAGGTCTGTATTTTGATCATCCATATCTAAATCATTCTGATGAATGGTTGTGACTTCCATTTGATTGTCCACATTTAACTTATCAATTTTTTCAAGTGTTGAGTCAACTAACGTTAATATCCGTTGTAAGGTCAGGCGAAAAGCATGAACAGAACTCTCCAATCGTTTTAGAAGATTAATCCGCATTAAAACCATAATGCCAAATTCACGGTCGGACTGCTTGAATCTCGTATTTTTCATATCTGAACCGTATTGAGATTCGTATTTTTCAACTTTACTGGCTAAAATATAGTCTGATGGTGTATATATTCCGAGATTAAGTAATGACAATTGACCATATATCTCGTTGTAATTTATCGTTTCCGAAAGATCTGTTAAATCACAGCGGATAGAAAGGGGTTTGTTTCTTTCTGGAAACGTGCCGATTTCCGAACTGTCATAATACTTTTCAATATGCTTTCGGGAACGGGCTATCGTTACACTATCTAAGAGTTCAAAGAAATCAAAATCCAGCATTTTTAAGAGGCTGTCTGTTGTCCTTTCCGTTGCTGCCAATTCACTCCAATTATTAAAGGAAGCTTGTGCCCTTCGAAATATCACATCTATACTATTTTTCGTATTCAATTCACGCTCTAGAAGTTTATCGCCCCCTTCATAAGCTAAGGCTAACTGGTTTTTTAAGTCAGCGAACCGATTATTCACTGGTGTTGCCGAAAGCATTAATACCTTTGTTTTCACACCTTTTCGGATGACTTTATTTAACAATTTCAAATATCGATTCTCTTTTTCACCGAAATCTCCCGAGGTTTGTCCCCCGTTCCGGAAATTATGAGATTCATCTATGACAACCAGATCGTAATTTCCCCAATTAATCCGGTCTAGGGGAATTCCATTCGTAGTTCCACGTGTCCGTGACAAGTCCGTATGGTATAGTACATCATAACGGAGACGGTCGGAGGCAATGGGATTGTTTAACACATTCAGTTTGTAAGTATTCCAGTTATCCGAAAGCTTTTTTGGACATAATACTAGAACGGATTTATTTCTGTTTTCATAGTATTTAATTACACCTAGAGCAGTGAACGTTTTTCCAAGACCAACACTGTCTGCTAAAATACAGCCATTATATTTTTCCAGCTTGTTAATAATCGCCAAAACGGCATCCTGCTGGAAATGAAAGAGTTTATTCCAAATCGCTGTTTCTTTGAAACCTGTTGCTTCATTTGGTAACACATCTTCCGAAATATCTTCTAAAAACTCATTGAAAATGTTGTATAACGTAATAAAATATATAAATTCAGGAGAATTTTCCTGATACACGGTTGAGATATTTTCGATAACTTCTTCTGTAACATCTTGCAATTTTTCTTCACTGTTCCAAATTTCCTGGAAAAG
The DNA here is from genome assembly GCF_019042215.1 of Evansella tamaricis. Lineage (GTDB taxonomy): Bacteria > Bacillota > Bacilli > Bacillales > Salisediminibacteriaceae > Evansella > Evansella tamaricis. The sequence continues at coordinate 48,937 of NZ_JAHQCS010000091.1, read as the reverse complement.
TCGTAAATACTCATCACTGAACGGAGAATCAAGGCGATTTACCATGTTATAGACATTGTTTCCTTTCTTACAGCCAATATCTACCGTAGTAAATCCGTTCACAGGCATATACGTATACTTACTTTCATCATTTCGCACATGAATAAATCCACCCATATTATCCTGAGTTATGTTAGATTTAAACACCGCTTTCCGTCTGATCCAATCCACACATTCTTTTGCAATCGACTTCTGAGTCAATTCATTTCGTAACTTCACTTCAAATTCCGTTCCATACAGACTCTTTTCCCGATTCAAGCGAGGAATATAGAATTCCCTTTGTTCTTTTTCAGGTTTATCTGTTGTAAATGCTGGTGAAGTAAAGATGAATCGCAACTCTTCGACAGTTTCAAGCTCCGTTTTCAGCTCTTGGAATGCATAGATGGAAAAATAGGATGCTGCTATGGCCACTTTACTGTTTTTCGTAATGGATTTTGCTAAATCATCTTTAAGCGTTTCATTTACATTATCTATTATTTTCATCGGTAGTATCTGTCCTCCTTCAGTTATATCATGCTGCTAGAAGTTATTTATTTTATAGGGGTACACAAATCAATTTTTAAGTAATGGAAACAAAGAAAGGTATTAGTATATATTTTACTGGTTGTCATTTTGATTTACAACGGATTCAACTATTCTAAACTATGTTATGTGGGTATGATCCTTATGCTATCGTGAGTGATTTTACACGGTGGATGAGGCAAGAAGAAAGTCATTCAGAAAATTTGAGGTTGGCAGGCGTGAACTTTGGTTGGATCACCGCTCATGCGTTCATGAAACCCTTATACATTAAAGGCAACAACAAAAGGTACCTATCAAAAGTCACTATACCGACTTTTAGGCACCCTTTACTAAATAATTATTCAATCTATTCACTCAGGACGTTTATGATTAACTTTTTACTTCCTCAATTAACCCCTTTAATTCTGGAGTGAACCCCTTAACAGCTTTTTCCCCAACTACGGTCACAGGAATGCCCATAAATCCAAATTTCTCAACTTCTTCCCTGTATTCTTTGTTAGCCATGATGTCCCTAACCTCAAAAGGAACACCTTCGTCTTCTAACATTTGTTTCACATAAGTGCACTCGACACATCCATCTGCGGAATACACAATCACTTGTTTACTCATCTAATGTCATCTCCCTATATCGATTCTTAGTAATACCATATGATATGAAGGATTATTGTTTTCTTAAAATAAATGTATTCCTCCAATTCTCTATGAGATTTTATCACAGAACATGGGTTAATACCTAAAAAAATGCCAAAGAGTACGAAATGGAAATGAGCCCGATTTAGGTCACATAAAATTTAAGAAAACAAATGCCAGTATAGTATACCAAAGCAAAATGGAATAAAACCAAACAGCGCGATTCTGTATACTAATCTTGCTTTTCTGTATACTAAGCTTGCTTACCAGAGAAACCTACATTAACCCACAACACACTTCTCATTTGAACAATTATTGGTTTTCTAAAAATGATTTCACTTCCATAAAATCATTCGAAACGAAAACTACATCTTTCGTATCAAAAATAACAAAAGAAGGAAACTCTTTAACCTCTAAGAGAAGAGCATCAGTTGAAGGTCCTACAACTCCAACACTAATGGAACCTGTTTCGAGTTTCTCTGATTCCGATATAAAAGTCAAAATGTCATTAATTTCCTCAAGTTTATTGGTATAACTTTCCTCACTCTCAAAAAATAGCCTTAACGTAAATAATCCTTCTTCATAAGACTTTAGCGTCGTAATAACATCTTCTTTCGTCCGCTTTACTGGCTTTACTTTTTCTGCAGTATAAACTGGGAAATCTTCATAATTCCCGATTGTAAGTTCCATTTGGCTATGATAATCAGTTCTTTTCTCTTCGAAATTTTCCTTTACCCATACATTAATCCTGGAAAAAGGGAGTTCCTCATAGCTAACTTCTTCATCCTCTTCATTCAAAAAAATAGTGTCATCAGGGACTTTTATCCAATAGCCATATATATATTCAGGATCTACAAATCTATCTCTTTCTCGGGGAGTTAAATTGTCTTCAACACAAGAAAAGCGCAAGCGCCTATGAACACGAGCGTAGGGCAGTGGAGGAATGACAACCTGAAGTCCGCTCTTTGACTTCAGTTGTCACTTCCGAAGTGCCCCGCAGCGAGTAGGCGGTGGAGCTAGACAACTTGCCCGAAGGTGCAAAAACTAATACTTATCTTTTAAATAAACATCATCTGTTCTTCTTCAGAATGAAAATACACATGACCGGAAAAATCAGGTTCCCTTATTTTGTCATTATTTTCAAAGATTGTTGAAAAAATGATGATGCCAACAACAAAAACACACATTAATGCCATGGGAATTACACTTTTAGTAGACATCACAGTCCTCCGATGTTCATAATAATTAATGATAGTTTCTTGTATTTACGAAACAAAACAAGGAGAAGTTTCATCGGTTCGTCTAAAAAACCCCAACTCCCACCTGTTCTGTATCAAACTATAAAAGAAAAACTCTTCTTCCAGTTCAAGTAAATAATCACTAACGATGATAGTTTTCTTCTAGATTAATTACTCGTTTCTAGAGGAAGTGATAATCCTTCCACCCATCAGTGTGTCATCCAATATAATTTTATAAGATCAGGCCCCATGAATTATCTCAAGGGACCTGATATGATAAATAACGTCAAAATTAGTAATAACAAAATCTTACGTCCCACAATATGTTCGATAACCAGCACAGACCTTAGGATCTGGCGGGTACGTATATTCCCTTTGTACTTTTGAGTAATCGTATGGATTTGAAAGAGCAGCAAGTAGGTTTTCTAAAACAGTGAAATCCTCATTTTCTACTGCAGCATCCAATGCTTCTTCCACTCGATGGTTCCGTGGTATTACCGTAGGATTAGAACGACGCATTAATTCATAGGAATCTTCCGTTGTTTCTTCCTGCTCCGAAAGTCTTCCTTGCCACAAATCGTGCCACTCTGTAAATTCAGGAGCCTTGAAGAGTTCCATCTCTTTCCCATCCAACTCATCCATCGTCAATGAACGAAATGTATTGGTGAAATCTGCATGATATTTTTTCATCAAGCTGAGAAGACCGTCAATAATAACTTCGTCTCCGTCGCCTGCCCCTCCCTTTCCATGGAACAATCCTAGTTTTGCCCGCATCCCGCTCATCCAATATTCTCGGTATAAATCCGAATACTTAGAGAGTTCATTTTGCGCAAGCTTTACTGCTTCATCTTGATCCTCATGTAACAAGGGAACCAGAGTCTCAGCAAATCGAGCTAAGTTCCAACCACCAATGTAAGGTTGATTACCATAAGCGTATCGACCGTCCCTGTCAATGGAACTGAAAACAGTCTCTGGATCATACTTATCCATGAATGCACATGGACCATAATCAATGGTTTCTCCACAAATAGTCATATTATCTGTATTCATGACACCATGGATAAATCCAACTAATTGCCACTTTGAAATTAATGAGGCTTGTCGTTTGATCACTTCCTGAAGAAATACAATATAGCGGTTTTTATTAGTAGAAGTAACAGATGGATAATGACGTTCTATCGTATAGTCCGCTAAAGCTCGCAGTTCTTCACCTGTACCATATCGTACCGCAAATTCGAAGGTACCAACGCGCAGATGACTGGCTGCAACCCTTGTCAACACAGCACCAGGGAGTTCCGTTTCCCGATAAACTGGTTCCCCCGTAGTTACCACAGCAAGACTTCGGGTTGTTGGAATATTTAAAGCATGCATGGATTCACTAATGATATATTCCCTTAACATGGGGCCAAGTGATGCTCGACCATCTCCCCCACGGGAATATGGCGTTCGGCCTGAACCCTTTAACTGTATATCAAACCGTTCACCTGTTGGAGTAATTTGTTCTCCGTGGAGCATTGCCCTACCATCCCCCAACATCGTAAAATGGCCAAATTGATGTCCAGCATACGCTTGAGCCAAAGCTATTCCACCTTCTGGAATTCTATTGCCTGCAAACACCTCTATAGCCTCTTCTGTTCGTAACAACGTTGGATCCAACCCTAAAGACCTCGCCAACGTCTCATTAAGTATTACCAGTTCTGGTGAATCAACAAGGTTTGGATCGATTTGTGAATAAAACTTATCCGGCAGACGGGCATAACTGTTATCGAGATTCCATTCAACATTACTAGTCATTGTATCTCCCTTTCCTATTTGAAAAAGATAGTCCAGCTAAATTCAAACGTTATAGATGATTACTTAAACTGCTTTTGAGAACATTGTTCATTTACCTTTTTTTAGTTTCCACTTACATTATTTTTAATATTCCTTTTTTATGACTTATGCAAACTGAATCACACTTAAAACGATGATTTCCAGCAATTTCACCACTGACCAACTTCTGAATACTCCCATAGTATACTAATCTTAATCTATTAATCTATTAATTAAAAAGGATAAACTTGATTAAAAATCCATAAACAATTGCTAAAAAAATGGATGTCAGTGTACCCAATAAGAAATACTCAGCCCAATCCCGATCATCCAGTTGTTTAAACCTTGTTATTGATTTAGCTGCAATAATAAAAGCAATTGAACCGATGGAATCGTTTAGGATCAAGATAATTACCAGTAATCTTTCTAAATATCCAATGACCTTTCCCCTGGATAAATCTTGATTTTTCATAACGGTATATGTAATTTCCTCACTAATAGAAGTCTTTTGGTCAGAAGGGATATATCCTTGTCCATTCCGTGTATCTTTAATGCTGTATTTCCCTTCAAAAAGGGCAATATGGTTTGTTAAAGAGCCTAGCAAATTTCGAATGAAATGGCCACTAACTGTTGTTGTAATCATTATCATAATCAAGAGCAATAACACTTTTTCTAGCACGTTAAAACTTGGTTGTGAGCCCTCCACTAATCTGAAAACCACAAGAATGGTATTACCGCCACTAGTCATATCAACCTGGAAAAACCAAAGGGAAATCAATACTATTGATAAGAGATGAAACAACTGGTCGATGACAAAAAGTGCACCTTTCCATGAATTAAGTTTACCAAATTTTCCTTCTAATTGAGCTTCAGCCTTTATTTTTCCAATATCTATCAACCAATGGGCACATGTCAACAGGATGACTGGTAAAATCACGTGATACCAAAAACTAGTTCCTTCTAGAAAGAGATATATAAAGAAGAGTGCGATAAAACCTAATAGAAATTGATGAATCAAATGCCTCTTCAAAAATTTCCTCTTGTTTTTAACCATTTTATCCGTCTGGAAATAAAAATCACCAATTAAATGGGCTAATAGAAGAATTAAAACTTCCATCTCTAATTATCCCCTCCTTGATCATGAAGCAAAATAAATTCTTTTACATTTTTACTAATGATATCTTTTATAACCTCATTTAATTTATTGGATAAACGACTGACATCATTCTCCCAATATGATTCTTGAAAAGAATTTAAATTTTGTTCAATTTGCGTTTGCGTTTTAAAGATTAGTCCAGTATTTCCTTTTTTATAATGACTTGAAATCGTTGCAGGGGATTTATTTACTAAAGAAGCAACCAGTTTTTGTTGACCGTAGATAAAGTATAAGCTACGAATTAATCGTTGGTTATCGGTTTGATTATTCATGAGGTTGTGCTGCAATTCAAGTAATAAGTTCAGCGAGTTTTCCATTTCCATAAAACATTTGTTGTTGCCGGAAAAATCACTATTATTGTCTATAAGATAGTCTCTCTGCAGATGAAATAGTATTGGAATCCTGTTGTTGGATTGTTTGATAATTTCATTAGCATCTCTGGCCAGTTTCACTAAAGGGTGATTCCATGTTTCTATATTGATAGCATCAATCTCTTTATCAATAATACCAAAACTCATCCCAAAATATGGCTTATGTTCTGGATACTTCCACAAATGTGTGAGAGTACAGGCGACTATATAAGCAGTAAAATAATGTTCACTAACAAATATGATTTCATCTCCCCGCCGATGTTTTACAATGGATTTACCAACTGGAGATACCCATTCTTTGATCCAATCTTCAACCTGATCTAAATAGCTAGAAATATTATTCCAGTTAGAATTGCTAGTGGAATTGGACACATCCATTATAAAAATGGAAACAGGATTTTTCATATGAATTCTCCTTTAAAAATTACTTAGATTATTTAGTCTAATTATATAATAATTCGACTAATTAGTCTAATTTATCACTATTTCGATGATAGAATGTAATCGCTACCTATTGTTAAACTGCACTTAAAAGAGATACTGAATGATCAGTATCTCCCAGTTTGCACCCGTATATTTTTACTATTAGGTTTTTAAGTACGAGAGGAGATCATCTTGCTTCCAATCAAATGACTCACCCAACCAACAACTACACCTACAAATGCTCCTGCTGCAACTTCTTCCGGTTGATGACCTAGGGCCTCTTTCAACTGGCTTTCCATCTGATCATGATAATTGCCATTCTGTTTCCCTGCCAATTTCTCCATCTTTTCCTCCAATTCATTGACCCTGATCGACGTTTCCCCGGCGTACCTGCGAATACCCTGGGCGTCGTACATGACAATTAAACCAAAGATAACTGATAATGCAAAGTCCAACGTTCGCGGTCCTAAGCGGAGTCCCGTGTAAGTGGCCAAGGATGCTACACCGGCAGAATGGGAACTGGGCATCCCACCAGATTCAAAAAACGTTTCCCACTCCCACTTTTTTGTTTTTCGCTGCTTTATTGGGATCTTTAAAAACTGTGCTAAGCCAATGGCAAATAATGCCGTTAAGATTCCTCTGCTCACCGTAATCACCTCTCCGATAGTTTTTGGGAAAACACCCAAATCTATTCAGACAGTTCAGAGCAACTATTTGATTTCATTTAAACATTCCACTAGTATTTCGGTTAAAAAGGAAACGTCCTTCTCTTCAATATTCAATGGAGGTGCTAATGTCAATACGTTATTAAACCCTGCTGCGGTCACTCCATTCTTACCAATTATCAGCCCTTTTTCTTTACAGGAACTGATTACTTTATTTACGATTTGGACATCCAGTGGCTCCTTGGTCTCCTTACTTTTCACCAACTCGATACCAATAAGGAGACCTTTACCCCTAACATCCCCAACATACGAATGATCTTTAAGAAGTATGGTTAAATCTGAAAGCATTGCAGAACCAATTACTTTAGAGCGCTCCACTAAGTTTTCCTTATCTAGGATTTCAAGGTTTTTCAAAGCAAGTGCACATGCAGCAGGATTTCCCCCAAAAGTATTTATGTGACGGAAAAAATCATATTCCTCCTTGCCTTTGAATTCCTCGTAAATTTCCCGTTTAACCGCTGTAGCAGATAAAGGTAAGTAAGCACTTGTCAATCCTTTGGCCATCGTAATAATGTCTGGTTTAACCCCATAATTCATAAACCCAAGTGGTTTACCTGTACGTCCAAACCCACAAATTACTTCATCCACTATAAGTAGTGCACCATGGTCTTCACAAACCTCTTTTACACCTTTCATATATCCTTCCGGAGGAATAAGAACACCTCCACCAGTAATAATTGGTTCCATAATGACAGCAGAAATAGTATCACTTATTTCCCAATTCATCATAGTATCTATAGCCTGAACCGATTTCAATTCTCTTGGCGGGCAAACCTCTTCTGGAAAACGGTAGGAATCTGGTGGAGAAACGTGGAGAAAACCAGGGGCTAACGGCTCGTATTTAAACTTCCGTTGTCCTTGACCGGTTGCCGCAAGTGCACCCATCGAGTTCCCATGGTACGCCCGATACCTTGAAATAACTTTGTATCGGTGGTAATCTCCGTTTTGTTGGTGATATTGTCTTGCCACCTTGAAAGCAACTTCATTAGCTTCCGACCCACTATTTGAATAAAAAATAACATAATCGTCTCCCAGAAGTTCATTCAGCCTTTCGGAAAGTTTTATGGCGGGGAGGTGACTTTGGCTTAACGGAAAATAGGCCAACTCCTTTAATTGTTCGTAAGCTGCTTCTGCCAATTCAGTCCGGCCATAACCAACGTTTACACACCATAATCCGGACATGGCATCTAAGTACTTTTTCCCATTAATGTCTGTTATCCATGCTCCCTTTGCTCCGGAAACGATCATCGTTGTTTCTGGGTTGTAGGGCTTCATGGAATGCCATACATACTTTTCATCCGTCTTTTGTACCAGTTCACTTGCATCCACAACGTCCAAACAATCTACCCCTTTCCCATCTGCTTCTTTAAAAATCAAACCTGGAAGTAATCATTTTTTTGCGAGTGTAAAAGTTTACCCCGTCTTTCCCATTCACATGAAGATCTCCATAAAAGGAATCTTTCCATCCAGAAAAAGGAAAGAACGCCATGGTCGCGGGAACGCCTACGTTAATTCCCAACATTCCTGCATCAGCTTCCTCACGAAATTTCCTTATAGCACTTGCATCTTTTGTATAAATGGTTGCACCATTTCCAAATCGGGATTTTTGTATATATACTAATGCTTCCTCTAAATTTCTCGCACGTAAAATACTTAACACAGGTGCAAAAATTTCCTCTTTTGCAATAGTCATCTCGGGTGTCACCTTATCAAAAATGGTTGCTCCTAAAAAGTACCCGTTTGTCCATTTCTCCATCTCTTTCCTGCCATCCCTCAGTATAGTAGCACCTTCCTCAATTCCTTTTTCAATGATGCCAATAACTTTCTTCCGATGGGAATCTCGAATCACAGGTGTTAATAATACCTCATCATCTAAACCGTTGCCCATTACTAAATTCTCTGATTTATTTTTCAACTCACGAACAAAATCGTCCCCATCGCCTACTACAACAACAGCACTACATGCCATACAACGTTGTCCTGCACTCCCAAAGGAAGAACTGAGAATATGTTGAATCGCCTTTTCCATATTAGCATCAGGCATGACAATATGATGATTTTTAGCTCCTGCTAAAGCCTGTACCCGTTTACCTTTTGATGCAGCCCTTTCATAGACGTATTTTGCCACCGGTTGAGATCCGACAAAAGAGATGGCATTAATTTCTCCATTCTCTAGTAGGGCATTGACGACATCATGTGCACCATGAACGAGATTTAAGACACCTGGAGGTGCTCCAGCCTCCGTAAACAGTTCCACCAATTTGGAAGCCAATAAAGGGGTTCTTTCGGAAGGTTTTAAAAGGAAGGTGTTCCCACATGCAATAGCAAGGGGAAACATCCAAAGGGGAACCATCATCGGAAAATTAAAAGGGGTAATACCACCGACAACTCCCAATGGATAACGGAACATTTCTGAATCCATGTCCTCTGCTATTCCTGACAGTGTTTCCCCCATCATTAATGTTGGTGCCCCTGCTGCAAATTCTACACATTCAATTCCCCGCTGAACTTCCCCATAAGCTTCTTTATAAGCTTTTCCATTCTCTAATACAATAAGCTTTGCGAGTTCTTCATGGTTCTCCTGTAATAAATGGTGATATTTATATAACAGTCTGGCACGTTTTGGAACAGGCACATTCTTCCAGTCCTGAAAAGCTGATCTGGCAGCTTTTGCAGCCACCTCCACATCTTTCACTGTAGATATGGGAACGTTTGCTATAATGTCATTCGTTGCAGGATTCAAAACTTCTAATTGTTTTGTACTGGAGGAATTGAGCCATTCCCCATTAATATAATTTTGGAGTTTCACAACCTTATTAACGGTCTTCAAATTCTACCTTCTCCCTCCTACTGATAAATTTCATGGACAACGATCACCTATATAATAGTAATCATTCATACTATATTAAGTGTATTATCGCCTACAATAACTGTTGTTTCATTAGACAGTATGTAAAAGAAAAGAATAAGAAAACGCGACATTTTGAAAGAATACCAAGAAAATGAACCATCATAAGTAAAGCGCAAGCGCCATGAACACGAGCGTAGGACTGTGCCTCCCTCTAAAAGCATCGCTCTGAAGATAATCGTGGGAAATGTATGGGTTTTTACAATGGATTCTGGGGACTTAGAGGTTTATTAGCTTTACTGGCAAGTGGATTAATCAGGGTTAATCCACTATTCGTTGGGTATTCCTCCGAAAATCAGCAAACTTCTTGATGCTACGAAATCCTCACAAACGGTCTTACTGATTCCCTTGTTGATACTTTAGAAGCAAGTGCTACTCCATAAACGGATCTGTTACAGTGATGACAGCTCATATCGTAATGATCAACGTTGGAGCAGCACTAGACCCACTATTAGCTCATAAGTAGAATTTGGCTAATTTTATGTCCAAACACAAATATAGACATTAGATTACGAATTCAAAAATGAACGACTCATTGACTATATGTTATTAAATTGAAGAAGTTTATTTTTCTTACTTGTAGTTAAATAATCATAAGCAACTAGCATAAACTCGATGGCAACACGACGTTCAAAACTCATAAAATTATACCCTAAGAGGTTTTCTAGTTTTTCAATTCTATGATATAAGGTTTGTCTGACTATATATAATTTCTTTGCTGTTTCTTGCTTAGAACCATTACAAGCTAAATATGTTTTTAACGTTAATAATAAATCTCCGTTATACTTCCTGTCATATTCAATAACAGGTTCTAGATAGTCATTAACAATTTCCACAAGATTACTATGTTTTTTCGTTAACGAAATGATTCGGAACAAATGGAGATCATCGTAGAAGTAGCTTTTATTCTCTTTATTAAGTGTCTCCTGTAAAACTAGTGTTTCTTTCGCAGATTGATAGCTTTTGTGCATCTCATTCAAGGACAGGACGTATTTTCCAACACCGATAGTGATGGTCGACAAATTTATTCTTCCAGAACTGTCGTTTTTTAAACGTTTAAAAGCTGCTATCATCCGTTCTTTCCAGTTTTCACAAGAGCGTTTATCCACTAATATAAAAATATTCTGGTCATGGATTTCAGTTGAAAACAGATGAAAACCATACCTCTCTAACACAGTCCGAAACAACAATTTAAAGTAAGTTCCATCTATTTCCCCTGAATGGGCGTTTGTATTTCGTTTACAAATACATACAACACCACCTTGAATTGAAAGCACAGGGTCGTTAAATGAAAGATGTTCGTTCAGAAAGTTCTCATTATAATTTCCATCAAGCCAGTTCGAAAGCCACTCACTCTCTTTTGACATTTTCTTCTCTTTCACATATAAGTCACGGAGTAAATGTTGTGCTAAAGCTGTTACTGTTCTATCTAGGATAAGTGTTTCGAATTCTGTAATATCTTTGTTTTTGGAATGAATTGCAAGCTGCGCAAATTGCTTTCCTAAAATCATAACAGGCTGTTTTGCTATGGTGGTATCTCCCACTCGATCTGCTTGATGAATCTTTTCTAATAGTTCGTTTCTTTCTTTGTATGTCAGGTTGGGGATGAACTCCATTCGCTTCTCGTCAAATATAGTGACAACCTGAATGTCCAAATGCTCCTGCATATATGCTAATATCTCCTGGTGACTATCAATTTCTAACAGTTTCTTATTTAACAATTGGGAATAGCTTTCTAAGTTGGAGATGAGTTCATATTGTTTGTTAATAAGAATGGAGTGTATATCCTGTGTGATTTCTACGAATGGTACTATTTCATGGAATAGGATGATGGGAAAGTGATGTTTTTCGGCTAATGCAATAACTTCTTGAGGAATGTGGGTAGTGTTGGTTCCCATTTCAATACATAAACCAGTTGTATTACATTCGATCAGCTGGTTTACGAAAGATAGAAAAAGGTTAGTATTACTTTTCCAGCCAAGCCCTGTGGTGAGAATTAATTCCCTTCCGTTTAATAGATTACTAATTTCAGTTATTTCTACAACATGGACCCACTTTACTTGTTGATGTTTCAACTTGTCTTTTCCTGTAATGACTTCCGATTTGTCAAAATACTTTCGTTTTAGTACTTCCTCTAAAGATATTAGTGTTTTCACCCTTCCACCTCCTTATTAATAAGGTATACTATATATTGATTATAGTATGTGACTTCCCCCATGACTTGTATGAGGTGATGTTTTCTAACAAACAAAAACTAGGACATGTCTACGCCCTAGTTTATTCTTCAAACATTCGTAAGATTTAATTGCATTATCATTATATTGGTGTAATATTTTCTTCCGTTTGCTGTTTTAATATGAAGATTTTCCACGATGTCTTTCTCTTCCAGTTTCAATTTAACGATATCACCACTTAGGCTTTCATTCACTTCAATGATTTTAAAACCCTGTTCCATGAAAAAATCGAATTTCTCCCGCTCCGTTATATATTCCTGATATTCAGACAATTTCATAAAACCTCCTTTTATGAAACAGTTGCTTGTCTCATAGGTTAAAATACCCCCTACTTCTTACAGTTCTATCTAAATAATAATGAATGTAAGGTTTAGATGGAGATTTCTTCCTTATTACTAATTACCTCTCCATATTTAGCCCGTTTGAGATATTTTCCACGGCCAAGTTTTCCTACAAACTGTTTTTCACGGATGACAAATTCTCCTCGGGATAAGACGGAGACAGTTTCTCCAGTTACTGACATCCCTTCAAAAGCGTTATAATCTACTGCCATATGATGTGTATCTGCAGAAATGACACGCTCTACGTTCGGGTCAAAAAGAACAATATCAGCATCCGTTCCTACAGCAATGGTACCTTTTTGTGGGAATAAACCAAACAATTTAGCAATTCTCGTTGAACTGATGTCCACAAACTGGTTCAAACTAATTCGTCCTTTTTTTACACCTTCTGAAAAGAGGATCGTTAGTCTGTCTTCAATCATCGGTCCACCATTTGGAATCTTTGTAAAGTCTCCTTTTCCTAAATCCTTCTGTCCTTTAAAATCAAAGGAACATTGATCTGAACCCAATGTTTGAAGGGATCCGCTCTTTAATGCATTCCAAAGATCCGCTTGATGTGCCTTTTCTCTTAACGGGGGTGACCAAACATATTTAGCCCCTTCAAAATTAGGTTTTTCCAGATAACTTTGATCTAATGCTAAGTATTGGGGACAGGTTTCTCCCCAAACATCAACACCTTTGCTCCTTGCCTCAGCAATTTTTTCCACCGCCTGGGAACACGATACATGTACAACATAAAGCTGCGAATCAGCAAGACCGGTTAGCTGAGCTGCACGACCGGTCGCCTCCCCCTCCACTTCAGGGGGTCTAGTTAATGCGTGATAGATGGGGTCTGTATTTCCCTCATCCAAAGCTTTTTTTATCAGATAATCAATCACGTCTCCATTTTCCGCATGAACCATTACTAAAGCCCCTAATTCTTTTGCCGTGACTAACGTCCTGAAAAGCGTTTCGTCATCTGCCTGGAAAACATTTTTATAGGCCATAAACACTTTAAAAGATGTTATTCCTTCTTCTTCAATAACAGCTGGTAGCTGTTCTAGGACATCATCGGTAATTTCAGAGATCATTAAATGAAAGCTGTAGTCTATAACGGCTTTATCTTTAGACTTGTTATGCCAAACAGCAATTGGATTCTTTAAGGGCTCCCCCTTATTAGTTAAACAAAAGTCAATGACCGTAGTCGTTCCCCCAAAGGCTGCAGCAATAGTTCCCGTTTCAAAGTCATCCTTTGAGACAGTCCCTCCAAATGGCATCTCCAAATGGGTATGCGGATCAATTCCACCAGGAAAGACATAAGTCCCTTTCGCATCAATAAGTTCTGCCCCAGCTTCCGGAAGGTTTGAACCGATTGCAACGATTTTTTCTCCTTCAATGAGGATGTCCGCTTCATACGTGTCGGAAGCTGTAACAATCGTTCCATTCTTAATTACTTTCTTCATTCGTATCCCTCCTATTTTCTAGCATAGTTTACTTTGCTCCTATTTCACTCAACGCTTTTTGCCGTTCATTCCACGTTAACGGTGGATGATCTCCTTTTAATTCAACCATATTGATGGCACCTTCCTCCGGACAGACGATGGAACAAAGATTACATCCAACACAATCATCTTCCTGAACCTGCAAATAGGAATTACCATTGGCATCTTTTAACATGTCGATACACTGATGGGAAGCATCTTCACAGGCAATATGACATTTATTACAATTAATACAAATGTCATTATTGATTCGAGCAACGACTTTGTAATTTAAATCCAGGTTTCCCCAATCCGAGTACTTTGGAACGGATTTTCCCACTAAGTCCATGACAGAATCGATTCCTTTATCGTCCAAATAGTTGGAAAGACCTTCAATCATGTCTTCTACTACTCGGAATCCGTGATGCATTACAGCGGTACATACTTGAACTCCTGTTGCTCCCATTAATAAATACTCCACAGTATCTTTCCAATTAGAGATGCCTCCGATCCCGGAGATAGGAACATTGATTAACGGATGCCTAGCACAATCAGCCACCATATTAAGTGCGATCGGTTTCACCGCAGGTCCACAGTAACCACCATGTGCTCCTTTTCCAGCTACATTCGGAATTGTATTCCATGTATCAATATCAACCCCCATTAGACTATTTATAGTGTTGATCATACTGATGGCGTCTGCTCCACCTTGAACAGCTGCTTCCGCAGTTGCCGTAATATCAGTTATATTTGGAGTGAGTTTAACTATTACAGGGGTTTGAGCAACTTCCTTAACCCAATAGGTTTGACTTTCCACCAGTTCTGGTACTTGCCCAGATGCAGAACCCATTCCCCTTTCTGCCATACCATGCGGGCACCCAAAATTCAATTCCAATCCATCTACCCCAACGTCCTCCACCAATTTTACTATTTCATGCCACTTCTCCTGTTTAGGTTCTACCATGAGAGAAGCAATGATGGCTCGATCAGGAAAACGTTTCTTCGTTTCATAAATCTCTTTTAAATTAATTTCTAATGGTCGGTCAGTAATTAATTCGATATTGTTAAAACCTGCAACACGCTGACCATTGAAATTGATCGCCGCAAACCGTGAAGATGTATTAATGATCGGATCCCCGAGTGTTTTCCATACAGCGCCTCCCCATCCCGCTTCAAACGCCCTTTGAACCTGATAGCCAGAATTTGTCGGTGGGGCAGACGCCAGCCAAAAGGGATTTGGCGAATCTATTCCAGCAAGGTTAATGTGTAAATCAGCCATCGCTCAACCTCCTTATCATTCAAGTTACGCAGTTACTGAAATCTTTCCAAACATATTCTCGTGAATATCATACGCAGCTAATTTTCCTTGCTGAGCAGCTGTTACAACCATGGCCTCACCTTGACCATTTCCGAAAATCACATCGCCACAGGCAAAAACCTTTTTGTTGGATGTCATATAAGATCCTTCCTCCACCTCAACAACTCCATTGGTATGATCAATCTGAAAGGATTCAATAAGTTCTATATATCTGGATTGTCCTATAGCTCGTATAACCACATCCGCTTCAATGAAAAACTCTGAACCCGATATTGGCACCGGACGTTGGGATCCATCTTCTGATTCCTGCAATTCAACCTGAATACATTCGATCCCGTTCACATTTCCCTTTTCATCTGAAAGGATTCGTTTAGGAGTGGTTAACCACCTGAATTCTACCCCTTCTTGTTTCGCAAACTCATACTCAAATTCATAGGCAGTCATTTCTTTCACCGTTCTTCGATATAACATCTTTACATTTTCTGCACCTAGTCGAACAGAGCTAGTTGCTGCATCTACCGCAGTATTTCCGGCCCCAATGACAGCAACCTTTTTTCCTACAAACTCATGGGATAATTCTTCTGTCTTTGTTTTTTTAACAAACTCGATGGCATCATAAACTCCATCTAACTCTTCCCCTTCTATCCTCAGATTCGGAACACTGGACATACCAATGGCCAGTACAACAGCATCATAATTCTCTAATACTTCTTTTGTACTTATGTCCTTCCCTACTCTTGTATTAGTGCGAATATCCACTTCAAGACTCTTCACTTGCTCCACTTCCCAAAAGGAAATTGCCTGGGGAAGTCGGAAGGAAACAATGCCATACGTATTTAAACCACCTGCATGTGCTTCCGCTTCAAAAATAGTCACGTTATAACCAAGAAGTGCCAATTCTCTAGCAGCTGATAAACCAGCTGGACCGCCGCCAACGATCGCCACTGTCTTCCCATTCGGTTTCCCACGCTTAAACAAAACTTGTTTATTTCGGATAGCCCAGTCTGTTGCAAACCGTTGAAGGTCACCAATCATAATGGGTTTCGTCGAATGGTTTAAAACACAAGCTCCTTCGCACAATTCCTCTGTGGGACATACTCTTGCGCAACTAGCACCTAGTGGATTAGCCCTCATAATTGTTTTAGAAGAACCTAATAGATTTTCGGAAGCAATTTTTTTAATGAAGGACGGGATGTCAATATCGGTAGGACAGGCTTGAATACAAGGGGCTTCATAACAGTAAAGACACCGGTTTGCTTCTTCCATTGCCTCCTGGTTTTTTAGACCCGATGAGATTTCTTCGAAATTTTTCTTTAGATCATCAATAGATGGTAGAGTACTCGTCAATGGGATTGGCCTCCTTCTTTCCGAAATTCAATAATTTTACTAACTTTCAGAATGATTTCATTGATAGTAATTTCGCGAAATTCATACCCTTTTGTGCCATTTTTTTTAAGGGAGCAGTGCAGTCATTTCTTCATAAGTCTCCGGCCTGCGGTCACGATAGAACTGCCAGGTATCCCGGACTTCTCGAATCATCTTCTTATCCATAATTCCGATAATGACCTCATCTTTATCTCTCGTACCTGTGGAAACAAACTCTCCCCTCGGATCCACCAAGTAGGACTGTCCGTAAAATTCTCCCATATTCCATGGGGCTTCCACTCCCACACGATTGATTGCCCCTAAATAATAGCCATTCGCGACCGCGTGTGCTGGCTGCTCCAATTTCCATAAATATTCCGAAAGACCTGCGACAGTAGCAGATGGGTTAAAAACAATTTCCGCTCCCCTTAACCCTAATAATCTAGCACCTTCGGGAAAATGACGATCATAGCAAATATAAACACCAACTTTAGCAAATGCCGTATCAAATACTTGATATCCTAAATTTCCAGGCTTGAAATAATATTTTTCCCAAAATCCACATCCCTTTGCCTCCACACCGACATGGGGGATATGTGTTTTGCGGTATTTTCCTAAGTATGAGCCATCGGCATCAATCACCGCGGCAGTATTATAGTACGTTGCTATCCCTTCCCTTTCATAGATTGGCAAGATGATAACAATCCCTAATTCCTTCGCCAATTCCTGAAATAACTTGGTAGTAGGTCCATTCGGAATCTCTTCTGCTGCATCATACCATTTCGTCGATTGTTCGGTGCAAAAATAAGGTCCGTAAAAAATTTCCTGAAGACAAACCATTTGTGCTCCCTTTTCCTTCGCTTCCTTAACAAGTTTTATATGCTTTTCAATCGCTGTTTCTTTATGAACCTCTACTGGCTCATCACCGTGCACATCGTTTTTTGCCTGAATTAAACCAATAACTACTTGATCTGACATTGAAATACCCCCTTAAGTATTTGGGAAATCTTTTTTTCGGTCAACTCCAAGATAATACTCTTATTCTAGAGTGAATGAGAATACTTTACAGTACACAAAGTGTTAAATCGTTTTTCCTGCTTTTTGAACAGTGTGTAAAAGATATTTATTGATTTTTCTGAATCTTCTAATTTTTAAAATGGTACCATTAAATCGGAATTAGAACATTATATTAGTTAGGTTATCTTCCGTTATTTTGCCTGTACTTCATAAACATTCTTATTTAAATAACCTTCCGACCTGCATCTGCTACAGGGGAAGGTTATCTTCATATAAATTGATTAATCCAGAACCATTTCCATTATTTCATGGGTATAGGCTTCATTGAGATCTGCCGGTTCTGAAATGACACCAAATTCAAGAGCAATATCTGCCGTTTGTTTAAACATCTCATCATCAATCGTTCCGATTTTAGAAGAATCAAACCCTTCTGGGACAATCAGTTTCGCCACTTCTTCCATCATTTTTACTTGATGATCCCTAGTAGTACTTCCATCCTCTGCATAACTCATTACCGCGTCAACTGCTGCTTCTTGATCATCAATGGCGCTCTGCCATCCCTTTATGGATGCACGTACAAATTTAGCAGCAACTTCTTTGTTTTCTTCAATCCATTCTTTATTGACAAATAAATTGTCCTGAAGCATAGCGACACCTTCATCATTCATATCAAAGACTGTTAGTTCATCCTCCGATACCCCTTCTGCAAGAACTACCTGATACTCGTTATAAGTCATTGCTGATGCAACTTCAATGTCCCCTGTAAAAAATTGATCCATTGTAAACCCTTGGGATTTAAATTCTAAATCAGAATAAGGATCTAATCCATATTTATCAAACAGTGCTAAGATTTCGAATTCATTCCCACCCATCCAGTTTCCGACGCTCCTTCCAGCAAAGTCTGCTGGTGATTCAATACCACTATTGTTATTTGTGACCAAAACTAAACCACTCGTTTGAAAGATTTGAGAAATTTGAACTAATGGAAATCCTTCTTCCTGATGGGCAAGAAGGCTAGCTACCCAGTTCACTCCGATATCGACGGAACCATTGGCAACCTGCTGTTCAGGAACGATGTCCGGACCACCTGGTACAATGGTGACATCGAGACCTTCTTCTTCATAATATCCATTTTCCAAAGCAACATAATATCCTGCAAACTGCGCTTGAGGAACCCATTTAAGCTGTAAGCTTACCGGAATCATTTCATCAGCACTGGTTGAAGATTCTTCATCTCCGCAGGCAGACAACAACAAACTTAAAGTTACTACGAGTAAAACTAGTAATCTGCTCAAGTTTTTCATTTTCCATTTCATTCATTAACCCTCCTCTTAAAATTAAATTCTTTTTAAACATGTTCTTAATCTATTAATTTCGTACCACCACTTTATTTGTGGAAAAGGTACAGAATTAAGCTGATAGAAAAACTGATTGTCTTATGTCCGTTTTGATGGATGCCATTTCAAAAATATTTTTTCTAACCTTTCCACTACGAGATAAAATAGGATACCGGCTATCGCAGCCATAATAATACATGACCACCCTAAGGGCATTCTACCTATCTTAATCGAGTTAGAAAGGAGATAACCAAGACCCTTTGAAGAAAAGAAGAACTCTCCGACGATTGCTCCGATCATACTTGCAGTTGTATTTATTTTTAATGCGGTAAAAACATATGGCAAACTATTAAATACTCTTAGATATTTAAAGACTTCATATTTACTTGCCGCATAGGAATGCATCAAATCGATAGCGAGTGGATCCACATTGTTCATCCCTTTATGAGCATTTATAGCCATTGCTGCCATTGTCATAATAGTTACAATAGCAATCCTTGACCCAATACCATCACCAAACCAAAGGTTCATAATTGGTGCCAATGCCACAATAGGGACAGCGTTAAGTGCTGCAACCATGGTAAGGGCATTTTTCCCCCATTTTGGCCATGCTGTAGCAATTAAAGCTACCATAAACCCCATGGAGGATCCTAATAACATCCCTAAAACTGCCTCTGTCAATGTATATCCTGCATAAGACAATAACGTATCCATATTTACAAGAAAGGCATCTAGTATATCAGTTGGTAAAGGTAATTGATAAGTTTGAAGTTGAAAGAGGAGATGAAAGACCTGCCATTCCCATAATAGAATAAATATAATCCCAGCAACTAATGGGGTTATAACTTTGGTCGTATTTTCTACTCGCAGTTTCTTTTCTTTTTTAGGGTTTGACATATATGTTGTTACAGATGTTTCTGGACTCGTTTCTTTTGTAGTTACAGAAGGTGTATCTACCCAGTTTATTTTTTTATCGGCAGGTTCTCCTTGCATCTAATCCTCACCTCCCGACGGGCGGTATTCCGGTTGCCATGGGGTAATCCAGCGTTCGATGAAACTGATAATAGAATAACTCAGTATGCCGAGAAGAGCCCCAGTAATAACGGTCAACCAGAACATATATATATGGGAAGGACCATAATAAAGATTTCGAAGCATAATAACACCAATCCCATTTGTGGCACCCATTAATTCCACTAATATGGCGCCTGTAACTGCCAATGGCGCAGCAATTTTCAAACCAGTAAATAAACCAGGTAACATGCCTGGAAATCGTAACTTCCAATAAATAGTCCAAGGCTTAGCAGCATAGGAATACATGAGTTCCAATGCCGAAGGATTCGTACTGCGGAGACCTCGTAAAACATTTAATGCTACAGGGAAAAACGTAATATATCCCGCTATTAAAATCCGCGCTAATTGATCATCCCTGACAATCCCAAATACAATGGGAGCCAAACCAAGTATTGGAATCATCTGGGAGGCAACAGCATACGGAAATGTTAGCTGTTCAATCCACTTAGAGATACTCATGAGTATCGCTAATATTAACCCTGCCGTTGCACCAACGAAAAAGCCGATCCCGGCATTTTTGAAAGTTACCCACCCTTC
The DNA here is from genome assembly GCF_019042215.1 of Evansella tamaricis. Lineage (GTDB taxonomy): Bacteria > Bacillota > Bacilli > Bacillales > Salisediminibacteriaceae > Evansella > Evansella tamaricis. Next base: position 28,430 of record NZ_JAHQCS010000091.1, on the reverse strand, counting down.
TGTCAAAAGAGTAGTTCCATAACCAATGAGAGTCTGAGCTAACATATGAATAAATGGAAGTTTAGATTGTGCTAAAGGAACCTGAATTACATGAAGTAATAGCCAAGAACATACTTCCCATATGACAAGTACCCCAATAATCCAGGAGAGTGTCGGTGTCCATCTGGAACGGGAAAGAACAAATGTATTTCTCATCTTACCTACACCCCTTCAAAGATATTTCGAATTCCTGATATGAGCTGATAAAACTCTTTACTTTGCCTAATTTCTTGTTTTCGCGGCCGGGGAATGGGAATATCTACGACAGCAGCCAATCTTCCAGGATGGGGTGATAAAACAAAGACTCGATCTGATAAAAAAATTGCTTCCGGAATACTATGAGTTACAAACACTACGGTGTTTTTCACTTTACTCCAAATAGATAATAATTCTTCGTTTAATCGTTCCCTGCTGAATTCATCTAGAGCAGAAAAAGGTTCATCCATAAGTAATATCTCCGGTTCCATCGCCAATGCCCTGGCAATGGCAACCCTTTGTTGCATCCCTCCACTTAGCTGCCAAGGGTATTTATCCTGAAAATTTGTTAATCCGACCAATTGCAGTAGTTCATCTACCCTGCTTTCCCGCTCTCCCTTCTTTACACCGGTCATCTCTAGAGGAAGTGAAATATTTTCTTTTACTTTCCGCCAATCGTATAAAACTGGGCTTTGAAATACGATTCCATATTTTTGAGCCAGTCTAGCTTCTTTTGCTGATTTCCCTGCAACTTTTATTTCACCACTTGTAGGTTGAATTAGATCAGCCATAATTCGGAGTAGGGTTGTTTTGCCACAACCTGAAGGCCCAAGTAATGACACAAATTCTCCCTTTTGAATGTCCACACTGACATTTTCAAGAGCCACCACTTCCGTTTTATCCGTTTGAAATCGCATGCTCACATGGTCCAGTTGAATTTCAGGTGTGTATACTTTTGCAACTGTCAAGTGACACCTCTCCCCTCATCTATGCATTTTTATTAACTATTCCATTTCGTGAGTTTTTCTCACATTAAATTATTGAGTTTAAATATTTATTAAGCCAAGTCCGTTAACTTTCGTTACAGTATATATCGATTTTTTTACTAATACATTAGACATAGTGTCAAATCTAAAGACAATAAATGAAGTCATTTCATCTAATTTAAATACAAAAAAAGCACAAGCGCCTATGATCACGTGCGTTGGGCAGTGCCTCTTCCTCTACAAACATCACACTCCGAAGTATATCTGTCGATTAGGTAAACGCCACATCCTGTGGCATGTCCGTTATATGGACATCCTCTCTGTATCACCTCTCGCTTACTGTCAGCAAAGTAAACTTACGTCGCTCGATCTAGACAATGATAAATAAACTAATACTTTCTCTCAATAAAAACAGCCTCAGTATAAATACCGAGGCATTCTGTATAATTCAAATTTACTACGATTAACTAATACGTTTTCTTAATGGATATAGAATCCTCCGTAAAGCAAAAATCATTAAAATTAACGCGAAGGTTGCAGCATAAACCATGAATTGATTGCCCCTCTTCTCACTCCCTTTATCCAAAAACGTGACATCTTCCTCCACATAAAGAGTGAAAGATAGGTCTTCCTCCGGCAACTGATCAAGGCTAACTTGATAAACATGATGATCTTTTTTCATGAGGTCAATACTACTGCTGACAATAAATGGCGCTTCATCAGGAGTGACTATTGTGAGTTCAAAATCTTTAAAATCATGCCAATTTTTCGCTGGATTAACGATATAATCAAAGGTATATAGTGGCGTGGGTGTTTTAGTCATATCCATAGTTCCATTTGTACCATAACTGACTGACACCTCTTGCCGGGAATTTGGCGGGAAATCAACTGTATAAACTAATGATAAAATTCTGTCTTCATACGCTCTAGAGAGAAGTTCCTGTTCAGAACTAAAACCTGACATTTCAGTGAATGTTTCGTCAAGCGACTTCCCATAAAAATTATAAAGTTGGGTTTCTGATATGTTGTCATCGAAATGATCTACACGTTTTTCAATAAGTGATAAGAGATAATCCTCTATGGTTAGATCTTCCGAAAGAACAATATAATCCTTAAATTCTGTTTCTCCTTTTCGATCTTCATCCATATAGGCATGGATTGTAAAATCGACGTCATCCCCTAGCACAAAAAGTTCAAGTGCTTCCCCACTGGACCAAGCAGAGACTTCCATTGTCTGGTCAGAATAACCATAACCATTGAACCCGTTCACCAAAACTTTGGATTTTTCCATATTATATTGAAAAAAAACTCTAAAAATGATGCTTTGATCCGGTTCCATTTTCATATTGATACTATACAGTGTTCCAATATCATCACTACTAAAATGTTTACCTTCGTATTCTATATTAGTAATTCCATTAAGAATTTTTTCGAACTCATATTGGTTCTTCTGGTCACCAGGATAAACAGTGTCCCCGACGAACACCTCATATGCTACGTTTTTTTGATCAGAAGTGACTAAAATATTATTTGATGAAAACTCCAGTAAATCTTCAACAAAGGGAAAAACCATTTGTACAGATTGTTCCACATCTGTAGGATTAAACATTTGATAAGTAGCTGTTACCCTTCCATTCACTGTACCATCTCTTGAAAAGTCAAAGATAAGTTCTTCCCCTTCCACGATGATCGGGTTATCATGATCAATAACCATTATATCGGACCCAGGATACCCGTCCCAATACGCAGGTCCAGAGTTAGCCAAAGCCAACCCCAAAAAGGAAAAAGACGTTAGCAGAAAAATAAAACTTATTTTTAGATAATTCATACGATTCCCCACCCTCTCCCTTTTAGCTCAACTGTACTTCCAATAGGGAAATTTACTTCTATAATATTATAATGTTAAAATATGGCTAGTTCACTAAATTTTTTTAAACTACAAACAAAATAGAAGGATCGTAAAGGCGGTAAAAAAATGAATATTTCGAGTATCCTGAGTGACGGAATGGTACTTCAGAGAAATGCTAAAGTTTCAATATGGGGAAAGAGTAAAAGCTTTCAAAAAATAAAGGTTGTTTTCTTAGAAAAAATCTATGAAACCAAAACTGGAGAAAATGGAAATTGGGAGATAACACTAAATGGTTTAGAACCTGGCGGACCTTTTCAAATGGTCATTTCGGATGAAAATGAATCAGTAATAAATGATATTCTCATAGGAGATGTTTGGATATTGGGTGGACAATCGAATATGCAGTTACCAGTCAACCGAACGCTCGATTTGTTTAGGGAAGAAATAAAAACAGTCAATCAACCATATATCAGGCAATTCACCGTTCCTCAATACTATGACTTCCATCATCCAAAAAAAGATATACACGGCGGCAAATGGATATCAGCAAATTCTGATGATGTAATGTTCTTTAGTGCAGTTGGTTATTTCTTTGCTTCTGAACTACATAAGAAATATGAAGTACCAATAGGTTTGATCCTTACGGCAATCGGTGGAACACCCATTGAAGCATGGATGAGCGAGAACACATTAAGAAAAATCGGCGGGTACGAGGAAACTCTTGAAAAATGTAAAGATGATTTCTATGTTTCCACTACAATAAAATCAGAAGATGAATCCTCTGGTGAGTGGTTTAAGTATCTTCAAGAAAATGATCCTGGTCTAAAAGAAGAATGGTACCACAACTCCTATTCCTCGAAAGAATGGGAAGAAGTTGAAGTTCCACTTTCTTGGGAAGGTACACCACTGGAAGATGTAAGAGGATCTGTTTGGTTTAGAAAAGAAATAACTATTCCAGATTCCCTGGCCAACTTCAAAGGCAGACTTTCATTAGGAACTATCATTGATGCAGATGATACGTATGTCAACGGTATTAGAATTGGAAGTACCGGTTATATGTATCCTCCAAGGCGCTATGAGATTCCTGAAGGCGTATTACAACCTGGGAAAAACATCATTACCGTTAGGGTCATCAGCACCCAGAACATTGGTGGCTTTGTAAAGGACATGCCTTACAAATTGATAGTCAACGGAGAAATATTTGATTTAAAAGGAACTTGGAGATACCGTCTTGGCATCAGAACAAATGACCTTTTACCACAGACTTTCTTTCAGTATTTTCCTTCGGGATTATTCAATGGAATGATATCACCATTACAGAACTATAAAATGAAAGGTGTTCTTTGGTACCAGGGTGAATCCAACACAGAACATCCACAGGGATACAGAGAATTATTTGAAGGATTAACTAAAGATTGGCGAACTCTCTGGGACATTGGAGATTTTCCATTTATTTTTACACAACTGGCTAACTTTGATACTGGCAAAAAGAATAAAGAATCGAACAAATGGGCTGAACTTCGTGACGAACAAAAGGCTGGGTTAGCCGTTTCCAATACTGGTATGGCAGTTGCGATTGATATCGGAGAATCGAATGATTTACATCCTCAAGATAAGAAAACATTAGGAAAAAGACTGGCTTTATGTGCACAGAAACTTGCATATAACGAGAACATCGTTGCAAGCGGTCCTATTTATAAGGAAATGGAAATCATTGAAGAAACGGTTCACATCTATTTTGATCATGTGGGAAGTGGACTTATATCACGAAATGGGGAACTTCAGCAATTCATGATTTGTGGAAAAGATAGGCGATTTTACGAGGCAAAGGCGGTCATATCGAATAATACCGTTATTGTTAGTCACGAAAAAATTAAGTCTCCTGTTCATGTAAGATATGCATGGGCTGACAACCCAAAAGGTGCTAATCTCTATAATCTGGAGGGACTACCTGCATCTCCCTTTACTACGGAACATATAGAAGATTGAGTACGATATTTTTTTAACTTAACATATATTCTCCCTCTTCAACTCTTATTATAGATTAACGTAGTGAACCATGTGTGCCTTTTCTACACACACGGTTCACTTTTAATGATTAAGGATAAGCTTACCACAACACATATTTTTAATTTTCCATAGACAAAGCTATTAATTCCAAGTCATTTCAACCGGTAACACTTGTTGAATGGTATTTTCATACCTTTTTCTTTGCGTTTTGTCCATCCAAATATGAATCGTACCCTTGTCACTACGGTTTCTAATCAATCGGCCAATTCCTTGTCTCAGTCGAAGGAGCATATAAGGCTTGTCAACCTCATCAAGTGGACTTTTTGTATATTTCCGTTTGGCGTCAAATACCGGATCAAATGGAGGAAAAGGCAACGACGAGATAATAACCTGTGATAATGCTTTACCTGGTACATCTAACCCTTCCCACAAGTTATAGGAACACAAAACTGATGATGAATCGTTTTGAAATTCCAGAATCAATTCACTAATTTCACGGTCTCCTTCATAAAGGATAGCAAGTTTCAAATCCCTTTGGTCAGTCCACCAATTTCGAAACTTCATCATCTCTTCTTTAGACGAAAATAATACTAATGAATGTCCACCATTAGCGATTACATTTTCTGCAATTCCTTGCCATTTTTCTAACAGAGATTCTCCAATATGACCAACAATCTTCATTTGCTCATTATATTGAAATGGAGATTCCACTAAAAAAGAGTCATACCGTTCAATTCCTAAACTATTCGAAATATAACGGAAGTCTCCAGCCTGAGACATCGTTGCAGAGGAAAAAATAAAGGGAATATCTTGAGAAAACACCTCTTTTTTCAACACATCTTCCACCAAGCGCGGCATAATCACAAAAATTATATCAGAAGCTGTTTCCTCCAACCAATAGATTCCTTGATCATCCTTCAGAAAAATACCTAATCCGTAGGAAAAAAACTCTAAATACTCTTCAATAATCTTCACATGATATTCATCGATGGTGAATAGCTCTGAATCGAAAACAAGTTGCTCTAACAGTAAATCTACTTTATTACTCATTTTAGCGGCTAATTCCATTATCAAGCCTGAACGGGGTACTTCTTTTCGGTTAGAACCTTCTACGGTGTTCGCAGTTTTTGTTAATACTTCAAACCATTCATCGTGAAGGGCTATGATATCTTCAATAAGGTATAATGACTCTTCTCTCACATCCTGACTCATGTATCCCGTAAGAATCGTCGTTAATGCCTGAGATTGGAATCGATAAGTCAGTGCCTTCTGTGCTGCAAATTCTAATAGATGACCTTCATCAAAAATGACACAGCTTGACTCTGGTAATAACGGTAGTTGTCCTTCCCGTATTCGAGATTCTTTCGTCCAAGTATGTTCCATAAAAAAATCATGGGAACAGATGATCAAATCTGTTGCCTGCCGGTAATACTCGCGATTAAGAGTCAAACCACTTCGATGAAGCCATTCACAAGTGGAACATTGTTGCAAAGGATCCCAAGCAATTTTTTCCCATGTCTCGTTCGGTACCCAAGGATATTCCTTCCTGTCCCCATAGCGGTGGAAAGCTTGCATGGAGGAGCCTTGCTGAAATACAAAACTAGGAATTTCCTCATAAACACGCTGAACATCCTCATCGGTTGATTTATGGACAATCCCATCTAATTTTTTCATGCATACATATTGTTCTCGTGCCTTCGCGAGACGAACATCAATTTCTATCCCGAGAGCCTTTTCCAGCTTTCTAATATCCCCAGTTTCTTTTACAAGTTGTTCAATTAATGTTTCATCTGCACAAGAAATGATAGCAGGCTTCCTTTTATACCGGGCATAACAAATCGCATACAGCAAATAAACGAACGTTTTTCCTGTACCAACGCCAGCTTCGGCAAAAATAGTTGATTTATTCTTAAACGCTTGTTCCAGTTGAAAGGCCATATAAATTTGTTCATCTCTAAGTTCATATCCCTGTTCTGGCAAGATGTCGTAAAACACATCCCCTACAAACTCTCCCAGACGATCAAAGAAATTTTCTGTTTTAGAAATAGTAAATGGAAGTGAATTTGTCATAAAAGTATTAACCCCTTCAATGTTAATAAAATTAAGTTTCTATATTCTATCAATTAAATTAACCAAGCTTAATTGTTTAAATTACATTTTTGATGCTGTTTTAATTTAGCATAGTTAGTCTCAGATAGAAAGCCATCAATAAAGTGCATCCGGTAAGGAACAATAAAATCTCTCTTCAACGAGAACCACCATCCTCAAAAATTTTATGAAGAACTTTCTGTTTTACTTCGAATGTCGAAATGTTATGATAGACTTATATTTCTATTTGGAGGTATTAAAAATGACAAAGCGTCCTATTACAGCAGAAGATTTATGTAAATTTAAGTTTGTGGGAGATCCTCAAATTTCCCCAAACAAAGACAAAGCAGCCTATGTTTTAACTCAAATCGATAAAGATAAAGATGGTTACTATTCTTCCATTTATGTCACTGATTTAAAAGGTCCAGGAAGACAGTTTACCTCTCACTATTCCAAAGATAAGTTACAAGTAGATACGGCACCAAAGTGGTCACCAGATGGAAGCACACTGGCATTCCGTTCCAACCGCACTGGTAAAAATCAAGTTTATCTTTTACATACGGATGGCGGTGAAGCTATTCAACTGACTGATGTAAAGCAAGGAATTGGTGATTTTGTCTGGTCTCCAGACGGAACCAAGCTTGCGCTTACGATTAGAGGGGAATTCAAACTTACTACCGATAAGGAAGAAGATAAAAAGGAAGATAAAAGTGATGTGAAGGTCATAACTAGACTTCGTTATAAAGGGGACGGGGTTGGTATTTATAACGAAGACCGTACACATGTATATTTATTTGATGTTGAAACAAAGTCTTATACGAAAGTGACAGAAGGGGATTATGATTTTGGTCAGCCTTGTTTCTCCCCAGACGGAAAAAGTTTAGTCTATATTGGAACAAAGGAAGAAGATAAAGAGTGGGGTTTCCTCCCAGCCATTTGGAAATACGAAATAGATTCTAAAGAAGAAACTCTTTTTTATCAGGCGAATGGATACATTATGGCACCATCTTTTTCTCCAGACGGGAAATGGTTAGCAGTTGCAGGTCATGACCGTGGTGAAAGAAGCCAGGGGAATGCCAATGTTCTTCTTTTCTCTGTAGAAACTGGAAAACTAAAAAACTTAACAGAAAACTTTGATTACACGATTGGAAACCTTGTAGGTGTGGATGCAAAATATGACACTGCAGGATTAAACTTAACATGGGATTCAAAAAGCTCACACATTTATTTTATTGCAACAGTAGGTGGTGATTGTCAGTTATTTAAAGTCGATCTTGAAGGAGAGGTATCATCTGCCCTGTCTCCAGCCGTTGCGAATGTTACTTCTTACGATATCGAAAGTGATGATCAAGCAGTCCTGGTCCTTGGTACCCCTCATTCAACAGGAGATTTAGTTACACAAGACTTGACCGAAGTGGAGAATGTTCATCAGATAACCGATTGGAATAAAGAACTTTATGATGAAGTCCACCTAAGCACACCAGAAAATATTCACTATAAGAGTACTGATGGCTGGGAGATCGAAGGTTGGATCATGAAGCCTTATGGATACGAGAACGGCAAAAAATATCCGATGATCTTACAAATTCACGGTGGTCCAGCAACAGTATATGGAAATGGGTTACACCATGAAATGCAATTAATGGCGTCAAAAGGATATGTAGTACTATATACGAATCCTAGAGGAAGCCATGGCTATGGTCATGACTTTGTCAATGCAGTAATTGGTGATTACGGTGGAATGGATTATGAGGATATTATGGCAGGTGTCGATTACACCCTAGAAAACGTTAGTTACATCGATCACGACCAATTATTCGTTACTGGAGGAAGTTACGGGGGATATATGACTAACGTTATTGTTACTCGTACCGAGCGCTTTAAAGCCGCTGTAACACAACGTAGTATTTGTAACTGGCACAGTTTTTACGGCACGAGTGATATTGGGTTCTTCTTTACAGAATGGCAGCACGGCCATGCAGATTTATGGGATGATGTAGGCAAACTGTTGGAAATTTCACCGCTAACGCATGCTCGAAATGTAAAAACACCAACACTGATTTTACACAGCGAACAGGATCTTCGTTGCCCAATGGAGCAGGCAGAACAATGGTATATTGCCCTTAAGCGACTTGGTGTAGAAACGAAATTCGTCCGATTCCCAGATGAAAATCATGACCTTTCACGCTCTGGTAAACCGAAGCACCGCTTAGAACGTCTCGAGCATTTAATTGGTTGGTTTGATGACCGTAGGAATTAAATAAAGGAATACCTTTCTTTCTCGAATAAGGTAAAAGAGCTTAGGGGTTCAGTTCCCTGAGTTCTTTTTTGTTTGTTAGTTTATATATTTAACGATCCCACCCAAAAATCTTCCTGTTGGACATGGAATCAATGACCTCCCCTATTAAAATCCTTAACCGCTCTTCACTAAACTTTGTAATGTTTATATCATCGGTTTCATTGAGGTCATACTTCAAAGCAGTTTTTTGGTCGAGATATTTCCCTACCACATAACCTTTTCCGTTGGCAGTCAGCTGAATCCCTACATTCTTCCCCCTCACTCGGCTCCCTTGATACTCATAATTAATACGTCCATTACTACTCTTTTTTTTCTTTAGCTCTGGATAAGAATCAAAAATAGCGCACTTTTCTTCAAAAGATAACAAGCTGTACACCCCTTATGCCACTGGTTTAAGCTAATTGTTACTCACTTGCGACAAAGTTTTTTTGACTTAATAAATTTTTATATAGTGACCACAATAGAACTGTAATACTATGTACTAATGTAATTGGAATGACATTACGTACCTTTAATATCCCCAATTTAATTAATAGCTGGTCCAAAATGATAATTAACGATAAAAAAAGCCCTTTAATGCTCCATCCCCCTTTTTTGGCAACCCATGTGGCTACTGCTGATAGAACTATTACATAAAACGGTACAATTTTTATCTGTTCATTCCACTTATTGTTTTTTCCGAACCCAAATCGTAGTTCTCGAAGTACTTCTAACAAATACAACCCGTTTATCCATGTCAAATGAATCATGTTAAACAAGCAAAACGTTTTCATAAATGGTATACCCTTTTCTAACCATTTCCAACGAATATCACTAATAAAAAAATACACTGGAATTAATATAACGGTAAAACCTGTTTTCCACCACTTTTTCTGAAATAGACCATATTTAATAAAAACTCTTTCAACAAAAGCGAAATAAAAAGTAAATAGTATTTTGACTTTCCAGCCTAATTTAAATGCAGTAATAAATACGGCAGTAAATGGGACATATACTGCTTGTGACAATGTGGCCCCTAGTACATTATCGAGATATTTGTTCTTTATAATTTTGGGCCTGTACGTATAACCCTTTAAAAAGGATACTACTAAATAGTAAAATATTAAAGCAAAACCCATATTGGAAAATAATAATGCGAGCAAACCTTTCCTCTCTTGTTTTCAACAACAGGGAATGGACAACTAACAATGAAATATAAGGATACTGGTAATATTTTTTACGTATAAACATACATATTTAACCCCTATCTATGACGATTAAGGATATTATATGTAAAATTGAATTAATTACACTTTAAGTAAACATGGTGAAATCTTCCTTACCGGAACGGGAAAAACACTCCTTCTAGGTGATTTTACATAATGGTTTTTAGACTTTTAAATGATATATGAACCTTATACCTTCTGAGAAAGTGGTTGTAACTACCTATACTAATTTAATTTAAATCTATGATAATATGTAACTTGAAATTGATATTTTGGAGGTACTTCTTGATGAAAAAGTTACTAGTTATCGTCATTGTATTAGCAGGACTTGGTGGTGCAGGCTATTATGGATATAATTTCGCCATTGGTTATCTATCTGACCAGATGGTAGATTCAATGATGGAAAACATGCTTGATGATCAGGAAATCAATAACTTTTTAAAAGACCCGAAAATCAAGGAATTCATGGATAATACGGAAATCGGCACAGAAGATTCATTGGGGAATCCCTCCATATCAAAAGAAACTCTTCCCTTCTCCACAAAAGAAGATGCAATGAAGACTGTTTTAAGGGAATTTAGCCTAAGTGAAATAAATAATCTGTCTGAGGAAGCTATGGCAGGAAGAGTAACAATGGAAGATGCGGAACAATTTCTTGGTGAGCGGCTAACAGAGGAAGAAATTCAAGCATTGAAAATTATATTGATACAAGAATATAAAAATCAATAACAAAACTATTAATCGAAAAATTGTACCTGTCAATTCATTTAAAAGTGACAGGTACTTTCCAACGTTTAAGTAAGAACGTAGAAATGATGTATTCAGTATTTACTACTCCAAAAGCCCGTATTTCGTTTTAAAACGTTGTAAAATCGACACCCATAATCCACTGAATAATAAGAGAAAAATAACGTTGGAGACGGCATGCATGGAATCGAACAGGGCACTTCCCATAAAATAAGGAAGGAGCACCTGAAAATCAAGAAAACCTTCGGGTCCTGTGAAGGCAATTAAACCCCACATGTTCATTATCCAACCGAACAAAAACCCCCAAACTACTCCAAATACTACTTTCCCCCATGTCTTTTGCATAAAAGTCTGGTTGCGAAGAAGACCAGCGGAAAAGCCCACAAGGCCCCATGCGATCATCTGCCATGGTGTCCATGGTCCCTGCCCTAATATCATATTGGAAGCAAGGGCTGCGACCACACCAATAATGAATCCACTTTCTTTTCCAAAGACAAACCCCGCCATCATCACCACAAACGTCGTGGGTTGGACACTTGGGATGCTCGCAAAGGGAATTCGGCTAACAGCGGCAATGGCAGCCAAAACAGCAAGCAATACAATTTCACGTGCATCAATGACTTTTCTCTCAAATCGAACAAGAAACAAAAAAAAAGCTGATATAACAACACCAAAGCTGAACCACAAATAGTAATCAATCCACTGTACCGATATGATAACTAGTGAAACTGATATGGCAAGGAGTCCAGCCATTTTTAGTTTCTGCTTATTTTCCATGACTGAACAGCCTCCTCCAATGTAACGGCCTCACAGGGAGTACTTCTTAACAACCGTTGAATCATTGTTGTATAAAAGAAATTACCTCTAAAAAAGGACGCAGGTTCTGATTCAGATGTGATCTTCCCTTCAAACATCATGCCACATCTGTCTGCAATTTTTGCTGCAAATTCCACATCATGCGACGTCATAAGAACTGTCATTCCATTTGATTGGAGTTGAATCAGGATCTTCCCTAACTGTTTCTTAGAAACGGGATCAAGCCCTTTTGTGGGTTCATCCAGTAAAAGTATCTCGGGTTTACGCAATAAAAGGCAGGCTAATGCTGCTTTTTGTAGTTCTCCCCCACTTAGATCATACGGATGTTTGTGACGCAAATGAGAAATACCCAAAGATTCCAGAAGAGTTGTGGCCTCATAAGGTGATTCAATATCCCATTGCTCCATCGTATACTGTAATTCCTTTTCTAGCGTATCCTGAATAAAAAACAATTTTGGGTTCTGTGGCAAATAACCAATACTCTTTGCAAGTTCATTTCTAGTCCAGCGTTTAAGTGATTTCTCGTATATATAAACCTTCCCCCTTTGCGGTTTATGAATACCACAAATCACTTTTAACAACGTAGATTTACCTGAACCGTTACCCCCTAATAAAGTATAAATCTCACCTTTGCGTAACGAAAAATCCAATTCTTTAAGGATAAGTTCCGCTTTTTTTCCTATTTCGTACTGAAAAAATAAATTGTTTACTCGAACGATGTCAGCCATATCTATTTCTTCCGCTTTATTTAATTCAGATTTTCTACCATTATCAATAAACGGTTGCGATTGTAACCAGTTTTTACCTTCCTTCACTGTTAAAGGGATATCTTCTACAACACTTTGATGATGTTGATCCACTTCCTTTGTTATCTGTAAATAAAATGAAGGAATCGATGGGATATATGTTTTATCTGCTTTATTCCAAATGTGATTCACAACCTGTTTTGGATTCCCAGCAATCTGAACCCGTCCATTATCCATCATGACAATTTTATCTGCAACAGAAATAACTTCTTCAAGGCGATGTTCTGCCATAATTACAGTCAATCCAAACTCCTCATTGAGACGAACAATCATATCTAGAAACTCTCTGGAACTGACCGGATCAAGTTGTGCGGTAGGTTCATCCAACAATAACACACTAGGCTGCATTAACAGGACGGAAGCTAGATTGAGTTGCTGCTTCTGTCCCCCTGATAATTCATGTGTTTTCCGATGAAGCAAATGTTCCGCACCCATGAAGTGAACCATCTCAGCAATCCTATTCCTCATTTCATTAGTAGGCAGTCCCTGATTTTCCAGTCCGAATGCCAGTTCATGGAGGACTTGGTCAGCCACGACCTGATTCTCTGGGTCTTGGAAAACAAAGCCAACTTCTCTCGATCCAGATCCTTCTTCATCAAGTGTATGTCCATTGAACAAAATATCACCAGATAGCACTCCATGTGGCTGAATCTCCTTTTTTAATAAACGTAGAAGTGTGCTTTTTCCACAACCTGAAGGTCCGAAAAGAACAATAAATTGTCCCTTTTCTACAGAAAGTGAGAGTTCGTCCAAAGCTGGCGCATTGATATTATTTGGATAATTAAAGGTTAAATTATTGATTTCAATAAACGCCATTTAAGATATCCTCCTCCTTCTACTAGTAATGGGAATGAGTAAAACAAGCTAAGTACCACCACATAAAACCATTCCAATGCTGATAATTGTAGCGAACCCATGACAGGATAGATAGTGAGATAACCGTATCCATTAAACCGTCCCATTAACAAAATGAAAATTAGTATTGATAAAAATGCAAGTGCAATCCCATCTGATTTTTTAAAACGGAAATGCTCATACGTGCTTCTCTTCCCTTGTCCATATTCTCGTGCGTTCATGGAATCAGCAGTCTGAATCGCTTCCTCAAGGGAATAGGTGAGCAGTACTTGCACATAGAGGAGGCCATTCTTCGCTTTACTCCTCCACTTCCCTTCATGAACTGATATCCCTTTACTTTGTTGTACTGCTGATATATCTTCTAGTCTCCGTTTCATCAATGGAATAAACCTTAGTGTAAGCATTAGCAGTATTGCGAATTGTGGTAAAAACTTTGAAAAAAGGAATAACAATTTATTTGGAGTCATTACTTCATTATAGGAAACAAACAGGGCAATAATGGTTATGATTGACAGTGCTGTTATTCCACCGTAAATTAGCGCTTCTAATGTCACTCTGTGACCAAACACCTCAAACAAAACATTCCTTCCCCTTTCATTAAAAAGGGGATTCAGGACCAAAATCAGGATTCCAGTTGTAAAAATTAGAACACGCCAACGACGTAAGCTTCTAAATCCATCATCTATAAAGTGAATAACGAGGATAATAAAAAGAACAACACTTAATATCGTTGGGTGCTGAAACAACATAATCAGAAGAATTGCCCCACAATAATAGAAAAAGGTTAAGAAAGGGTGAAAATCCTGAAAACGGTGTATCATCAGTTACCGTCCATAAAATCTTCTAAGTAAACCCAAGTGATTTTGTCCCCTTCTTTGACTGTAGTAGTACCGGAGCTTTTCGTTAAATCATTTCCGTTAACTCTAGCAATCCATCCACTTCGAGGTCCATAGTCAAATTCAAATAAATCTGCAATTCCATAAACATAAGCAGTGGCACCGCCGCCTGTATAATCTACAACTACAGATGTCTTCAATAGGATATCTAAAACAGTATCCCCTTCCTTGAAGTCAACCTTTTTCTCACTTACTAGTGTGCCAACCTCCTTTGGACCAGTAATCATTATTGTAACAGTTGGTGATGGTGCTTTTTCTTTCTCTGGCTCTGTAGAAGGAGGTTTAGAAGAATTATTTTCTTTTGTATTCTCTTCCTTTGGTTTTGTTGTAGATTTAGTAGTTTCTTTCCCGTTGGATTCTCCCTTTGGTTTGGATTCCACTTTTGCTGTATTCGTCTTTGAATCAGAGGTACTAGTCCGATCAGACGAACTTACTTCTTCTGTTGCTATTTCATCTGTTCCTTCTTCATCTGTCTGTGATTCCTGTAGGTCCTCTGTCAGTTCTAAGTCTTCTAGATCATCCGTTTTTACTCTCGAATAGCCGTCTTCCACAGGTAATCTAATTTCCGTTACGGTCTCTGATTGCTCAATAGTCTCTGGTGTTTCTGTATGATCAATTTCTTCCTCACTAGTTAATGGCTCATTGTTTGTGCCACATCCTATTAAATTAAAAACTACAATTAAGGAAAACAAAAGGATTGTATACTTTCTCAGACGGAACTTTTCCATGGTTTTCCCCCTTCATAAATATTATTCTAGAAAACATGTTCCACCAATTTTTATAAATCCCTCCTATTGAAAGAACAGGAGGGACAGGTTAATAAGATTAGTTCATTGCTTTCAGTCGTCTTACTCTTACAAGGTAAATAGCCCCAACCAATACAAGCAGTATACCTAAAGCAAGCAGATTATAGTATAGTGTTGACGTATCCGGGAGGCGGTGGCCTTCTTTTTCTTGTTCAGATGAAACTGGTGTAGTTGTTTCTTCTTCCGTTTCCCCGTTATCCGTTTCTGTTTCTGCTACAGGGGGTGTACCGTCGTCATCCGATATCGGAGTCGCTGGCTCTTCCTTTTCTGGCTCAGGCTCCTGTCCTGGTTCAGAAGATTGACCAAAGGAATATAAGGATGATTTTCCTTCTATAAATAATTGGTAGGCAACGATACCACGGAAGGCTTGATCCGTTGAGAAAGCATCACTATTCGTGTTTTGCCAACCAAATCCTCCATCCGTTTCGTTCTGGAAGCTTAATAGGTACTCGATTAAACTTGTATCATTACTGTTATGGTAAGCATTGGCGTCTAGTTCCAATGCGGAAAGGGCAATAATGATTTGTGCAGCAGTAGAACTATTGTTGACTTTATCGTCTATGAAGCTATCAACTAGTAACTGAACGGCAGAGTCAATGGCAGTTTGAACTTCTGGGTCATTCTCATAAGGTGCTAGGGCTGTAAGAATCATCGCAGTGGAATCTAAATCACTAGGTGCCCTACCAGTCCAGTTCCAACCACCATCGGAAAGTTGGCCATTTAATAACTCTTCTATTAATGCTTCCCGTGTCCATAGGGCGTCTGCGGGAACGGTAAAGTTTGCGCTGTCTAATGCAATTAAGCTAAAGGCAACACCAACTAACCCTTGATTTGTAACGTTGGTCCCGTTATAAATTCTTTCAATAAGGTTATATCCCTCTATATTCGTTGGGTCTGCCCCTGCGGCTAAAATACCCAGACTGCGTCGAGACGTATCATTAATAAGGCGGAATTGACCTTCGGCGTCACTAACTGCTTTTTTAACACTAGCTAAATACTCAGTAGGTATAGGGTAACCTGCCTGTTTTAAGGCAATGGCTTGCCAGTCTCCAACGGTTTGTGATAGAACATAATTCTTTGCTGCTTCAACGGATGTTTTTACAATGGCTTTGTCTAAGTTCGTGGATAGATCATTGCTATTATCTTTATCGTCAGATCCACCTGTAGACCCGTCGTCATCCCAATCACCTGTGTCCCAAGATTCGTAGTTGAACTTTATTTGGTCCCCATTCTCTAAATAGTGGTTACTTGCTCCAACAACTTGTGCTACTTTATCTACATAGAAAGCCCAGAAGTGTTTCTCTTTAATGGAATTATTTGAGATTCTTTCAATGTAATAACCCATTACGTCATAATAAGTGTAATCAATGTTTTCATAGCCTAAAACTGTCAACAATAAATCAAATGCAGTAGGTTGTTCTTCTGGCAAGAAAGAAATAGGCCAACTGGTGTCGAATATTGTAGTATCATAGTTAATAACTTTTATAGATGTGCTATTTTCTACATCTTCAGTCCAATCTGTGTATTTAAATGTTAGGTTGTCTCCTTCATTAACAACGTAGACCCCAGACCCTACTTGAGCCTGTATTCCGTTAATATAAAAATCCCAAAAATGTGTATCTCCTAAACCCACACCAAAAATTAGATCAAGACTGATACCATCATCTGTTTCAGAGGTCTCAACGTTCTCTTCCCCAACAACGGCTTCCAGGATTTCAAGGGCCGTCATTTCTTCCGTGTACTCATAAGTTGCTTCGAAGGGTTCTTCTCCACCGATTACTCTTACTTTTCCTAACTCCCCTTCGGATTCCGCAACTACCGCGGTTTGAATGCTGCCAAGGAGCATTCCAAAAACTAATAGAAAACTCAGAAAAATGTTACCTGTTCGTTTCATCTTCTTCTCTCCCTCTTCTTATGTGGTTGTTGGTATAAAAAATGGCATAAAAAAATCCCCTGTGAAGGAGAAAGAAATTAAGACAGTAAAATAGCATACTTTACCACTTAACACCCTCCTATCCTCGTAGTACGGTGAAAAATAAGTGAGGCAGGTCTCCTGGCTTATGGTAATCGTTCCCTGCGCCTTCCCATCTTCAAAAAGACAGTGGCATCATGCAGGTTACTCCCATTTACAGTGGCGGGACCGCGTTGGCTTTACACCAATCTTCCCTTTTAAGCTAACATTCTATGAAGGCTAGCACCTAACTTAATTCAAATATTCTTATGTCGTGCTAATTATACAAAATTTTTGAAACGTTGTATATTATATTTTTTTATAATTAAGTATAGAATCTACGATAGACCCTTTAAACTCTTTATCTAGTACGAAATAAAATTTTAAAACCTCTGCCTGACCAACCCTTATTCCGTATTAAACATTAGTATAGATTCTCATGACTTCTAATGTATTAAGGTACTGAATGGTAATGACAAATCTCTCCTCATTCATATTGAATTCCGGGTTAAATTCAAAATGCTTCTCACTATCGTTTTTACCTGCAGTCGGTAAAATTAAGGCATTATATGTCTTTAACTCTTCGATCACATCCCCATTGGAATCCCGTTTTGCTTCAAAGTGTTTTAGTAAAAAATAATAGGAAATTTGTTTATAATCCAATTCTTTAATCGCCTGATAGTATTTTGCATCCATTATATACCTGAAATTTCCGGAAATTAAGTAATGATCAGGCTCTATTCTATGTCCATTTTCTCCCCTAACATCCGGATATACTATTTTTTTCATAAACGGATTATGTTCCATAGTTTCATCAGAAAACACTAACTCATCATTTTCAGTGACTCTTTTAAATTTTTTCCGTAAATAATTGCCGACCATACTCTCCCATACTAAATGGAACGAATAAATCTTTAAATGTTGATTCCCTCCTTGATTATCCCTTTGTTCAAAAAAAGAGATTAATCCGTCCACAAGTCGTTGATGGACGTTCTTAAACATCGTTCGCTTCGTATTTCTTAATTGGGAGATAATCAATGGCTTATTTGTAAAATCTATATCACTCGTGTCTAAATTCAACTTGTTTCCCTGGAGGATCAGAGAAAATTTCTCTAATGTGGAATCAATAACGAAAGCCATACATTTACTTATAAACACATGTTCATTGACGTTATTCTTAATTACAAGCGGCAAAAATAGTATGTTATTATTATTCACGACAGTTGGAGATTTGTTAATGGTATCCTTCCATGAAATTTTACCTGTGTAGCCAAACTTCCTGATTTCTTTTTCATTGGTAAACAGCCCAAATTTCTTATAGTATTGATAGATCACAAAGAACTCTAGAAATGGATAATCAGCATTCAATTCTCGCCTGATTCCCGCGTACCTGTCATTCCTAGCGTCCACAGTCTTTTTGATACATTGAAAAAGAAGATGCATATGTTTGTATAATGTATTTCTATTTTTTTCAAAGGCCTCCCTTTGCTCCAAATTCAACGTGTTCTTCGGAAAGCTTATAAGTACATTTTCACTGTTGAAAATTATCCCCACAAAATTATATCGTTCCCCATCCTGGTTGAAGGCAATATCTCTGTCATTCAATTGATTTATAAATTTTATCTTCGTTAATGGATCCACAAAATCCCCATCTTGTACAATATGATAGCGCATGTTAGACATCGCTCTCTAATCCTTCTTGTGCTGTTTTTCTCACGAATCTCTCATACTCCTGCATAAATTCCGATGAAAAAATAGCAAGGTTTTTATTTAAGGAGAGATACGCATCTCCAAAGCTGTTGATTTCTTCGTTAAAAAGGGATTGTCCTGTATATGCTTCCTCTTCAATGTCATCATAAAGATATTGAAGTAGTTTTCCCTTAATCTGATTATAGTTATATTCATCATCCCCATCACGAAACTTTATAAAAAACTGGCCTAATTGTTTATCCTCCTTTAGACCTAACCCTCCCTTCTCCACTTTTTTCGTAATAAAGCGGTTGAGTGCTCCATACAGAGAAATCCATTGAAAGGTAATTGATACTCCATTGTCCTTTAATTCAAACTCAAAGTTATTGATAGGTTGGCCTTCACTCATAACGACCGAATTTGCAGAAACATAATCAAATTCAAATCTCCGTTTAAAAGCCGTATCCATCACGAAAACATTTTGGTCATTCGTATTGACAGTACCTATAATAAAAAGGTTACTTGGCAAATATATTTGCTGATCACGGTTATAAACAAATTGCGAAATCAGATCATTGTTAATCTTATATTCACTCTCTCCCGTCATGGAATCTCTATCCAACAACTGGAATAAATCACCAAATACAGCCGCAACGTTCGCCCGGGACATCTCCTCTAAAATTAAAAAGACTGGTTGTTTTTCTACTACCCCTTCTGCTAATGAACGTGCAAGTGCTTTCGTGAAAACTTTCGGTTCAAATTTATATTCAATTCTTGTCTTTGAAGGGTCATCCTTGTCAGGGATTACTACAGGCATAACTTGTCCTACAAAATCATGGTAGGTGAATTCGGGATGGCATGTTGTTCGAAACACATTCGGATGTCCTGTTTTTTCCTCGTAATTTTCAATTCCATTTTCACGGATAAATCTTTGGATTCGAAATGACTTGCCCGTACCAGGTGCCCCAAAATAGATCCTATTAACCCCCTGAGATACGAGGCTGGCAGTGGATGCCAAATCAACCTTTTCCTCCTCTATTTCATCATCCAATGGGAGGTCATCATGTGATGGTTTCTCATCTCTTGAAATCAGCCTACTATCAAAGAAACGAAGATACTGCAATACATTCTTAAATCCAGTTTCGTTCAACTTGAATAAAGCTGCCTGACGAATACTGGGAGTGGAGTGTTGACTTGAATTCACTTTAAGATAATCGAGATTAACATTATTTTCGAGGTTATTGTAGATACTTCTCACATCAATTCTTCCAGCTGCCATATTCCAATCACTCTCCAACGAGACAACATACTCATATGGCTTAACGTGCTCAAACTTTAATTGATCCACACTATGGGAACAGTGAATAAAACAAAAAAACCTTTCATTATTCTCCAAAGAACGGTTGGCTAGTTCGATTATTTTTTCAGTAAACACTCTTATTTGTGGCCGTGGTCTTTCACTCCCAGTTAAACTTGTTTTTAAAAATAATATATTTACTTTCTCACTAAAAATTTCGGTTGTGTATTCTACTACACTCCCCCTAGTAGTTTTTTCAACATTAAACTCCGTTACAATCTGATCAAATTGAGTAATTACATCTTGAAAAGAAATCATAAACAGTCCCCCATCATCTACAAATGTAAAAAAAGAAACTTAAGTTTTCATCATCTAACGGACTTAAGCTTCTTTTACTATTAACTTTTGTATTAATTATATTTCATAATTCGTTATAATTAAATGTTCAGACTCTGATTTAAACCGATTCCGGATATTAACTGCGTATGATTTTTGATATCTACCTTTTATATAAGGACTATATAATTCTTCAATCAAAGGCGTAGATCCAATGACCATAAGAGCTTTTCCATTTACGTTTCTAAAATCATCAGCTAATCTCCGATGATGAGATTCATCAAAATCACCTGTGAATTCAATGTTCCCATAATCACTGAAGATCGTATCATAAGGGGGATCCAAAAACATAAAATCATGTTGTGTCATCTCGTTAAATAGTAAGGAGTAATCACCGTTGGTGACTTCTGCAGTTTGCAATAATTGGCTATGAGCCTCCGTTAATAGCTGTGTATTAAAGTTTTTATACCTTCCATAAGGAACGTTAAATTCCCCTCTCGCATTGTAACGAATCATGCCAGAATAGGATGTCTTATTAATAAAAAAATACAGAGCTGCATCACTATATACTTTCGGAATGATATTGTTATACATGTCCCTTAATTCATAGTATAGAGCTTCATTATCATCGGTGACCCTTAAATCAGGGGACTTTTTTTTCCTTTGTTCATATACTTGCCGATTATTCTCGTATTGTCTCTGAATATCATCTAAGTCATTCCGAAGTGCTGTATAATTGTTTCGAACAGTATTGTAAAATCCGATTAATCTTGTATTAACATCATTCAATTTAGCTTTTTTTGGTTCTAAATAAAAATAAACGGAACCTCCACCAAAGAATGGTTCAAAGTATGTAGAAAATTGTTGAGGAATATATTCTTGGAAAAAAGGGATCTCCTTAGATTTCCCTCCACGGTATTTTAAAATTGGCTTCATGTAGTTAACCTGTCTTTCTTTATGTATTAATAGTCTGCTAGTTAGTGTACTTGGCAATTGTCTTCTATTAGTATTTTTCCTTTCCCACCTGACACGGGCTTATGGTTTCCCTTCGACTCATATCCATACTTTACTACTTTGTCATTGGTTTGGTCAAATAAGTCTTTGTAATCGTTATTTTTATTGTTTGGGTCCGAATGAAACTTTACTACCGTTAAACTCCTTATGTTAAAATAAAAGAATATTTTAAGTGGTGGGGAGTATTATGCTCTCCATTTTCTAATGCCAATTTTTACATTACAGAGAATTTTACAATTGAACTAGCATGGGAGTGGGAATAGAAATGAATAAAAAAGACATCGCACACTTTCGAAAACAATTCAAAGTAGAAAATGAATTACTAAAAATCAAAGAAATATTTAATGTGTATATTATGAAGGAATCAAGTGATATTTATCATTATCAAAGTCAAGCCTTTGAATTACTGGACCAAGATCAAAAGGAGTTATTTTTGAATAATTTCAAGAAAATGCTTGGTGGACAATTGGATGAAAAATTATTTCAATTAAAGTTTAATCGTGAGGCGCAAAATAACAGTCAACTCATTTTACACCAAGGTTTACTTAGCAGTGATGTGGAAGGCTGGAAAGAGCAAATGCTGATGATGATAGGCAAAATGCTGAACAACCGCCAATATGATAAGGATATTGTAATCACTTTCATCCGAGGGGAATATTACAAACCTACGAAACGAAGAAGTGAAGCATCAGAAGAAGGTGGAACAGATACTGTCTATTCCCATTCCTTTATTTTGTGCAGTATCAATAACACGCAAGAGCCAAAAAAAGAATTGCTTTTTGATTATGTGGAAAAGGAATTCAAATACAATTTTGTGGTAGATCCGATTATTAACTTGAATGCTCCTATTGGAGGCTTTCTCTTTCCGTGTTTTACCGACAATTATGCAGATGTGAACCACATTCTGTACTCTGCAGGGAAAGCAAATGAACCTGACTATCAGTTCATTGAGGACGTTTTAAATGGACAAGAGGTAATGACAGCTCAAGATGATAAAATTGTTTTTGAAGAAATCGTAAAGGATGTTACCGGGGATCAATTGAATACAGCTACTCTCTCAAATGTCTATGAAGAAATTAACCGGGTCATTGAGGAAAATGAAGAGGAAGAAGCACCAAAATTAGATTATAAAGATGTAGAGCGGGTCTTAAAGGTAAGCGGTGTAGATGAAATCAATACGGAAATGGTAGAATCTGCTTTCAAGAAAGTAATCGATGATGAAAACTATGAATTTAAAGCCAGTAGTGTCATACCTAAGTTTAAATCCAAATCTATTAAAATTGATACAAAAGTCGCTAAAATATCTGTAAGTCCACAGGATTTACGATTCGTACGGCAAATAAACTTTGAAGGAAAACGGTATTTAATGATTGAAGTGGAACAGGACACGGTGATCGAAGGATTCACAATGATTCCCGAAGCGTTTGATAATAATGTAGGAAAATAGAAGTTTGACGATCCCACCTATGAAGGAGTGGGCTTTCCCGCTCTTTTAATTCGGTAAAACTATAAAACAAACTCCTTTGAATGGTATTACCAAAGGAGTTTGTTATGGCTTTATGGAAAAAACTAGTAAGCAGCATTCATACGTTGATTTTCTATTTCAAAACCCATTTGACTTAATCTATGTTGTGCCATGGATAAGCTTTGTACTGTCTCTTGCTGCCACCTGATGATTATCTCAATGAACTGAGTAAACTCATTCGGGGCGTTATCTCTCATCACTTGAAGCCATTTCATTACTTTCTGATCCGCATCCAATGCATTTTGAACACATGAAATCATCGTTTTTATAATTGTGTCATGATATTCACCTGCTTGGAGCCGTTTTGCACAACCGGTTGCTGTTACCCGATGATAGGACGAATCATAAAGATGTCTATGCATTTCATCAAGTCCCTCCAGATTTTCTGTCTCTGGAATATGATACAATTGAGAACTCATGGAACAGACCATCTCTTCCCCATTCATACTTTGGATTAATATTTCTAAAACAGAAGACCAGTCGTGTGGGTAAGGATAATTTGGATACACTTCATACACCTTCTTTCTAAAATATCCATATATCCTATGTTTTTTCTAGATATTTGCCCCTAAATTCTTAAAAGTATAACAAAGAGGGTGGCGATAAACTTATGTTGTCATCTCCAATATATAAACGACTAATAGGGAGTGGTATAAATGATTCAAGCAGAAACCATTGCTCACTTTTATTTTGATTTAGAAAGTCTGGCAGATTATGAAACTATTATTAGAAGGTATCTAGAAAAACTATCTGGTCCAATTAACACGATAGAAGTGATCAGCATTGATAAACCTTTCAAGAGTAGAACAGGTTTCTCTTCGAGAGTTGCAGCAAGGATGCATGTATTAATGGATGAGAGGCAAAGTTGCAGACACCTTGATGATTATTACAGCTTTGTTTTTTCTACTGTCAAAAAAAACATAGCAGGTGACTTAATAAGTACACAAAACCTTCATCTGGAATATGTTCGTGGACCTTTTATTGCTAATCAGAAAAAAAAGACAAATTGGGAAGAATTAATCACGCACTGGAATAGGTAAAACCCTTCCGTTTATTGTGTACCCCCTATAACGCAAATTAGGCAAAAATATATTATGGCTATTCATGAAACAAAACACCAACCGAATATGTGGAAATGCAATTGATTTATATCTTTACACTCCTTTCCGTCTTCATTACTGTATCAATCGTATTACCTGAATTGCATAGTTACCCATTAACTTTAACTAATTCTACCTTATTCAACATGTTGTCCACTCTAGGTTATAGCAATCTTTTTAACTAAACTAAAATATTTATAGTACATAGTTAAGTAATAGAAAACTAATTATCCATAAAATAATAGCAGTCTGAATGATATAATACATAATTAACTCAAAGGCCGTTAGACCTCGATCTCGTTTAATTCTTTTCATCTGTCTCACATAGAATAAGGACGCTAACAATAAAACTGCGATTGATACATCATAAACGTTTTCTAAAATAGAAACCATTTTCTTTTTCTCCTATCAAGAGTCATAGTGGATTTGATCTGATATACTCGCTTGCTAAAGGTTCTGTTTTGTTTATATAGGAAATAACAGATTTGTTTTATATTTGTTGGTGGAGTTAAAGAGGCTGGGACAAAAGTGTTTTATCAATGAAAAATCCAAGCAATCAATAGCTAAGGAAATATACTTCGCTATCGTTGTGTATTGTACGGATTTTCAATGAAACACTTTAGTTATGTCCCTGCCTCTTTTAATTGTCTAGATGCTCATTTACCATTTTATTTAGGATGTGGTTAATCCCTATTGTTTTTTCCACTTCTAGAACAAATGCTATTCCTTTTCCAGGTTCGTTAAGCTTTGCTCCTTTTTCTATTGATTCTAACACATCTTTTGTCATATTTTTTTCAACTAAGGTTAAAACGACCTCTTTTTCAGGCTCAATCATTATGTTTAAAAATTTTGCCTGTTCATGGATTCCCGTTCCTCGACCGTTTATGATCGTACCACCTTCTGCGCCTCCGTCTTTAGAGGAATCAACGACTTTTTCCGCATCGCCTTTATTCACTACCGTTACAATAAGATCATATTGAAGAGATTTTTTTTCCATGTTATCTCCTTCCATTCCATCAGTGGGAGATTCACCTACACCAGGTAAATGACAGATCCCCATGACCGATTTTGTATTAATTATCATTCCAAGTCCTGTACCAGCATGATCAAAGTTTGCTCCTGATATGATAGCGTCCGAAACTTGTTCTACAATATCATTTTTTACAAGAGTTAGTATTATTTCTTTTTCAGGAATCACTGGGATACCTAAGAACGTTTTGTTTTCATGCACACCTTTTCCTCTGCCTAAAAGTATTGTGCCCCCTTCTGCCCCTGCTCGCTTGGAAGCACTTACAACTTTTTTCGCTGCCCCTTTCTTTACAATAGTAACAATGAGTTTATGTTGACGATCGATCTTTTTCACTATCATGTTCCCGACCCTTCCCTTCAAATAGTAATCCAAGTGTGAGAACGGAAATAATTGGTGCAAGAGCAACTAATGCAATCATCCCGAATCCATCAAGCAACGGATCTCTTCCTTCAATAACAGAAGCTACACCAACAGCAATAGCAAGGATAAATGTTACTGTCATTGGTCCAGTAGCTACACCCCCAGAATCAAATGCAATGGCAGTAAACCTCTTTGATGAAAAAAACATCATTATCAATGCTATAGCATATCCTGGGATAATAAAAAACCATAATGGAAACCCTACAATAATTCTTAGCATAGATAAAGCAATGGATACCGCTACACCGATCGATAACGTATAAAGCATTACCTTTTGTGAAATATATCCAGCTGAAACTTTTTCCACCTCATGATTCAGTATTCGGACAGCAGGCTCTGCAAATGTTGCCACAAATCCAAAGACAAAGCCTATGGGAATAAGTATCCACCTATAAGAAACTTCACCTAATTTTTCTCCGATCAATTCCCCAACCGGAAAAAATCCAATGTGGACACCTTGTAAAAAGAAAGCTAAGCCAAAGAAAGACAATACTAACCCCTTAAAAATATTTATTAACTTTTCTTTTTCTAATTTCAAGAAGAAGATTTGGAAGATAAGGAACAGAATAATTAATGGGATTAGTGCAAATGTTACTTCAATTAAAACATGTCCAAAACCTTCGAATATATTAACATTCATCCATAAATCACCCCTAAAATGAGAACTGCTAAAATGGGACCAATGGATGCTAAAGCAACGAGACCAAAACTGTCAGTAGGCGAATTTTTCCCCCGCAAAACAGAGGCCACTCCAACTCCAAGTGCCAAAATAAATGGTACGGTCATTGGACCTGTCGTTACTCCTCCAGCATCAAAGGAAATGGGGATAAACCCTGCTGGAGTAAAAGACGCTAAAAGAAACACCGCACTATATCCCCCTGCTAGAAGATACGTGATCTTGATATTAAAAGCAATTCGTAGCATCGCTAATAATACAAAAATCCCTACCCCTAAGGCAACGGAATATACAAGTATATTCCTTGAGATATCTCCCCCTGAAACCTGATCCACTTGTAAAGCTAACACCCTTACATCAGGCTCAGCTACGGTTACTACAAAACCTAAAAGAAACCCAAAGAATAAAATTACCCATAGTTTTTTCGTTTTTGGCAATGCAGAACCAATCATTTCCCCGACGGGTAATAAACCAATATGTACACCAAGTAAAAATAGAATCAGACCGATTGTTACAAATAATACTCCCACCAAAAACTGTAAGAAGACATCAAAAGGTAGCCAGATGATTGTAAATTGAAGTATTACAACCACTATTGTAATTGGCATTACTGCATAGACAACTTCTTTTATAGTATCTTTTATATCCTGCATAAATTTCCTCCATTCTCGTGTTAGTAGAATATAGAATGATTTTGATTAAATTAGATTATATTTTTGCTAGAGCAATCACACATAGGATAATTTACCTCAATTAATATATTTCCAAACCGTTTTAGGAAGTATTTACATTTATTTTAACATGTTGAATACTTTTTTTTAGTAGTTTGATAGCTGAAAGTAAATTAGTTTTTAATAGGTATACGCGATCTTTCATTCCAAAAGGAACCACATCAATTTCTAACCACTCTCACATCCTCAAGATCCTACTTTGATAACATACCTTGCCTGTGATTATCGTTTTAAAAAAGCCTCCATAATTTTATTGTATTATCTATAAATATTTTCCATTAGGAGAGTATATTAATGTACGTTTTATTTTTAAAAAAGGGTGATTGTAGTGTTTGACTTTTGGACTGGTGCAGAGGAGTTGCCGATTTGGGGCTTTTTAGTCAGGGCAGCTATCGTATATGTTTATGTATTTACATTAGTAAAAATATTGGGGCAACGTTCTATGGGTACTATATCACCAATTGATTTTATATTTGGTGTTATAATAGGAGATGTAATAGGCGAACCGTTATCCAGCGGGGATATTCCTTTGGGTGGACCTATGGCTGCTGCCACTCTTATAGGAGCTATTCATGTTGGTTTATCCTTAGTCGCTCTTAAAACTCCAAGATTTAGGAGAGTTATTGAAGATGAGCCAATCATCCTCATTGAAAAAGGGAAAATACTACATAATGCAATGGCTAAGGCAAAAGTGACTCTTGAATCACTATTAATGGACATGCGTCTCAGAAGCGCAGCAGACTTAAATGAGATTGATTATGCAGTATTAGAACCGAACGGGCAAATCAGTGTAATTAAGAAAAGTGACTATCAATCACTAACACCAAAAGACATGGTTCAGAAACCGAAACCAAAAGGATATCCTACTGTTTTAATAGAGGATGGAAGAGTAATTCATGCCAACCTCAAGAAAATAGGAACATTATCTTGGTTAAAGGAACAACTAAAAAACCTTGGAGTAAAGGATGAAAAAGAACTCTTTTTATTGACTGTCGATGAAGGGGGACAATTTTATTTTAGTAAAAGGATTAAATAGATGGGGGAATTCGTTGACATTCTGAAATTAAGCTTAAATTGGCTCTCCCACTAAAGATGCAGGAGAACCAATTTATGTTATTTTAAAAGGTAAGAATTTATAAGTTTTGGCACCTTCGGGCAAGTTGTCTATCTCCAGCGCCTACTCGCATGGGAACTGAAAAAGTGGTTTTAAACTTTTTCAGTTGCTTCTTAATCGCTACGGGGCACTTCGGAAGTGACAACCGAAGTCAAAGATCGGACTTCTA
>NZ_JAHQCS010000090.1:40030-40241 GCF_019042215.1 Evansella tamaricis | reverse complement strand
GTATGAAGTGGGCAACAAAAAGCCTTTAGGCTATCGCCTAACCGACATTCATCTCCCCCTTATCGTTGGGCTTCGCCCTTCACACGATTGAAGAGAGAGTCTTCTGTCGGAAAATGATAAATTCTGTTGTTGAACAATAGATTCAATACAATATAGTATATATTGTTTAGCTAGATTTGTTAACGTAAATCATAAATACAAGGAAGTGCCA
>NZ_JAHQCS010000090.1:0-40016 GCF_019042215.1 Evansella tamaricis | reverse complement strand
GCACTTCCCGATTCAAACCGGGTCTCGCTTTAGAAATGCCGTCATGCAGTGGATTCCACCCCATCCCTTCAGGATTTCATCCAATTCCACTTCTATTACTTCAATCCCTGCACCTTCCAACTTACCTTTTGTTTCGGGACTTCCTGTCACCGTCACTACTTTTCCAGGTTCTAGTGCAACGAAATTCGTACACAATCTATGCTTTGCCTCCTCTAGATTAGTTGCTTCCACAATCCTTATCTCCCGTTCCAATAGAGGTTTCACCACATCATAAGGAACCTGCCAAGGAAATAACAGGGCCGTTTTTTTATCAGCGAAATTAATTAAGCCGTCTAAATGGGCATGACCATATGGAATCTGGAACCGGATGATGTTTGTGACACCCATATTTCGGAGTTCGGCTTCCACCTGAGCAGCACCTGCTTCATTGGCTCGGGCACCGGTTCCGATTAAAACAGTCTCCCTGTCCACCCACATGGCACAAGCACCATCGAAATAGCCATCCCCATTGATGGTTTTAATAATTGGAACACCTAATCGGCCTAAAGCCTCTGCAGCATATCTCTCTTCACCTCGCCTTGCTGAGATTCCCGGGCGACAAACAATGGCCCCTTCCGGTGTCATAAAAACAAGGTCCCGCATAAACAAGGCATTTGGACGATCTTCCCTCATGTTCTCTACCAGATGCACTTTCACCCCGTGTTTCTCATAGATCTCGATTAATTTATCTTGTTCTTCCCTTGCTTTCTCGACACTCATGGGTGCTTCCCACCTGAAATCCCGATAGTTTTCTTCTGTTATCATCTCTATTTCCTTACCAGGCCGTCTCATGATCACTGACCGGAGTTTTCCTACCTCCGAGTCACAATACCAGTCTCCCCACAACTCTTTTATTTCCTCTGAAAAACTAGTCTCTGTGGGAAACCAACGCTCCCCTTGCACTTTCACATTTGTCATCTAAACCTTCCACCCCTTTCTTCCATTCCCATGTTAACATCCCATGACTGAATTCACGGGAGTTCTCGCGTTTTTTCTAAAGGCTCTTTTCGCAAACTTTGTTGCTTTTTGAGAAAAGCTTGGAGAAGTGAAAGGCGGCGACTCCAGCGGGAACAGCGCGAGGTGAAGACCCCGCAGACACGGTTTTCGTCGAGGAGGCTGAGGCCGTGCCCGCGGAAAGCGTCCGCCTGGAGTTTATCCAAGCAAAAATTTTGCTTTAAAAACAACATCTATGCGAAAAAAGCCTTTCTAAAAAAACCTCTATTAATCTATTCGATATTTCTCTCCAACTACCTCCATTTATTTCGTTATCCGAAGTAATTAGTAAATCAGCTACCCCACCTGTACTTTCCGGTCTAACATCCAGGAAAGGAGGCTAAACATGGCAATGAGGAGGACTATCCCAACAACGATCTGTCCTGCATATAGTGGTAGGGTCAATACTTCTCCTACTTCAATCGCCGTCTCACTTCCCCCTTCAAACATAATCTGTTCCGGGAACGAAAAATGTCTGATCAATCCCCATTCTGAGATTACAGAAAATACAGGTGTATCCAAAAATTTAATCAATCCATAAAAGGATACAACCACCACAACCGTTCCTAAAATCCAACCAATTCGATAATAGGATTTTCCCATGAAATAGATAAACAGGATACCAAACGCTAATAGAATCGAAACAAATGGAATGACTAATAAGATGATTGGAATCATTTCCACAAATGATTCCTTAAATATTTCCATGCCTGCTACAAGTTCTTGGCCGTCCGCCCTTTGTCCAAACAAGTCGATGGCCCGATTGGTAAGTACATACATAAATCCAAGTGTAATCATTAATGTGATGATAAATTCTATCATTGTTATTACTAGTTTTGATAAAATTAACTGCCATCCCGGCAGAGGTAAATTCAGCCACACATAGACAGTATTCTCTTTCCATTCCTTTCTCAGATTGTGTAAAAGATCTAATCCTACAGCCAATAAATGAGCAAAAATCGAAAGATAACTAAATAAAAACAGGAATGGGGAATACCGTCCCATCGCATAATATATCCCAGAGAAAATGACTATAATTCCCACTACCCCAATGAAAAAGGGGGTGGAACTGGCTCTCCACTCCTTCTTTAACAATGCACTCCAACTCATAGTAATACCTCCTTCATCGTTTCCACAAGATTGGTACCACGTTTTTCACGTAATGATTCCACCGATTCTTCCAGGCGCACTTCGCCTTCCTTAACGAAAATGACATAATCCAAATAAGGTTCCACTTCTGCCACTTCATGGGTAGACAGGATCACTGTCTGCCTTTCCACATCTACATAAGACACGATCATTCTAAGGATATCCTCCCTCACCATGGGGTCAAGGCCTGATAACGGTTCATCCATCAGGAGAATCGGCACATCCCTAGAAATAATCAGCGCTAATTTTACCCGTGCACGATTTCCCTTGGATAAGTTTTTAATTTTTTTAGTGAGGTCCACATCTAACGTTTCGAGCATTTCAACCGCCTTCTTTTCGGAAAAATCCGGTGTCGTGTTTGCCCAAAACTGAACTGTTTCTTGAACGGTCTGATAAGAATATAAGGAGTCAATCTCTGCTAAAAACGCAATTTGATCTGCTGATCTTCTCGTCACTTTTTCCCCAGAAAGGGTAATTTCACCTTTTGTTGGCTGCAGGAGCCCTGCAATCAGCTTTAGTATTGTGGATTTCCCACTTCCATTCGGTCCTATTAAGCCAACGATTCCATTGTTGCTAAGAGTCATAGTTACGTTTCTAAGGGCATGTTGTCGGCCGTATCTTTTGGAAACATCTTTTAAAGATAAAACAGTCATTTTTCATTTCCTCCCTTTTACTACTTTCAAGGTTATTGGTAAACGAACCAATATCTTAAACAAGGTCACAATCTAGTCAGAGACCAGGTCTGATGGTCCCATATCAACCTTTTTTCTTTTTTCTTGTCCTTGCCCGTACTTGAATTAACTCAATGATTTCATCTTCGGAAAAACCGTTATGTGTCATAACATCCAGGAAGGTATCAATTTGATTTTCTGCAATTCTTTCTCTTAACTGATGGATGACATCATGATCTTCTGTCACAAATGTTCCTTGGCCACGCTTAGTAACCACAACGTTTTCCCGCTCCATTTCCATGTAAGTCCGCGAAACAGTATTTGGATTAACTCCCACTTCTACCGCGGTTTCTCTCACAGAAGGTAATTTTTCTCCTTCTTTCAGTTCATACCTACAAATCTTTCCATAAAAATGTTCCATCAACTGCAAATATATCGGTCGATTTTGATCAAACGGAATGGTCAAACGGAGACCTCCTTTCATCTGTAAAATACTTGAATGAGTTTGGTTTGCTCTAGTTCGTTACTATGTTTCTCGTGTGCTTTGCTGGTCGTTTACTAGGTGAAGGTGAGTATTGATTTTTGGCTGGAGTTTATGTATTAATTTTGTAATTTGATGGTAACCGTTAAATAATTGGCACCGTGTCGGCATTATATCTCGTGGTGTCTCGGTGGGTTTTATCGTTGATCTTACGAAATACATGAAACTCTTTCTTTCAATCAAATACATCATGGTAAAAATAATGTTATCCCATCCAGTATTAGTGTACTAATCAAATAGTACACTAATACTAGATGGGTGTCAAACTCCGAAGGGAAAACTTTCTTCAGATTTTAGAAAGGACCAGTATTAAATCGGCCACGACCAATATTCTCTTCAAACAGTGCCTCCTATTAAAAGAAAAACGTATATCACCTATGGAATAATTCATAGGCAATATACGCTACTTTTCTTCGACAAAAACCGGGAGGTGACAGGCACCTGTCGGATTAAACTGTTTTTCTTCTGTCTAGATACAGGAAGACACCGAAGATCAGAATCATAAGGCCGATTACTAACATGTTGTACATGAAAGTAGCCGTTCCTGGCAGTTCTTGATCTCCATACTTTTTCCCAATACCCCCATTATTACTTCCACCGTTCTCTGATTCTGATCCACCATCATCGGATGAAGGGTCATCATCGTCAGTTCCACCATTGTCGGAACCTGGTTGTCCCCCTGTTCCTGGTGTCACAATCGGTGAAGTTTCCTCTTCCTCTTCCACTGGAGGAATCTCTTCCATTTCAAAGATACTGAACACACTGAACTTATTTATTGTGAACTTTAGACCTTCAGGCTCCCCATTTTCCCCATATACCACATCACCTTGTTGCACCACAATTTCCCCATCACTGTGCTCGATATAAATGCGAAGCATGTCAAGATCAATACCTGCGTAAATTATATCTTTCAAAGGCAATGTAATATCGGTTGTAAAATCTTTATAATTTGTTTCAATTTCCACTGGTGTACCTAATAAATTGGCAACTCCGTGTACTCCTACAACTTGCAATACTTCTTGCTTAACAACGTCACTAATTGATAGTCTTTCTAGTACATCTTCCCGTTCCACCAAATCCTTTACTGGTACGATTCGGAAGTACAGATCAAGTTTCGCTTCCTGCATGGCCAGAATTTCCTCTTTGGAAAGGTAAAGAATCGCGTATTCTGTCCAGATTTCTAAATCCCCATTGATTTTTTCCAAGACATCAAAAGGAATCTCAATCGCCAATTCATCCGCAACAACGCTAGCATCGTCCTCTAATAGAATGCGGAATGTTTCTCCAGTGAAATCAAACTCCGATAACATTTCTTCTGTCAGGATCAGCTTGTCAATGATATTTACCACTTTACCGTTCCCGTCTGATAACGTTATCCTTTCTATCGCTTGACGTGACACATTTTTGGTACCACTTTCCACTTTCACTTCCCTAAACTCTGACTCCCTGACCTTTTCTCCGGCCCCTTCTCGCTTCACAATCAGTAGGAATGTTCGATGGACTACCTGATCCCCACGGGAAATCGTAGCTGTCAGAATACTCGATTGATCCTTTTTCCGGCGCTCTACCACCCCTGTATCATCAGAAATGGTGATTACCTGCTTGTTGCTAGATTCCCAACTGATCGACGTACCATAAGATCCCGCATTTAAGGTGAAAAAGTCAGTCGTAATGCTTTCCCAAGTGTCACCATCCTGCAGTTGGAATGCTTTTTCTCTCGTTAGTGATAAGGCATCTACGGTCAATTCATGCAAATGTGTCAACCGTTCCTTTTCCTCTGGATCAGTTACAAGTTCGATAATTTGTTCAATTCCCTTATTCGCTTCTTTTTGGAACTTCTCTCCATCTGCTGGAGCATCAGCCACAGCCAATTCTTTGATGGCTTTCTCCGTTAACCGGATATAATCAGCTTCTTTTTCGGCTGTATTTTTATTCGATTGACGAATGGACTCTTCGATTTTTGTTACATCCTCTACATCTTTGAAAACAACTGGACTATTTGGTTCCAATACTTTGTCTACTAGATGTCGAAGGACTTCCTGTTTGTCTTCTTCAAACAAAGGAGCCTCTTGAATCGCATCGAATAGATCTCTCATTTTTTCCACATTATCTAAACCATCAATTTCCTGTAAAAAATAGTCTTTTAGAATGTTACTAGTTTCTTTCGTTAATTCAATAACTGCTTCTTCTAAACGTTCAGCCGCATCCAAAATGGCTGGCACATTTGGTGGAGTAGCATCAAGTAAAGCTTCCAGTTCAGCTTTTATCGTTTCCACTTCCACGAATACAGGAGCCGTTTCATCGCCATTAGCTTCCTTGTAATCTGCAATTGCCTTTGTTGCGTCTTCTAGAGCGGCATCCGCCAACTCCTGGGCATTAGAAAGCTCTTTCGCAAAACTTGCTTCTTCCAAGCTTTCGATGGCTTGCTCTAACACATTTGTTTTTTCATGAATAGTTTCCTTGTCTTTCGGTTCGGCATCTAAAGCGTTTTGGAGATCGTTCTTCGCTGATTCAACTGCCGTATAGACTGAATCCGTCTCTTCCCCTCCTGCATTTCCATACCGATCTTGTGCATTCTCAGCTCTGTCAAGTTCTCCATTCGCTCGATCGATGGCGTCTTGAAGGGCTTTTCCGTCATTCACAGGTCCAATAACTCTCCATTTAGTGACAGTGCTCTTACCATCCTGCTCTGTTACTTCCATGACTTCAATAAAACTGCCATTGACCGCATCCACAGCCTGACTATCCGATTGACTGATTTCAGTCCAACCTGATACATCTACCACTTGACCTAAGTTTTTCGGAAGAGGTTCTGTTCCTAACACTTGATAATAAAATTTCGTCTCTGGTGATGGTTCTTCCGTCACTGTTAATTGAACCTTTCCTGGAACAACCGGTTGGAGCGGATTCCATTCCGTTTGAATTGATGGCGCCGGATCTCCCGCTTTCACATTCACAGTGAATACTTTCGTCGTTGTTTGTTCACCTTTTGTGATCGTTGCTGTCAACGTCACTAGCTGATCCCCTATGGCGTGGGACGGTCGTGTAACTTCCCCAGTAGCAGGATCTCCAGTTAGTGGATTGACATAGATATTCGGTTCTGCACTCCAAGCGATTGTCGAACCATCCGCTGGATTTGTAACCAAAGTGAGGTCCGCTGTTACACTATCTTTATGATCCCCAGTTGCATAGATAATCAATGGTTCATTATTTACGGTTTCTGTTACCGTAGCTGTGTCATTATTTGCATTTTTCACCGTTATTTCTATTGTTTTAGCTGGCGCGCCAGGATCTAATCCTGATGCTGTATTTTCATACGTAATGAGACGGGCAACCTGTTGAACCACCGCATCGTTGGCAGCATTTCCATAGTAACGGATGTTATCAATATATAGGGAGGCACCCATTTTCCCACCACCAGTGGCATCATAGGAACCACTGATAAATTTAAAGCGGTAGTTTCCGTCTGTGGGAATAGTTGACGTGGTTGTTGTCCATGCTTGAGTTTTACCTCTGCCATAAAACAACTCGATTTCTTCATTTGTATCTGTATTTACCAAAAAAGCGTAAACATCATAGTCATCTCCACCATTTTGGGCTGCCCAATCTAATGCAATTGTATCATTTTCATAAGCGTAAAAAGGAGAGCTGATAGCCCAAGGTCCATGGAAAACAGCAAAATTTGGATCCTGAAGTTCGTGTGACGTCCTTCTTTCTTTAACCCAATAAAGGGATTCTAAACGCAACGCGTAATTTCCGGATGACTTCTGCTCTCCTTGAACGGCATACTGAAAGCGAAATTCACTGTAATTTGGATCGTTACTCTCTACCAGTGTTCCTGGCGTACCACTCTTCAAATGCTCAACTTTATATTCCCCTAATGTAATGTCCCACCCTGTAATTTGATGCGTTTGTCCAAAATTAGCTCTGTCTGTAATTTCTGCACTTTTCACATCTTCTTCAAACCCCGCATTGACCAGTGGTGTGGAAAAATCAATTTGCAGTGGTTGACCACTAGTCCCATCATAGGAAGTATTAACAGAGCCAATTTGCCTATATCCTGTACCATTGCCTAAATAAACGGCGTTCCCTACAATGGACACTTTCCCATTTTCATTGGATGGCGTACCAGAATCAACAAAAGATAATCTTTCTGTTGACGTACTTCCGTTCAATCCAAATCGAACATACCCGTCACCATAAGAGCCACCACCAGTTATTTCCACATCTGGCGCCACAAGGACAGGGCCATCTCCTTCCTGATAATCAATTGGAGATACATTTTCGATCTTCATTCCTCCAGCTGAGGTTACTTCCTTTAAGCTAGAGCCGCTTGATAATAAAGGCATCATTAAAAGAAGTGTGACAAAAAAGATAACTGCTTTTTTCTTCATTAATTGTTTCTTCAACTTCTTCTTCAATATTTCTCTTTGAAGCCTGCTCATTTCAGTAACTCCTTCCATAAAATACCTATATTGTTTAAATTTTCAGTTAACTCAAATCAATCTTTGTTCATTAAATAGAACACCTTATGAAAGTTTAATGAACTGTACCTCTCTGTTGACACCTACTCCTTTTGTGAGAATCTATTAACCCTTTTGTCACAATAAATATAGTTTAATTAAAGCATAAAAAGGATTTTAGAACTAGGTACTTTTTCTTATATTTTTTTAAAAGTTCGACAATTTTCTTCGTAGTTAGTCTGCAATTAGTGACTAAATGAAGTATCTTCCAAATAAAAGAAGCAAGGGTGTTCAACACACCCTTGCCATGGACATAAATACGATAACTAAACTAGTACTCTATTTTTCCCAAAACGCTCTCTAACAGCAAAAGCTGCACCAAGGAGAATCAGGAATATTCCAAGTAGAATCCAATTGTAATAAGACGTTGCCGTGCTTGGTAACTGACTGTCTTTCTTTGGTGATTCAGTTACCGGAGCCACTTCCTCTTCTTCGGATGGCTCAATCGTACCAGGTTTTTCTTCATCAACTGGTTGATCAGTATCACCATCTGTTGGTGTCGGTTCATTAGTGTCATCATCTTCTGCCGGTACGGCAAATAGTTGTTGATTGAAGACACCGAAAATACTGAAGTGGCCAGTGCTGGAATATAACATGCCATCTCGGTATTCTCCACCGATTAGCTCCCATTCTTCGGTTGTTGGATTCCAATAATAGAGTTTGAGATCGTTAGGATCTTGATCCCCAATATCATCTACTAGGAAAACTAGTTCGATATCATAATCAAAAAGGTTAAGTGCTGTTTCACCTTTCATTAATGTAAACTTGTAGATAGAGCTGGAAGTTTCATTTGATTTTTCCAAAACAACTGGATCCTTTGCTAAACGATCCACATATAAACGGATGTCATCTTCTAGATCATCTTCGAAATTCTCCAGTGGAACTGTAATTTCCAAATCATTTTTAACTACTTTCAGGTCTAAACCTAATTGTTTCATTTGCTGAACTTGCTCGTTAGATAAACGAACTTCATTCACGTCATCTTCATTGGTTAAATCAACAACCAGATTTTTCTCCGTTCCAATACTGGCGATTTCTTCATTTGTTACATGTTTGTGCTTCTCAAATAAATCTTGACGAATTGTTACCGTTGTCTCGAAGTAGAAATCAGTCAGTACATCGCCAGATTTTAAGGTAACACCTTTAGGTAAACTAAAAGTTCCAACGAAAGTCTGATCCCCTTCTTGGTGACGGTTATAGCTTTCGTGCGCCCACGTAATAACTACTTCATGATCCACACCGGCACTGTCTGTAATGGTGCCTTTCGTTGGTAAATGACTTACGACTTTATCTGATCTTGTTCCATAATCAACAACATGTTTCTGTTGTGTAACTTCCACATCTACAATATATGGGTCCAGAACTTCTATCGTCATGGAAGTTGTTAATTCCGTTGCCGGAGTGGATTGAATTACTCCCTTTGGTAATGAGAATGATCCACTTACAGTATGCTCCCCTGGAACAGATGGATCAAAAGTAGAGAAATCCCAAGTAACCACACTGTGTTTATTATCTCCACGATTATCCGTTACCACAATGTTTCTAGGGAAATCTTTCTTTCCTTTGATCTCCTTCGCTGAAGTCAGATGATCGACAGTAAAACGGAAGTCCGAATCAAAATCAACGATGTGTGGTTTCTTCACATCCACTTTCACATATGCCTTTCGGGAAACTGCAATACCATTATCCAACGTCTTTGGAGGTAGTAATTCTCCTGTAGCGTAATAACTTCCCTCTCTATAAGGGTTATAAGATGGAAAACGTACGAAATCCCACACTACTGGAACATCGTGCTCAACCCCACGGTTATCCAACACCTTAACCGTTTCTGGGAATGGAACATCAGTTTCCAGAGTACCATTTGCTACTTCGAAACTAGTATAGTTTCTTGGCAGAAGTTTATATGGATATTCTAGTACATCCACAATATAAGGATTACCAACTATGACTTTTGTATCAAGAACTAATGTGTTTTCTTTACCATAAGAAAGGTTGTAGGCAGCAAGATCAATCGTTGCTGTTGCTCTGAATTCCGTTCTTTCATCTGGTGTGGCGTTAAAGTCTTCAATGTTCCACTTTAATCCATTGACATTAACCCTCTGACCACGCTCATCCTTTAAACGAATGCTGTAAGGAAGTGCAAAGTTTACAACTGATTCAGAAGTTCCATTAATAAAGGAGTAGGAATCTCTTAAAATATTAAAGACATCCACTTCTACCACTTCCGGAAGCTTCACTGTTACGTCAACTTCTATTTTTTCGTACTGACGTTTTGGATGCTTGGTAACATTGACATGATCCCCTTTTTCATCCGTATAGCCAGTTACGGTCCCGACAAATGTATATGTGCCGGTTTTGTTTTCATCATATGGTGATCGTCTCTTACTTCTCCATTCTAGATTTGCATATATCTCTGAATCTTCAAAGGAATCAACACCTTGAACCGTTACTTTTGTTTTTTCAGGCAATTTAGAAAGAACAGATGACTCATCTGTACCGATGAACTCATCAAGATCATCCACTTTACTTATTCCAGTAACATAAGGGTCCAGTACAGTTACTTTTGTACTGAATAATAATGGAACCCGTTTGTAGTTTGTAAACTCAGAGTGATCTATAATCTGATTCATTTCGAAATGATTCCAAACCGTGTAAGTGCCCGGTTTCTGGCTGTTATAGAACTTACTTCCCCAATCACTGGAAGATAGATCAACTGATTTTTTCCCAAAGAACTTTTTAGCTCCACGATACAATAGAACATCTCCACTTTTTGGGAGTGATATATCGCTCAGATCTGTTCCCCAATATACTGTGACACCTTTTCCTGCTGGATTTACAACAGAGTGAATATACGGTTTTACCGTTACAGTTCGGTTAAGTACTTGATCGAACTCGTTGAAAAATTCAGGTACTTCTACCTCACCTGTTACGGAATATACACCTGGTTCGCTTCTATTGTATTTGTCTTCCCAACTCCAATTTACGTCTGATTGATAATTATTTTTAAATTGTCCCCAATGATTACCAGCATCCCTAATAGTGACAGAAGAAGGGAATTCTCTTAACGGAAATTTTGTCCCTGCGTCAACTGTCACATCGTCTACCGTTGAAACAAGGGAATGGAAATCTGTTTTCACCACATTTCTCACTGTTGAAACATTTTTAGAGAAATGGCTCCAGTCAATGGTTTCATCCTTCACGAGAATCCTACCAGTAATGGTGTGCTCGCCTAGAGTAGAGGTATTTATACCCTTCGTATCCCAGATTACGGCACCATATCGCCATTGACCACGTTTGTTTAAATGAATTGTGACGTTATTTGGTAGACCCCATATTCCGCTGCCGTAACGGATGTCTCTATCTTCGTTACCAGTAACCTTTAATGGGATATACTTGACTTTTACTTCTCCAGACACTGTTTCTGGTACATTTTCTACTCCCCTTGG
The DNA here is from genome assembly GCF_019042215.1 of Evansella tamaricis. Classification (GTDB taxonomy): domain Bacteria; phylum Bacillota; class Bacilli; order Bacillales; family Salisediminibacteriaceae; genus Evansella; species Evansella tamaricis. Next base: position 28,654 of record NZ_JAHQCS010000090.1, on the reverse strand, counting down.
TGCTTCGTATGTACCAGTCAAGCTTTGACTTACACCTGAACTTTTCGAGGAAAAGAATTTTTTGTCGAACTGCCATGTTATAGTTTGATCGTATGTTTTACCTTCATTATCACTGATCGTGATCGTCGAAGGTAATTGATTTCTTGCAGTCCAAGGTTTAAGATCGTAATTTACCCAGACAGAGGTAGAATCAATTGATTCACTCACATATTCCCTCTGGACAATTTCATAATCTTCGTATGCCGTTTGCGCATATCCAGAAGAAACAATAATCGTATAATTCCCCGCTGAAAGTGGTGATGCTGCAGTATCAAATGTTAACGAGTGATTTTTTGAACCGTTACTTTCAAAATGTCCAGCATCATTACCAATCTCTTCCCCAGCTGCGTTCTTCACCTTAATAACATAATCACGTGTCTCTTCCGGTGCGAAAGTGAAATCTTTAAAGTCAATTTCCAAGTCTAAAATAACATCAGCTGATGGAGACGATATATGTTGCATCTTATCCAGTGTAAAACTGATGGATGGACTAGGAGGTGATGAATGAGCAAATGCTGGTGTCCCAATTCCAAAGACTAATAAAACAACAAGAAGTATAGATGTCATTTTAGTTAGTACCCTGCGATTTTTCCTCGACATAATTCTTCCTCTTTTCTAGTAATTTAGTCTAATACTACTATGTTTTTTGATCAAATCACCCCTCATAAGGAATTTAGAACTATTACTTTTATACTACAATTAACATAATTATATAGAATTCGACAGTATTCTACCATTCAATATCTGGTCATTTGTTTTGAAATCTGTCACTTTTTTGGAAGTTTTTTAGGAAAATTGATTTTAGTGTCTCAAAAAATGTTCTATACCAAAAAAAATCCCCTACTCGATTCAAGTAGGAGTTTTTTTGTATAAGATTCCAATGTTAAAAGCTTATCCTTAATTTTATTAAGTCATATAAAAAAACTTTGAGATCATTTTAATCGTCTACCTGGATTGACTTTCGCTCCATTGTCGATTGGTCGGTGTAGTGCAATATACCATCCTCTAGGACGATTTCTTCGGAGTGGATCGAATTAAGATTCGTCAAGCCACTACCGTCTTTTTTCACCTTAAATAAATGCCCGCCGTGGGAGTAGTTGCTGAAATAAATGTAATCTGTGCCAACTGCAATGTTATATGCTCTCACATCTGAAATCTTTCGGTGATCACTACCAGTGATATGAATACTGAATAAATACTCATCATCTGTATAATAAATCATGTCCCCGATTCGTTTGGCATGTTCCATCCCTTGAAAATAAGAGAATCGATCACTCGTTGCCTTCGGATAATCCCCGCGGTTCCATATGTGGTCTCTTATTAATAAATCGTCAGTGACCAGGAAATATTTGTATCTGACCTGACCTTCTTGATCTGGAACGGGATCATTCCAAGTAGCATCTAAGTGGTACCACTCGCCGTCAAGATTAATCAAATTCCAAGAGTGACCGTCACCATTCGCTTCGCCGACCACATATTTGGATTCGATGCCAACTTCCCGAAGTAATAAATTCATCGCTTTCGTATAACCATCACAAACTGCCACCCCATTGATGAGAGCACCATAGGATGTATACGATAGATCTGGTACTGTCCCATTGAGATAATTATCATAATCATAAGCGGTATTTAACACAACATAATCATGCAGTTCGATGATCTTTTGCAAGTCTGACATGCCTGGTTCAATCGTCTCCTTCAGGATGTCCTCTACTTTTTCATCCAATTCTGTTCTCACTTGCTCCAAGTTCTCTTCGGAATACCGATAATTAAATTCCAGTTTTCCATCGGTCCAAAAATGACTTCCTGTGTGTTCAAAATAGAATATTTCTGGATAGTCCTCCAAGACCTGCTCCCTCACACCGAAAACCTCGTCACTGTCAAGGCTTAAATGAGCAACATTAATTTCCCTTTTCCCTTCTAAGAAGGCATTTAAAATAACATCATAAAGGGTACTTTCAATTATCTGATCAACAGATTCTTCTTTTACATCCTGCTCTTGCGGAGAGGATTCGTATGAATTAATATTCCTGTTTTGAGGAACTGGTTCGTTTTGATCTGGTAGTTCATCTGCTGTCTGACCATTAATGGCAGTTCCTAACACATTCTCGAAAGAAAATTCCCTTAAGTCTTCTACTTTAAAGATAAATATTAGCAACATAGTAACTAGAGCTAGTGAAACAATATATTTAAAAAGACGCATTAGACACCCCCTGAAAAATGAATTCTTCTATAATTATACTAATCTATGAGAACAATTACACCATTCTTTAAGGGGAATCTCAAGTCCACTCATTATCACACGCTATATATAGGCACTTCTGGTTAGCTATCATTAGAGGTCCGTTTTATCAAAAAATAACCCCGATCCCAACAGGGGCGAGGTTATTTTAAAGTTACGAATCTTGCTGTTTTTTCTGAAGCAACACGGCACAGATTACAATAAATCCTTTAAAGGCTTCTCTTAAAAACGGAGGGACACCAAACAAGTTTAATAGATTGTTCATGACGGCAATGATTAACATTCCATACACGGTTCCCATAATAAATCCTCGTCCGCCACTCATGCTTGTTCCACCAACAACTGCAGCAGCAATGGCATCCATTTCCATTCCACGGCCTGCATTGGAGAAGTCCATGGATCCGATCCTGGATACTTGAATGATTGCGGCAATGGATACGAGAAGTCCCATTAATGCATATACACGAAGTTTAACTTTGTTCACATTCACACCGGAAAGTCGGGCAGCACGTTCATTTGATCCAACAGCGATGATTTGTCTGCCAAATGTCGTACGCTTTGATACATAATAAAGGATATAGGCAATGACTGCCCAATAAATAATTGGCATGATCATTACATTTCCAATTTTAAAACTGGCAATTTGCAAGAATTCCGTTGGTACCGTTGTATTGTATCCTTGCATAAAGTGCTGCGTGACACTTCGGAAAATCATCATGGCACCCAACGTGGCAATGAATGGGGGCACCTTTCCTTTTGTAATGGTTACCCCTATAAGGGAACCAAGTAAATATCCCAGGGCCATCACAAGGAGTATTGTTACGATAAATGCGGGAATTCCTGTCATCCCCATGATCCCTAAGAGTCCCCTGTTACCCGTATCAAGGAGTACCATCGTGAATGCACCCGTGGCAACTAATGTTGACCCAACTGCTAAATCGATGCCCCCAGTCATAATGACAAGAGTCATACCTAAAGCAACGATCGCAACCCCAGCATTGTTTCTTAAAATATTGATCCAGTTATTGGTCCATGCTTGAAACCAGCTGCCAACGGAATCATAATCAAAGCCCAATACTAAAGTTTGCAAGATAACCATGACAACTAGAGCGATTGCCGTGCTAAAAAGTGGCTCATTTGACCATTTATATTTAAACCATTCAAAGAAGTTTCTTTTTTTACCTGTGTTTTTTTCCTTATCTGTAGCTGGTTTTGTTTCCATCGTTCACTTCCTCTCCCTTCCTATGTCAGCTGTCCACCTGTAGCAAGACTCATGATATTATGCTCATTCATTTCTTCCCCAGATACTTCCCCTTGAATAACTCCGTGGTACATGACAAGGGTCCGGTCGCATACACGAATAATTTCATGGGCTTCACTGGAGAGGACAACGACTGCAATCTTTTCAGCTGCCAGTTTTAATATGATATCGTAAATATCTTCTTTAGCTCCCACATCCACCCCTTGTGTAGGGTTGTCTAGAATTAGGAGTTTCGGTTCAGCGGCCAGCCATTTTGCTAAAACAACTTTTTGCTGGTTTCCACCGGATAGACTAGTTATATTGTCTGTCATTTTTCCCATTTTTAAATGAAGGACTTTGCGATGTTCATCAAACGTCTCTTCATGTTTTTGAGTATTAATTATCCCTCGATTGGAAAACTTGGGCCAAGTTACAATTGAAGCATTTTCCCTAATATTCATATCTTTTATAATGGCATTTTCTTTCCTGTTTCTCGGAAGATAAGCAATTCCTTTACTTATAGCCTCAGTAGTACTAGAAATTTTCACTTGTTTTCCATTTAAATATATTTTTCCAGATGAAATCCCATCTGCTCCAAAGATGGACTGAAAGAGTTCACTTCGCCCATCTCCAAGAAGTCCCGTAACCCCAAGAATTTCCCCTGCTCTAATAGAAAAATGTATATCTTTAAAGTTATGTTTATAAGTAAGACCTTCCACTCTGAGAATCTCTTCTCCTAGTTTTTTCTCCCTCAATAGTGGCTCCGTTCTCACATCATGACCAACCATAAATCTTGCAAGATCCTTTGTTGTCACATCACTGATAGCCCCTTCTGCTACGAGGTTCCCATCCCGAAGGACAAGATATCTGTCGCAGATTGTCATGACCTCATTAAGTTTGTGGGATATAAAAATGATCCCCACATTGTGGTTCTTTAACGTTTTCATCATGTTAAAAACACGTTCTATCTCTTGATCCGTTAAGGAAGTGGTCGGTTCATCCATGATAATGATGGATGCATCTGTCATCATCGCCCGGCATATTTCCACAATCTGTTTATAGGAAGAATCTAATTCACGAACCATTTTATTTGGATCCAAATCCACATTCATCCGCTTAAACATTTTCTCTGTTTCGTCAAACATTTTTTCCAGGTCTAAGCTTCCCCGTTTCGTTTTCAATTCTCGGCCAAGAAACATGTTTTCATAAATTGGTAAATCATTGATTAAATTTAGTTCCTGGTGAATAAAAGCGATACCAGTTTTCTGAGAATCAACCGGTGTATTGAATTCCACTTGTTTTTCATCAACGATGATAGAGCCTGAGTCCATTTGATGAACTCCTCCTAGAATGTTCATGAGTGTTGATTTCCCAGCCCCATTTTCCCCGAGCAAGGCACATATTTCTCCACCTTTCATCGATAAGGAGACATCTTTAAGGACATTATTGCTTCCGAAAGACTTTTTTATATTTTTCATCTCTATTATCATGAAATCACTTCCACATCTTTGATTAAAAGAGAGGCTATAGCTTTGCCATGCCATAACCCCTCCTTTATTCTTTTCGTTTTTTAAGGAAAAACCTAGGACTTAGTAAGGTGAGTTTTCATCTAGGAAATCTTCATAATTATCCCTGTCCACCACTGTTGTTGGAATAACAGTCACCTGCTCCACTTCTTCCCCTTTTAATACTTTAAGCGCAACATCAACTGCATCCTTTACCATTGCTGGACTGTATAATGCAGATTGAATCCAAATATCATCATTCTCTGGCATCATATTAAAGTATTCTTGCATTCCTCCACCGCCAGTGATGACTTGAATATCCGTTCTACCAGCTTCGCGAATTGCTTGTAAAACACCGATGGAAGTTTCGTCGTCCATAGAATAAACGGCATCAATTTGGCTATTGCTTGTTAGGATATCAGCAAAATCACTAAGACCATCTTCCCGTGTAAACTGGGTAGCATAAGTGAGTAAGTTTAAATCAGGAGCAATTTCTGCAACAGTTTCCACAAACCCTTTGTTCCTTAATTCAGAGACAGATCCAGAAGAAGGAACTTCAAGAATAACTACATTTCCCTCTGTACCAATCTTGTCTACGATATAGTGAGCTCCTTGAATACCCATGTCTTCATTGTCACCAGCAACACGGTACACGCCTTCTGCATCAATAACAATATCAAAGTTTACAACTTCAATTCCAGCATCTAACGCTGTTTGAATGGGTACTTCCATCCCTTCCCACTGAGGAAATGCAACGATCGCTTCTGCTCCCCAAGTCATTAAGTCATCTAACTGGGAAGTCATTTCTTCTGCATTACTGCTTGTTTGGATTTGATACTCAATTTCACCTGATAACTCTTTGGCACGTTCTTCTGCATGATAGGCAACTGCTGCAACCCACCCATGGGTAACTGCAGGTGCTAGAATACCAATCTTGAACTTATCACCATCAGAATCTCCGCCAGAATCCCCACCAGTTGCTTCCTCACCATCACCACATGCACTAAGAATCGGTACAACGATCAACGCAAGTAACACCAATAAATAAATTGCTTTCTTCATCATTAAATCCCCCTTGTTTAATCTAATAATCTATTAAAGTAAAGATTTGAAGCCAAACTGAATTTCTTCCCATGTTACTGTTCCTACGGGATAACGTAATGGTTATGCCGGCAATAACACACATCAGAAAACGCTTACATTCTTGTCGTAATACTATATATAAACTTTTTCCCCTGTTACTAAAGATTTCTCAATGCTCTTTAATAACGTTAAGATGTACATGACATCTTTTATGGGGATAATTCGATTTTCTTGATTGTTTTCAATACAATTTACAAAATACGATAATTCATTTTGAAATGCATCCTTTTGTTCCACTTCAACCTCCGTTTTTTTCCCATCGGAGTAGTAAATAAGTTCGTGTATGCTGTCCCCTACACTCTCAATATTCTCCCCGGCAGAAATGGTAAAATCCAATGCTTTCTCCGGAGTTTGTGCCCGTAATGACATCGTAAATGGATATCCCGTCGGCATTCTTTGGGAGGCTTCCACATATGCTTTGCTCCCATTCTTAAAGGTAAGGGTAGTGATCACGTGATCCCATGCACCATACTCATTTTTTAAACCAACAGCAGAAACTGAATCCACTTCACCAAGTAAATAATAGACAAAATCAATATCGTGGATGTGAAGATCAAAGAGCGCACCACCGCTTTTTTCCGGATCTTTAAACCATTTACTCCATTTAGGAAACTGACCGAGACGCTTGGCGTGAACGATCTCGATTTCCTCTAGCATATTAGTTTCGCTATAAGCCTTTATAATCTGATATTCTGGCCAAAACCTTAGCAAGTGTCCTACAAATAAATGAACTCCATTTCGATGAACCGCTTTCAAAATTCGGTCTGCAGATTCCATGGACAATGTTAATGGCTTCTCACAGATGATATGTTTTCCGGCATTGGCAGCCTTTATAATAAACTCTTCATGTAAAAAAGTAGGTAGGCATATATCTATGATGTCGATAGTCTTATCTGATAGTAGATTCTCAAAATCGGAAGTAACATAAACTTTATCGTTATTTGTTATTTCCTCATCTGACACTTCTCCAGTGGTACAGATAGCAGTTACCTGTCCATTTTCAATCTGTTTATACGCTTCCAAATGAGTTTTGCCAATAAACCCCAACCCAACTAACCCAATGTTTTTCATGACTACCTCCACCTAACCAATTGTAGAAGCACAGTTTCTCTATCCCTTGCCTTACTTGGGAGTTATTTGAATATATTTGTCAGATAACTGTAGGATCGTCGTACTGCTTCATTTACCTCTTCCAGATTAGCTGGTCCTTCTGGTGTAAACTCCACCTCGACACTAATCGGGCCTCTATAGTCAGCTTTCTCAAGTGTTCCAAACAGTTTATGGAAATCCAGATCTCCATCCCCGATTGCTGGGAAATGCCACTCATTAAAAGGTCCGAGTTTATCCTTCAAATGGATGAATTCCACGTAATCTACTGATGCTTCCAAATCGTCGTAAGGTAAGATATTGCCGTAAAAAATAACATTTGCTGTATCGTAATTAATTTTTACCTTGGAATTTAATAATTTAGCCAGTTTTTTTAAGGATGCGCCAGTTGCATAATTATTCCCATGTGTTTCCAGTACAAGTACCTTATTTAATTTCTCACACTTTTCTATGATTGGTGTTAAATTATCAATCAGCACCTTTTCATCTTCTATGACATCTTTGTCCCCGTGAGCATCCCCTGTTGCAGTAACGATATATTTACAGTTAAATATTACTGCCAAGTCAATGCTTTTTAATAGATTGGCTATACCTTCTTCTGTCATGACATTACTATGGGCACCAATTCCTACACATTTCATTCCGTTGTTCTGAAGCAATAACTTTATTTCTTCCAATTGTTCAGACGACATCTCCGGTAAAACATGTGCAGTGTGACCTTCCACAGCTGCTAATTCAATTTGAGTAAATCCTGCTTTACTTGCTCCTACTACGGCATCCTCTAATGAAAAGCCGTGGTACGTATTAGAATTAATTGCAAGCTGTTTTAACATACCATCCCTCCTGTCAATCATGTAATTGATTACATCTAAGTGGATGTTATTCAAATCTAGCAATAAACTGGTATCTTCTGTATCGTTAATCTATTATATGTAATCCGTTACATACATAGTATAAGAAAAATAATATTCAGTCAAATCCTTTTTAGCTGAAGATAACTAGTCTTATAAATTCAACATAATAGTCTTACATATACAGGTGTATCAAGGTTTACATTATTGAAACCGAACCAACCAGGCTACTCTCCTATGATTTTTTCAATGACTTTAAGAGTTGCTAAAGCTTGTTCCCCCGTCACCATCGGTTCTTTATCATGAATAATGCTGTCGATGAAAGAATCAATGACTCCGCTATTCGTTTGGTTATCGTTAGTCTGGATAGGCTCCAAATCATATCTCACAACTGTACCATCTCTCATTTCAATAATGAGTTGATCCTTCGGGTCGTGATAAATTTTTATGATACCCTTTTGACAGTAGATTGTTGTTGAATTATCTTCTGCTCCATAATACGTCCAAGAAAAGGACGCGGTACCTAATCTGCCTTTTTTTGTTTTTAATGCACAGACAACGTTATCACAAACTTCGATTGGTTCACCATTTTCATCCAACTTATCTAGCGCACCATGAAAAGCACGCACTTCTTCGATTTCATCATCTAATAGAAAATGAATCAGATCAATTTTATGAATCCCTAAGTCACCTGCTACCCCTGAGTGGGATCGTCCCTTTTTAAAAAACCAGGTTCCATTTGTTTTATCCACCCCCCAGCTTTCCGGTCCTTCATGTCCGAAAGAGGTTTTAAAAGTAAGTACTTCTCCTAACTCTTTGTTTTCGATTATATCTTTCGCTTTTTGGTGCGCCTTGGTGAACCTTTGATTATGATCAACCATAAGTTTTTTTCCGGATTTCTTTTGAGCCTCAAGGATTTTCTCCGCACACTCCACATTGATCGCCAATGGTTTTTCACATAAAACGTGTTTTCCATTTAACAGCGCATTTGTGGAATTAATATGGTGTGCTTCATTAGAAGAACAGTCACTTATGGCTACAATTTCTGGATCTTCATACAGTTCCTCAACTGTTTCCGCCACACGTCCCCCAAATTCCAAGGCAAGTTCCTTCGCCCTTTCTGGATTGCGGTCGAAGAAGATAATTTCATCCACATTTGGATTTGCTGCATACTCAGGTGCATGACGATGCTTCGTGATCGATCCACATCCAATGATGCCTACTTTCATTCCCATCAATATCCCCCTTTACGTTTTATTTTAGTTTTATTAGAAAAAAACAAAGCAGACAGACAGTCACATAAGAGCTATCTATCCCATTGTCGACTCACGAATAATCAATTCATGATCTAAGATAATACTATCCACTCGAATCCCTTTAATAGAATTCATCAACATACCCGCCGCCACGCACCCCATCTCATACATTGGCTGTGCTACTGTCGTCAGTGTCGGATTCGTCATGTTGGAAAAATTGATTTTATCAAACCCCACAATTGCCATATCTTCTGGAACCTTTAATCCCCTCACATTTATCTCTTTTAATGCCCCGATTGCCAACGTATCAGAGACAGCGAAGACAGCGGACGGTCTCTCATTTGATTGGAACAACTTCCTCATCGCTTGAACTCCATCTTGAAAATCCACATGGATCGTGTTGTATATCCACTCTTTATGAACGGGAATATCGAACTCTTTTAATGCTTTTTCATAGCCAGCACGACGCTGACGGGCGTATAAAAACTTTTCATCCGAATTAATTAACGCAATGTTTTTGTGCCCTAATTTAATCAAATGTTTTACAGCATGATACGCTGCAAGCTCACTATCGATCGTAACGTATGGAAGTGACCCTCCCTCATCGTACTCACTGCATAAAATGATCGGATGATTTTCTGCTAACTCATATAGCTTTTGCATATTCACTGCCGGATCCATGGAGATAATGCCGTCTGCTAATTTGTTTTTAACCATGTTGAAATAAATATTCTCCCGTTCTGGATTGGAATCAGTTTCACATAGAAGGATGTTGTAATTATTTGCTATGGCAGTATTCTGAATCCCGTTTATTATTTCGCTGTAAAACGGATTAGAGATAGACGGTATCAAGACAAGTAAAAGCCGACTTTCTGAGTTCCTAAGGTTACGTCCTAACATACTAGGTTCGTAATTAAGGTCTTTTATCGCATTTTCCACTCTTAGTCTAGTTTCCGGAGATACTGTTGTATTATTGTTAAGGACCCTCGAAACAGTTGCTACGGAAACACCTGCTTTTTGTGCCACTTGTTGAATATTGGCCATGATGTTTCCCACTTTCAATTATTAGTTTATCCAAAGGTTATAGTATTGTAATCGATTACAATTTTAATTGTAGAATTATTTAATTTTTTTGTCAATATATAACTTTAATCCTAATGAACATGAATTTTTATTATTATTTTTTGAAAAATAGTGTTATAATTTTATGTAACGGATTACATATATTGATTAAGGAGGGGTTTCTGTGAAATTAGGTGTTTTTACCGTGTTATTTTCAGATAAAAATCTGGATGAAATGCTAGATCATGTTTCTGCGAAAGGAATTGAAGCCGTAGAACTTGGTACAGGGGGGTATCCAGGGGATGCCCATTGTAATGTGGAGGAGCTGTTAGGGGACGAGAAAAAGCGTAGTGAATTCATGGAGAAGATCTCATCGCGAGGGATGATTGTAAGCGCTTTAAGTTGCCACGCCAACCCCCTTCATCCACAAAAGAAAATTGCCGAAGAAGCAGATGCATTATTTGATAAAACAGTTCAACTTGCAAATCTATTAAAAGTACCTGTCGTCAATACGTTCTCCGGTTGCCCGGGGGACCATGAAAATGCCAAATATCCAAACTGGCCGGTAGCTCCATGGCCGAACGATTATCAGGAAATTCTAAAATGGCAATGGGAGGAAAAAATCATCCCCTATTGGAGGGAGAAAGCCCAGTTTGCAGAAAAACATGATGTGAAAATTGGACTGGAACTCCACGGTGGATTTTCCGTTCATACCCCAGCCAACTTACTTCGGTTACGGGAGGCATGTGGACCGGCAATTGGAGCAAACCTTGACCCTAGTCATATGTGGTGGCAAGGTATCGATCCTGTGGAATCAATTAAAATTCTGGGCCGAGAGAATGCCATTCACCATTTTCATGCCAAAGACACAATCATCGACCAACCAAACATGAATCGAAACGGCTTGACTGATATGACTTCATATTCCTATATGCAAAACCGCTCTTGGTATTTCCGTACCGTCGGATTTGGTCATGATACCAAGGTCTGGGCTGATATCATAAGTGCTCTCCGCCTCTATGGTTACGATTATGTTGTTAGTATCGAACATGAAGACGGACTAATGTCCATTGATGAAGGGTTCACGAAAGCAATTCAAAATCTGATGCCAGTCATGGTGAAAGAATCCGTCGGGGATATGTGGTGGACGTAATCTATATGAAATGCATATATAGAAGCGCGGATGGATTCTGCGCTTTTTCCTATTATTTTATACATTTTTCTTGATGTTCCCCTCCTGTTCCATTTCTCCCTCAGTCTGGGAATCCACTCCCTGGCGCCTAGTGTAGTTACTTTGGATAGTTTTTTCGAAAACATGTTGTGGTTGGGTTGTGGTTATGGTTATGGTTATGGTTGTGGTCGAATCTCGTTTCGACTTACTCATCCGGCAACAAGTTGCTTCATCTTCTGACCGAAATCCGTCTCGTCCATCTCGTTCGGGAACTAGTTGAGCCAACTTCTTACCGAAACCCTTCTCCATCAGCCCGTTCGGGAACAACTTGAGCCATCTTCTTACCGAACCACACTTCCTCCCTCGCGTTCGGGAACAACTTCGGCCAACTTCTTACCGAACCATACTTCCATCCGCTCGTTCGGGAACAACTTCTGCTAACTTCTTACCGAAATCCGTCTCGCCCTCCCCGTTCGGGAACTAGTTGCTCCATCTTCTTACCGAACCACTCTTCTTCCCTTTTCTTGCATTCGAAATCTTTTTGTGAAGGCGAGCGACGAGCGACGCCATTGCCGTACAAATAAAAGAGCACTAAAAAAGTTGTAAGATACTTTTTCAGTACCCTCCATCATATCCTTCTGTTACTCATGTACCAAGAACATATAGGGGTGATATGTTTTTTGTGCAATATATATTACATTCGTCTTATTGTTTTAGCTATGTCAACTACTATTGCACAGCCTCTTTACACATGTATTTTCTTATTCCCTCGTAAAACTGTGATTGAAATCAATTCCTGCTCCGGCATAGTAGAAACAGTCATTCCCCATGAGAGTAATGGTATCACCATCTTTTTCCAAAGAAAACCAGCATCCTGTGTCATCTGCTGTAGTTTCTCCATAATTGGCATCAGCTTTGGTTGCCGCGGCATAATCATAAGAAGCAACGTGGGTATAAGCTACTTCTACATCGAAAAGAAAGCCCGATTCCGTTTCATCGTATATGATGAGTTCTCCCCGCAAATTGGGATTATCGACTACATAAACTCCGGCCCACTCATCAGCGGCACTTTCTGAGACAACTTCTTCCAAACCAATATCAGAAATTCTCCAGCCCTGTTCAGTTAGAATAATGGTATAAATAATGAGTTCATCTTGCATAAAAATGTTTCTTTCTAGGCTGATTTTTATTTCAGTTTCATCGGCATTCACTTCCATTTCAACAACGCCACCCATTTCCGAGAGCATTGGGAAATAGTATGGGAATGAACTGTAGGATTCCGGATCGTTATAGTAATGTAAAAACATCCGCTCCTCGTACTCTTTTGTAAAGTAGTCACCAAAAGACAGACTTAATTCCTCATAACTTGACTCATACTCGTGCGGATGCGTTGGAATCCCTGTTTCATCACGGATTATATTGTTTTCAAACTCCCCGTAAACCGTTGTTTCGGCAGTCAGCAGTAATTCTACTACCTCTTCTTCCGATAATAAACGAATGGCTTCAGCCGGTTCTTCCTCCGCCGATTCCTCCGCTTCCTCATCTCGTTCATTCTGTTCTTCCAATTCCTCTATACTGTCCTCGGATGACTGGGCAATAGTATCCCCACCTTCCCCACATGCAGTCACGATTAGTAGTACAAATGCCATAAGTATAAATAAGATCGCTTTTTTCAATTTGATGTCCTCCTCTTGTTGTATCGTTTCATGAATAATTATCCATTGTCTTGACCACGAACGAACCATGGTTAAATCGCTTAGCTATTGTTTTTCATTAATTCTAATTCTTTCATGTAACTTGGAAGGAATCCCGCTCGTAGGAGTATTAGCTAAAAATCTCGGGTCCAGAGTTGGAAACAGACTTCCCCCCTCCACAATGAAAGGTAACGGATTTGCCTTTGTTTTAGGTATCTCAATAGAAAGAATATTATTATAAATATGAGACGGTGCACTGTATAAAAACGCAACGGCTTTACCATAATCCCCTTTCGTTACAATTCGATTCAGAGTTATATCTTTACCATAATTGTCTGAGGTGATCTTTTCATCAGAGAAGAAAGTATTTAGTGCTACTCTTAAGCGCTCTGGTTCCGTCGCTGGCCTCAACCCTTCTCCCCACACATATTCACTATAAAAATCAAATGGCAAATAACCAGTCTCAAAATCTGTACCAAGAAAGTATTCTGGTAAATGTTCGATTGGCGGTTTATCGGCAGATGGAGCTAGTAATTTGATGTAGTGACTTTTGCCGAACCTTGCTTGGTTAATGAGGGAATTAACTTCCAAATAGGCAATGATATTTACTAATTCTTTTGGTCTACTTTCCCACACCACATTAAGGTGCCTTTTCATATCCACTCCCGCACCAATGATAGTCCCATAGAGACCAACGCTTAACACATTATTTTTCACAAAAAATCGGTTTCCGTATTTATCAGCCTTTCCTGCCGTTTCTGCAGCTATCATTTTTTCCACATCATAGGCTCTACTAAATTGTTCCGACACATCATTCTGCGCCATTTGCTTATATACATCCTCAAGTTCTTTGTCTGTATAGATTTGAAAATCATATGTCCAATAAACATCTGCCCCATTTATACTGGAAGCAAATTGCTCCACTGTGTTATAAAACTCCTTACATTTCAAAAATTCCGTATATGACTCAAATTGCTTATGGGGCGTGAAGTTTATCTTGTGCGTATCATCATGTTCATGGGATTGGATATGTACCGTTGCAAAAGGTAAAAGATAATAATCATCTACTCCCTTTCGAAATAGACCTTTTTTGGATTCACTAAAGGAAAGGTAGGGTATTGCTACTCTATAATCTAGTTCATTACCTGATGTCAGTTCAAAGTCTTGAGAAACAAACGAAAGTTCTGAATCATTCCCAACTTCTATTGTGTCGGTATTACTTTCACTACTATTTGTTCTCTCAATACTCGTCCCTCCATTAGATGCATTGTCAGAGGTATTCAACAATCGCTCGATAACATTTCCGTTTGCATCCAGCTTATCGAGGTTCAACACTTGAACACGATGCCTGTCGTTGGACGCACCTGTGCTGGCCGAAAACCCAAGGGAAGAATAGGAAGTGTCCAGCTTTCCTGTATACGTAAATAATCTTTCTCCATTCATCACGACATCCACACTATCCTCTTGAACTGTCACACTTACTAAATGCCATCTATCATCTCTCAAATAAGGATCATCTACTTGAATTAAGTGGTTCTCAACATGATCTTTAATAAGGGCAATGTGGTTATTGTTTGTATCATGAGTATTTTCATATGTATCAAATTCAATGGCATAACCGTTACCACTGCCGAACCCTAAACCCTCTCCCCTTTCAGAAGTGGAATACCTGTCTTTTAAGAACATAAATGTCAGACCGTCTGCTCCTGTCCCTCCACCAATTTGGAATTGGAAGTTTATTGTAAATGGCAAAGCTACTTCCTCATGAAACCAAGCCCTGCCCCACATCCAATTTTCTGCCTCCGTCAAAGTAATCGTTCCATTTTCACTTAACTTTGGTTTATTATCTCCTTCCAACTCCCATATGGAAATGGGAGTATTGACGTCTCCATTATCCATAGTAACAGCTGTCTCAAAGTTTCCAGTTACACTTTCCCCAATACCTGAAGGTTCTTCGTTTAAGGTTATTTCACTATTAGAACAACCGATTAAAAGTAATGTCAAACATAGACACCAAAGAATAGATTTCCATTTTGTCACTTATTCTCTCTCTCTTTCTTTCGTAGGATTGGAAAATAACTCTTTCATTTTCGCCGAAGGTATTTTGAGTACAATGAAAAAATAGAAGGGATAAGAATAAGTCAGTTCCATAAGAGGTGTATGAGAAAGACACCATCGAGGATAAGGAAACACTGGGACTGGTCTTGACTACAATTCTATATAGTAAAGGAGATGTAGTCATTTTAGAATAGGACTTTTCGACAAATTCCGGGAGGTGACAGGCACCTCGCCGGGGGCTTGAGGTATGGTATAATGTGTTCATATTATCTTGGACAGGAGGAATGATTATGGATGCGCGTTACAAGCCAATCCCTCCCATTCAATCACCTACTGATTGGGCATCTATATCCATCTACGAAAATAATGAGCCGCTAGTCGGTATTCGGAGCCTTAACTCTCCTAAACTATTAGTGAATTCGATGTATTTTTTAGAAAATATCCCTGGATCGTTGAAGGATTGTTATGTGAGAGAAGAGGTAGTTGAACGATTAATCCGTGCTGCTGCCCTCCTCCCTGATCAATACAGCCTTCTTATATGGGATGGTTATCGGCCATACAAGGTACAGAACTTCTTATACACATCTTTTTACGAAAAAAAGAAGAACGAATTTCCCGATTTTAATGATTCCCAATTGGAAAGTTTGGTGAAAAAATACGTATCATTACCGTCTATCCGCGAATTCGCACCATCCCCTCACCTGACAGGAGGTTCCGTCGACTTAACAATTGCTGGCTCCGATGGCAATCCTATTGAAATGGGGACGGAGTTTGATGACTTTTCAGAAAAAGCGAGTACTCGTTTTTTCGAAAATCTAGCTCTCTCCAAAACGCTCCATCCAAAAGAACAACAGGCTCTCGAAAACCGCCGCCTGCTCTATTGGATCATGAGGGAATCTGGATTTACAAGCTATGTACATGAATGGTGGCACTTTGATTATGGAAATCAGTGGCACGGAGAGCTTTCGGGAACAGGACATGCTAAATATGGGGTTGCACCAGCACCAAAGATTTCATTTCAAGATCCTGGTAAGTAGTGCAAAAACAACCGTAGTTTCAAAATTGGATTGGAGGTATTCACTTGAAGGGGTTCGATGTAAAAACAGAATCAAACAAATCCTTTAAAAATATTACCCTGCTATTTTTCTTCGTTCTTATACTATTATTACTTCTTGTAGTCTTACTTAATGTCGTATTTGGGACAGTCACATGGGAGAGTCTTTATATCAATATCATCACTTCCCTCATTAGTGTCATGATCCCACTCGTCTTGTTCAACTTAATCTATGATTATGTCACGAAGTCTCACCAAAAAATTGAAATTTCCGATAGTATCTCGAAGGCATTTATGTTGAATAAAGATATTCTGGAGCGATTCTCCACAGATTCCAGAAAATCATTTATCAAAACATCCACTGAATCTCTCCTTGGGGAAGAAGAAGGGAAAATGCTTTATACTACTTTAATCGCACCTTATTTAGAAAACAAATATAACTTTCGCAGGAACTTTAAATATCACATTTGTTATTCTGTAGAAGACGATCTTCACTTCAAACAAATTAACGACCTTACGTTTACTAGTGACGATTATTACTGGGTCGAAGAGGATTTATCTTTTTTTCGGAACATGAACGTGTTTCAGCTCAGGAAGCGAAGGATCACTGCAGGGTTTTCTTATTGGGAAAGTGATTTAGAAGAACTTTTTAAGGGAGAAGGAGTGTTCTTTAGGGAAAACCTGTTTATTGGAGAAAAAGAAAAACATATTCTTCAACAGCTCACGAACGAACAACTAAAGAACTTTATTAATGAAGCCTTAAATTTCAAATTCGAACTGAACGATCAGCCTCTCGATTTCGAAGTGGAAAACGCAGCAAACGGATTTTATCTTCAATTTCATTTCGACCATACCATTGAGGCTACACCAGATAAAGAGTATAAATTCAAGTATAAATTCCGAATGCCACAGCTAAAAACCATTAAAAAATTCATCGCCATCGTTTCGGAACCTACTCAACATGTGGATATATTGTTCACTCATGCGGATAAAAATGCCCGCATCGTACCGATCCCATTCTTCGATGACAGCGAAGCGATTAATTACTTACCGAACAACATTGTGAAAATAGAATTGAGCAAATGGGTACTGCCCAGATCGGGTTGTGTGTTTATCTGGGATGAGCATAAAGCCTCTGAGAAGGAACAAACAAAGGAGCTTACACAAAAACACCAAGTAGGGTGAGCCACCCCCACACCACCTGAAAACATGTTATTATTAACGTCCATATTTACGTTTATGCCAAGACTGGTCACCGCTTACATGCTTCATGACCAGTCTTCAATTTAATTACTACTTCCCTCCATGATCCAACCTGATTTTCCTTCCTGTTTGATTCGCCAACTTAAGAATTTCCTTCCTGTTCTATTCGCAAACTTAAGAATTTTTTTCCCTGTTCTATTTGATAACTAAAAACTTTCTACTTGCTGTTTGAAACATCCCCTCCATCTAGTCCAATTCCATTCATTTTTCTATACCCTTCATTTTCTAATAGACTACTAGTTTTTTTCATAAGATAATGAAATTAGTGAACTCATCTTTCATCATTTACATGTTATTCTCGACACTGACCAGCAAGGAACCAGGTCATGACACAACAAAAACCACAAGAACACAACTAAAACTTAAAAAACCAGTAAGAAAGGAACTATTATGACTATCAAAAAAACTATCCATTATCTAGCAA
The DNA here is from genome assembly GCF_019042215.1 of Evansella tamaricis. Lineage (GTDB taxonomy): Bacteria > Bacillota > Bacilli > Bacillales > Salisediminibacteriaceae > Evansella > Evansella tamaricis. The sequence goes on along the minus strand of NZ_JAHQCS010000090.1, from coordinate 10,545 downwards.
TCATCACAACCTTATTTTTCACCATGCTTATCATATCTGCCTGCTCTTCAAATTCAGAAGCAGAAGCGGATGATGCCACCGGTTCGTCAGAGGAACTAACGGACAACTTCCCCACCGAACAATTATCCGGATACTGGCTCCATGAAGACGGTGCAGATGGAACCACCTTTCTTCATATCACCTTCAAAGGGGAAGAGGTTGGGGAAATGGTCTTAACGACCGAAACAGATAACAGTGCCTATACCTTTAAAATGGAGGAAACTATCAATAGTACCCGGGCGACCGCTTTCCTGATCAATGAAATGACTGGAAACGAAAATGCCCCGTGGAACGGATCAGAAACCATTACCTTTGAATTTCTAAACGAATCATCCCTGATGGTCCTGAATGGCACAAACGCCACCGTTTTTTCCCAGTCAAATGAAGAAGCCTTCACAAATTACTTCGAGGAACAACCACCACTCTTTAGTCTTGAAGATCTAGATGGCTACTGGCTCGAAGATGAGGAAAGTGATTATTTAAGTTTCCAGCTTACTGGAGACAAGGAAGGGGAAGTCCATTTTCATAATGGTGAAGAGGACTCCATTTATTCCTTTGTCCTCCACGAAATGAACGACACAGCCATTCAGCTTCACCTAATTGATAACTACCTTTACCAAGTGGATCCAGAATTGATGTTAGACGTAGTCATCCATTCAAACGATACGATCTCCGTCACACTCTATGGATACGAAAGTACCTATCAAAAAAGTACTTTTGAAGCTTATGAAGCTTTCTATGCCGCCCGTCATGCAGCACCACCTGAACCAGTTGCAGAAACAAATAATGACTTCTCCTTCTGGTCCGGTGACTATCGCAGTGAAATGTCCGGAAACCACGCGGGCACCATGTTAACACTAAGTAACTTCCAAGGGGACAAATTTGATTTCCACTTGATGCACTTCCATTCCTACTGGATCGACGACGAAGACGGGGGCGGCTGGAACGGGTACGACGAAGACAACTTAAACGGAACCGCCTCCATCATCAATGACAAAGGACAATATTCCAACGGAAGCTGCGGTATCACTTTCGAATTTATCGGCGACAGTATCAACCTGATCATGAACAACTGCACCGACAAATTCGAATACGACATAGTAGAACGATTCATTCCGATTTATTAAAGATTCTTTGGAAAAACATAGACGTATTTCTCTAGAATAATGAAAGAGGGGGAGGGGTATACGAATAGATTACTCTATCCGTTCCCCCTCCCCTTTTAAATAAAGCAACATGACTTCTAGCAAACACTAAACACACAACCAGTTCAATCTTGTTTTAGTACCGTAAGGGAAAAACAAAAGACAACCAATAATCATTTCCACTTATTTCCCAGCTCTATATTCATTTCCTAATAAGTATAATGGTTCTTCATCTTCTTCTATCTCAGCAAATCTTCCCACTTCTTCATAGAACTTGTTATCCGTAAAATCATCATTTACCATCGAAACTTCTCCTACCAGAACTTTCCCTGTCCCCTTTTCTCCCCAAAACTTATGATACATACCGACAGGTAACGTTATACTTTCACCAGGAGTTAAAGTAACGACACCTCCAGCAGGAACTGTTAAAATACGGCCATCAACTGAAACTTGTACAGGCGTATCTGCAAGTCCTTCCTCTTCTGTTGAGTTATAAAGCTGGACACATAGATTTCCCCCACCACGATTAATAATATCTTCCATTTTATTCCAATGAAAATGAAGTGGAGTAATTTGTTCTTCTTCTACAATTAACAATTTTTCTGCATACGATTTAATATAGTTGTCATTGTTTAAATTCCCGTTACGGATTGTAAATAAAAGGAGACCCTTTTTCTTGAAATCACCACTGCCAAAATCCGTAATATCCCACCCGAGGTAATTATCTCTTATTTCATCATAGTCTCTACCTTTTGTTTCCCACTCTTTTGCATTCCAGTAGGCAAAAGGAGGCAGTTTGAAATTCATCTTTTCAATAAATTCAATCGCATCTCGCATTAGATTATTTATCTCTGAACGCTTCATCATTCCAGCTCCTTAATACATGCATTTATGCAATTAATAGTATATCTACCTGGCCAACCTTAAGCAACATTACATTATATAGATAGTATACCTCTTTTGAATCCGTTATGAATTTGATTCATTCAAATCTTTTCTAAAAGTGCACAACACCTATATGTATTTTTCGAAGAAGTGGATCCGACCATCGGGCAAACGCCAAGTCCTGTGGCTACCCGATGGTGCCAAAACTTATTAATTCACTTACCTAAAAAGCCGGTTGCATCATTTGCAACCAGCTTAGAAAAGGTACAACATCTTTTTGGACAACCGCCTTCATTTACACAGCCTTGCTTTTTTGCGGGATCTATTTCGCCCCGATAGTGTCCGAATGGATTATATTTATTAATATCCGGACCCCGTTTTTCCCTTCACAATCTCTTTTCCAGAACTGGCCCCAATTCTTGTGGCACCTGCCGCTATCATTTTCCTTGCTGTGTCTAAATCTCTTACACAGGCAGATGCTTTCACACCTAGGTCTGGTCCTACCGCTTCCCTCATGAGTTTAATATCTTCCGGAGTAGCACAGCCAGGTCCGAATCCAGTGGAGGTTTTCACGAAATCAGCACCGGCCATTTTTGCCAGCATGCAAGCTTTTTTCTTTTCCTCTTCTGTCAAATAACCCGTTTCAATGATGACCTTGACCACCGCTTGACCGTTTACAGCTAATACAACACCTTCTATATCCTTTTTTACAACCTCATAGTCACCTGATTTTAATGCACCAACATTTATAACCATATCGATTTCGGTGGCTCCTGCCGCTAATGCATCCCGAGATTCCGAAATTTTTGTAAACGTACTCGTGGACCCCAGGGGAAAACCAACTACCGTTGTTATCCCAACATTGGATCCTGCCAACTCCTTCGCTGCTAATGAAACCCAAAATGGATTCACACAAACTGTGGCAAAATTGTATTCTATGGCATCTTTACATAGAGTAATAATTTGATCCTTTGTACTGTCAGGCTTTAATAATGTATGATCGATCATTCTCGCAATCTGTGCCCCAGTTACTAAAGCTGACTGATAAGGACTAGAAACCCCTTGGACTACATTTGATTTTTCCCCACCACCTTTTTCTTCGGTGGTATTAGAGATTTTCTGCATGACTTGAGTCGTAATTTGTTCTACGAGCTGTTCCATATTTACACTCACCTGAATCACCTCCGTTGAATATTCTGTTTTGATAAGCTATAGACTTCCATTGACTTCATCTACAATCCCAACAATAATGGAATCCACAGCCCCTTCTGGATTTCCCATGATCTGTCTGGCAGAGCCACCTTCCTCCACAATTAAAACGACATCTCCGATTCCAGCTTGAGCACCGTCAACGGCAATAAAAGAATCCCCTATGGACTTCCCATCCCCATCAACAGGTTCTACGACCATCAGTTTTGTATTCTGATGACTAGGTGTTTTAACGGTGGCAACAACATTCCCTATGACTTTTGCAAGTTTCATTTTTGTGCAGGTAAAATTTTCTCAACTTCTTGATGAGGTCTTGGGATTACATGTGAGGAAAGAAACTCTCCAACTCGACCAGCAGCATCTGCCCCTGCTTCTGTTGCAGCTTTCACTGCTCCTACATCACCTCGGACTAAAACGGTTACTAAACCGCCACCAACTTGAACTTTCCCAACTAGTGATACATTCGCTGCCTTCATCATTGCATCTGCCGCTTCCACTGCCCCTACTAAACCTTTCGTTTCGATCATACCTAATGCACTGCTCATGTTTATTCCTCCTATTGGATTACCTTTGATTTATTTTTTTATATAATAGTCATCGACGATACCCATAATCCCAGCATCCGCTGCAACTAAATCTTTTTTCAGCGGAAGTCCTGATTCATTACTTTTTGCCAAATAAACAATGTCACCCATTCCCGCCTGCTTAATGGTATCAATTGCAATGATCTTCTTACCCTTGGACGTGAGGTCATCCTTTAAGGGCTGAACCACTAATAGTTTTAACCCTAGTAAACTCTCATCTTTATGGGTACAGACTACACTTCCAACAACTTTTCCTATATACATATCCGTTGACCTTTCCTCATCGTTTAATAAAGCGGCTTTCAATTTCCATGATCTTCGTTACCCGACGATCATGCCTGCCCCCGGAAAAATCAGTTTCTAGCCATTTTTTCACCATTTGAACAGCTAAACCTGGGCCAAGTACCTGTCCGCCAATACTAAGAACATTGGCATTATTATGATCCTTGCTGTTTATAACGGAAGTCATATCCCAGCATACAGCACAGCGGACACCAGGAATTTTATTAGCAGTCATTCCGCTCCCTATTCCCACACCATCTATGATGATTCCAAGATAATTTTCATTGGTGGCAACACATTCCCCCACAAGGAAGGCAACATCAGGATAATCCACTGATTCTCCGCTGTGACAGCCAAAATCCACGTATTCATATCCAAGTTTCGTTAGCTCTTTTTTCACTTGCTCTTTTAAATCGAAGCCACCGTGATCGCTCCCAATCGCAACTTTTTTCACGACCTATCAACCCCTCTCAAACCCTCGGATAATTGCTGCAAAGGATTCAGCATCCAAGCTTGCTCCTCCCACAAGGGCACCGTCAATATCCGTCATCGCAGATAGTCCTGATGCATTTTCCGGTTTCACAGACCCCCCATATAAAAGTGGAATGGATTCAGATATACTTCCATATTGCACGTCAATAGTCTTTCTGATCAGTTGATGAACCGATTGAGCTTGTTCTGGGGTTGCAGAAAGTCCTGTTCCAATAGCCCAAACCGGTTCATAGGCAATTACCAAACTGGAAATGTCTTCAATCCCTTCCAAAGCCAGAAGAACCTGTTTTCTAATCACTTCTGCTGTCTTCCCTATTTGCCGTTGTCCTTGAGATTCCCCAACACAGAGGATAGGTTTTAGCCCACTGGAAATAGCTTGTTTCACCTTTTTACTAATCATCTCATCCGTTTCGCCGGAATCCCTCCGTTCCGAATGACCAATAAGCACATAGTGACAGTCTGCCTCCAAAAGCATCTTGGCAGAAACTTCACCAGTATATGCCCCACTCTCGTTCCAATGAAGATCCTGGGCACCTAACTCTACGTCACAGTTAAACTTCTGAATCAATTCTGATAGTGGAAAAAGATATGGGAAGGAAGGACAAATTACCACATCGCTTCTGACATGAGCCAATGTTAATTTTTCCACAAAACTGGTTATCGTCTGTAACGACATATTCATTTTCCAATTGGCTACAATCAATTTCTGTCTTCCTGAGGTCTCACCAGAATTACTTTGGTTTCCCAACACTTCTCTAACCGTTTCTTCCACTAATTGTGAAATATACATTTGGATGGATCTAGAATATTCCATAAGACCACAACCTATTATGACTTAGGTAAGATATTTTCTACTTCACTGTTTGGTCTTGGAATAACGTGGACACCAATTAATTCCCCAACACGCTGCGCCGCTTCTGATCCTGCTTCTGTAGCAGCCTTTACTGCCCCAACATCACCTCGAACCATCACAGTCACAATACCTCCACCAACTAATTCCCTTCCCACAAGATGTACGTTAGCCGCTTTCACCATTGCGTCTGCTGCTTCAATTGCCCCAACTAGTCCTTTTGTTTCAATCATTCCTAATGCTTCCTTTACCATGTTCGTTCCTCCCTTTTCTTTTCCATTTGATTTCGTGTTTTTTCGAGTGGATGTCGCTTTTCGTTTTTGCGTTTCTTTCGGTTGTGCCTTTTCCAAATTTTCTTCGTTAGCCCTGCTAGCAGGTGTTTCCTCAGATGAGTTTTTTTGTTCGTCGGCCAAGAATAATCACCCCTTTTAAATAATTCTTAATCCATCCACCAGTACACAACGACGTTGGCGGGTGAACGTTCGGGCAGAAGTAAGCCCTTCTCCAGTGGGACCTGCAATTGTTAACGTAGTAAATCCTTCACTTTGATATCCCAGACCGGATACGGACGGCCCGTTTTTCACAAAAATAGTTGCTTGAATCCGCTGTGCCATCTTCGTTAAATTGGTCACATTTTGGGAGTGCATTACTGCTGTGTGCCGATTCCCCTTTTCTGCCTCAATGGCATAGTCGATTGCCTTATCCACATCAGGTACTTTGACTACTGGAATAATCGGCATGAGCATCTCCGTTTTCACAAGAGGATGGTCAACCTTTGTTTCTGCAAATAATAGTCTTATAGAAGGATCCCCTTTCAGACCTGCTGCCTCCAAAATGACACTTGCATCTTTACCAATAAAATCACGATTTGGATAAAAGCGGCCCTTTTTTTCTATTAAAACCACTTTCAGCACTTTCTCTAATTGAAATCCCTTGAGCTCCAGTGCATTATTTTTGCTCATGGAGGTTTTCAAAGCATTGGCTACTTTTTCTACTACAAACACTTCTTTTTCAGCTGTACATAACACGTTGTTATCAAAACTTGCACCGAAAACGATATCTTTACCAGCCTTTTCAATATCTGCTGTTTCATCCACCACACAAGGAGGATTCCCAGGACCTGCAGCTATCACTTTCTTTCCTACGCTCATGGCTGCCCTTACAACTTCACCACCACCAGTTACGACTAGAGCGCGGATATTAGGATGATTCATGACTTCTGTACTCGTCTCGAGACTAGGATTTGCAACGGCAGTAAGAACATTTTCCGGTCCACCAGCTTCCACAATTGACCGGTTTAGCAGTTGCATCGCTAGTAACGATACCTTTTTTGCCTTTGGATGTGGATTATAAACGACCACATTTCCTGCAGCAACCATGGAAATACTGTTATTAATGATGGTGGCAGCCGGATTGGTGGTGGGAGTAATCGAACCAATAATACCAATTGGTGCGGATTCCACTAATGTTAGTCCATCATCCCCGGTATAGGTCGTGCTCACAAGATCCTCCACTCCAGGCGTTTTTTCCGCAGCCAATGTGTTTTTTCCGACCTTATCTTCCACTCGACCTAACCCTGTCTCCTCCACAGCGAGTTTTGCCAGTTCTTCTGCATGTTTCAAACTCGTTGCCCTCATATACTCAACCATTTTTTTTCTAATCATTAAGGATGTTTCAGCCATTTTCTTTTCTGCCACATTCGCAGCTTGGACTGCCTCATCCACGGTGGAGAATACACCGTCCCCTAAAGGAACACCTGCCTCTTCTGGCGGTGAGGGAATTGTCGTCCCTCCAGGCGTTTCCTTCGTAAAATTCTCTACTACTTTTTCAACCAATGTTTTTATTTCCTGTTCCGATAAATTCACCTGTTTTTACCCTCCTTTGTTCTGATTCAGCGTTAGTTTTCCTTCAATCTCAATCTGATCAATTACTCCCACAATGGCAGAATCCACAGGTGTGTTTTTCGTAATTTCAGTTTGTCTTGCGGAACTCCCTCCAACTACCATTACAATTTCTCCAAAACCTGAACCTACAGTATCAATACTGACCAGGGGTTTTCCTTCAGGGGTAATTGTCTCCATATCTAGCGGCTGAACTACCAACATTTTTTTCCCTTGTAGTTTCTCAGCCTTGGACGTAGAAACAACACTGCCAATAACCCTTGCAATTATCATCTTTCTTCCCCCTTCTCGTCAGTAAGTCTAATCTTGATTCCCAATTCCCTTGCAGCATCTCTCCCCATTGGAGTGATCAAACTCTTCCTTGGTAGTACTACTTCCTTCTCCCCGTCTTCTGAAAGCGCCTCCAAATGTTTTGCTAGAATAAGAGGACGTTTGCGTTGAAAGCTGGAGATGATCCCAGACATCTTTTGTTCCACTTTTGCCCTCGGATAGAGATAGACACCATCTTGTTGAAGCTGTCTTATATAGGATTGGATTCGTTTTTCTACGGATACCTTTTGTAAAAATCTATTGTTTTTGTTCGGAAGAATAGTATCAATTGCAATAATCACCTCTTTCCCCGCAAGTTGCATTTGAATAGCGATCCAAGAAGGAATGTCATCATCGATAGTTAATGCTACTTTTGAAAGCAGTCCATAACGAATGGTCGGTAAATAGAGAAAATCAATTTGCTCTGTAAGAAGTTGCAGTTCCTCTTCAATGTTATTTGTGGTTTTCTCATCCAAAAAGACTGCCCTCGTGTGAAGTATATCTTGTGGGATATCAACCCAATCCTTTGAAACTATTAGTGCTATGGGATATATTTGTGATAAAGTCCTTATATTCTCCCAAACTATCTCTTTATTACGATCTGGATAATATAAGAGAATCAAAAGCTCTGGTCTACTTGCATCATTTTCATTTTTCTCTGCTATCATTTCCTTCAGTGCCTGTTGAACTAATGACTTTATTTTTTCACGCATTAGCTCAACTCCGTTCGTATTAGTTTCCCAATAGTGCCACTTTTAAGGTTCGCTGCATTTGCCTCATCAAAATCAATATGCATTTCCAAACGATATTTTGGGGATACACGGATTAATGTCTTATCAAAAATAATACTTCTCTTCCCATCCACCCCGATTTTAACTATGTCCCCGTTCGTTACACCAAATGCGTCCGCATCAGTTGGATGCATATGAATATGTCTAGCAGCACAAATCAGTCCTTCTTTAATTTTCAACTGCCCCCTTGGACCTTGTATGATAACTCCAGGGGTTCCGTTAATATCACCGGATAGTTTAACTGGTGGTTGTGTGCCAATGATAAATCCATCAGTTAATGATATTTCCACCTGTGTTTTCCCCCGGGACGGGCCTAAGATTCTTACATTTGGTAATTTTCCCTTAGGCCCAATAATTGTTACTGTTTCTTTTGCAGCAAATTGACCAGGTTGGGAAAGTTCTTTTAACTTCGTTAGCTCATAATTCCTCCCAAATAACCATTCAAGGTCTTCTGAAGAGAGGTGAACATGACGATTGGAAACAGCAATAGGTATATCAGTTTTATGTAGTCTCTGAAATGACCCGGAAGATTGTTCTATTGTCTCCTTTACAGTTTCCGTTATGAGCTGAATTAGTTTTTGCTGATCCATAAACATTCTCCTCACATCGGTTGCATTTCCAGTAAAGCCTCTGCCGTAAACTGGTCCGTTATTAAAACATTGGCATAGTTTCCATTCAGCGCTCCTAGTATTCCACTTATCTTTTTCTGACCGCCTGCTACTAAGATGGTTGTCTCTTTTTTGGACAGATCAAAAAGCTCAATCCCAATTGTTCGTGCATTTATTTCCTCGCTACAGATCCTCCCTTCTATATCGAAAAAACGGGAACAGATATCCCCTACTGCCCTTTTTTCACGTAAAATCTGTAAATCATCTTCAGAAAAATAGTCAGCCTTTATGATAGTTGATTCTTCATGGGGGTCTCCTACAGTAAAAACAGCTATATTGGCTTCTTTCCCTAAATCCAAAACCCGTTTAATATGACGGTCAGCTACGATAGCTTGCTTAACTACAAGGTGGTCCACCACAGCTGGTAACGGGAGAAAATGCGGTGGTGTATCAAACGCTTTCCCTAAAAAATTCACTATCTCTGAAGCGTATGTATTTGTCTCTGAATGGCTTATTCCCCCATTCATTTGAACCACTTTTACATAAGGGACATTCTTTGGCTGCATATGACGGGCAATTTCATAAAGGGTGGTACCCCATGTTGTTCCAATAATATCCCCCTCCTTGACAAGATCCCGTAAATAAGTGGAAGCTTGCTTTCCCAAATATTCTTTTATTACCGCATCTTCAAACATAGGGACATTAACAACGATACAATCTTTTACTTTAAACCTGCTTTTTATGAGCTGCGCAAGCTTTTGCACCCCTGAAGCCGGGTCATTTATATGAATTTCCACAATCCCCTGCTCTTTTGCCTCGTGTAATAATCTCGAAACAGAAGGCCTTGAAATTTGAAGTTCATTTGCGATTTTTTGTTGACTATAGTCTAACTGGTAATACATTTTGGCCGCTTTCACTAAACGTGAAAGCTTTGACTCAACTGCACACATAAGATGTAGACCTCACTTTTAATTAATTTCGGATTAGTTATATACGCTTATTGGATAGATGTGATTTAGGATGCTTGTCATTTATTTTACTTATACAGGAACACCTAAGATGACTGCGTTTGTGGTTTTATACTTTGTCGGTAATTCATGTTCAATGGTGCTCGGTATGTACGTAACGTTGTATGATATGTCGGTTTCCATCTTGTGAAATTATGTTTAAATTAGAATAAACATTTGTTAACTTTTATTATGGACTTATTTTTCTGAAAAATCAATAATTTTTAAAAGAAAATTCTTACTTTTTTTACGAATTCAGAATCGCCTACGATTACGAGTGGAGGTCAGTACAGGAATGACAACAGATAATAAGAAAAGCGCAAGCGCCTATGAACACGAGCGTAGGGCAGTGGAGGAATGTCAACTAGAAGTCCGATCTTTGACTTCGGTTGTCACTTCCGAAGTGCCCCGTAGCGAGTAGGCGCTGGAGCTGGACAACTTGC
>NZ_JAHQCS010000089.1 GCF_019042215.1 Evansella tamaricis | reverse complement strand
ATTTAGTTACAAAGGCAGACCATGATACATCAGAGATTGATTTTGCTAATTTATGATTGCGTAACATTCCTTTGGTGTTCAAGTCTTCGATACAGACAATATCGTGGTTTTTGATTATTTCTGTACTTAACTTGTTAAGAAAATCGTCACGTTGGTTCATTACTCTCTCATGCAATCTAGCAACTTTTCGCTTTTGTTTCTGATAGTTTTTTGCATCAAGAAGGTTAATATTATTGTTTTTAGCATTTAACGCACGTCTTGAAAGTTTTCGCTGTTCACGTTTTAGTTTCTTTTCCATTTTTGATGTGAATTTATTATTGTCAATCTTGCGACCATCAGAAAGAATGGCAAAGTCAGTGATACCTAAGTCTATACCAATAGATAATTCCGTTTTCTCCAATGGTTGCACTTCTATTTCTGCAAGAATTGATACAAAGTATTTACCACTAGGATTTCGTCTAACAGTAGCATTAAGGATACGACCATGTACTTCACGACTTTTGGCAAAGCGAACAAGACCAAGTTTCGGCAATTTGATTTTGTTGTCTACAATGGTAATGTTATTGTTTGTTTCTTTAGTCGTGTAGGATTGTACTTTATTCTTTTTAGACTTGAAGCGTGGAGCTTTATTTTGTTTCTTGAAGAATCGAGTATAAGAATCAGCAAGGTTTTTCAGTGAGGATTGAAGGGCAATGCTATCAACTTCTTTTAACCATACTAATTCCTTTTTTAATTGTGTTAATTCAGCAGAACAAGAATTGTAAGTTAATCCTTTGCCAGTTTCTTTGAATGTATCGTTCCATTGCCCTAAAAAGCGATTATATACAAAACGACTACATCCTATTGTTTTAGCAATTAAGATTTCCTGTTCTTTGGTTGGATAGATACGAAATTTGTACGCTTTGTTGACTAACATTGTTTTCACCTCACTTTAGACCTTGATTTTCAATGTACTTTTTAACTACATCGATTGGAGATCCACCAGTAGTTAGTAAGCAAAAACTTCTCGACCAAAACATTTCTTTCCATAGCTTTTTTCTTATTTGTGGGAAGTCACGTTTTATCAGACGAGAACTTGCACTTTTATAAGCATTTATGAACTTTGACAATTCTGTATTAGGGTGTGCTTTGAACAAGATGTGAATATGGTCTTTATCATGATTCCATTCGACTAGGGAGATATTATATTTCTCGCCTAGCTTTACAAACATATCCTTAGCATAGTCAGATACTTTATCATCAAAGACTTCTCTGCGATATTTTACAACTAGCACAAGATGGTAATACATTAAGAATACTGAATGATTATTACTGTCCAATTTCATTGCATTATCAACCTTTCTCTTATCTAAGACTGATTATATCAATAAGGTATGAAGTGGGCAACAAAAAGCCTTTAGGCTATCGCCTAACCGACAGTCATCTCCCCCTTATCGTTGGGCTTCGCCCTTCACACGATTGAAGAGGGAGTCTTCTGTCGGAAAATGATAAAGTTGTTCGTAGGTCAGTGTCTTCACTAGTTTTCGAGTGGAGTTTTTATTTGGGCGGAAGATTGCTCTCTTTGTTTGGGAGATTGCTTGAGCGTTTTGCAGGAATACTTCTGCTAGTTTCAAAGAGTCCTCAAGCACGAAGCCTTGGTCATATATTCCGGAGGGACTCACTCCCTTTACGTCCGAATCAATCCCTTGGGTATTTACAATTCTCCACTCGTAGTGCAGCTGAAGGTCCTTCTCGTTAATCAGGTTCTGCAGGAGGACGTCCATCCAGCAGGTGTTATATCTGCCAAATAGGGTGATTTCTGGTGATCGTCGGCCGTGTCCGTCGCAGCAGGAGTTGCTGGCGATTCCTGCTGCGCTAATGGCTTTTACGAAGAGGGCAATACCTGGGTCTAAGGAAAAGGCGCTCACTCTCGGGTTGTGTTATCCTCGGCTATTCCATGGCTTTGTATAGGGAGCCAAACGATTGTTCCGTAGTCTATGGTTTGATTTACAAGTTTTTCTTCAGATAGGTGGATCTTTCTGTCTTGGATGGTTACGGGTATGGATAATTTTTCGAATACTTCTTTTAATAAATGGATGTCTTTAGGATGGTTGCCTTTTTGGAAGTAAATATGGTCATCGTTTTTTGTGACAAGGAATCCCCTTTTGTGGAGGGCCTCGGACAACATGGTCAGTTGGTTCATTGGATTTTTCTCTCCCTTCTAATTCAACTTTACTAATTTCAACTGGATACGTGAGCCCTTTTTCTTAGTAGGACATTTAATTGTTCTGAGCTCAGGAGCATTACTGCAATAGAAACAACGATAAAAACCGGGAAGATTCCTATTGTTGTATTTGATGCGATGAAACCAAGAAGAGGTGGCATAAACGTGCTACCTGTGTAAGCAACAGCCATTTGATAGCCCATAATAGTCTGGGAATGGGTTTTACCGAAACGAGCTGGTGTTTCATGTAACATACATGGAAAGATCGGCGCTAATCCAAACCCCACCATGATAAAACCTACAAGTGACACGGTAGCAGGCAATGGGAGTAACAGAAGTACAGCACCTACTAGTGCTATGATTTGTCCTGTTCGAATTAGCATACGGTTACTCATTTTAAAGGTAACAAAACCAGTTAGAAATCTACCAATCGTTAGTCCACCCCAGTAGAATGAAACCCACTGTGCGGCTACCGCTGCTGGTAACTCCTTAACATTTACGAGAAAGCTACTTCCCCAAAGCCCCACTGATGCCTCCACGCCACAATAAAACAGGAATGCAAACATCGATAACTTCACACCTCTAATTTGTAAAGGCTTTGCAGCTTTTGTGTTTTCACGAGATGTTTCATCATGGATGGGTTCTGTATTTTCATTTAACGCAATATTACTTTTATTCGACACTCTATTCCATAGTGGTAAAGAGAATAGAAGGATAGCTGCTAATGTGAACTGAATAAGTGAAATGGTAAGATAGCCACTTCTCCAAGCATTTTGAACTGACATGAACTGGGCCATGATGACTGGACCAAAGGTGGCTCCTACACCCCAAAAACTATGTAACCAACTCATATGATGTGCCTTATAATTGTTAGCTACATAATTATTAAGTGCTGCATCCACAGCTCCTGCGCCTAGTCCAAGAAGGATTGACCATGCAACTAACCACATGATCGATGGAGCAAAATAAAAACCTAATAAAGCACTGGCCGTCATTAAACCACTAAAAAAAGTAACTTTTCCAGTTCCAAACCGGTTAATTACTTTTCCACTAAATAAACTTGAAACAATAGTGCCTCCTGCAATCGTCATAAAAAGGAATCCAGCTACCTCAAGTGGCACTCCGAAATCCTGTTGCATTACTGGCCAAGCCGCTCCTAATAGTGGATCAGGTAATCCTAAGCTAATAAATGCCAAATAAATAATAACTAAAAGTAATATTGTCATGTTTACACGTTTACTCCTTCTTTACTCTTCTATATTTTATGGGAAAAATTTTTTAAATACACTTAAAGAGTGGAATAGCAGGAGGCCACTGAAAAAGTTTAAAACCACTTTTTCAGTGCCTTTTATTTGTATGGCAATGTCTACACTCGTCGCTCACCTGATTGGAGAAATCTTTTTAAAGATTGCGACGGGGGCAACGCTCATTGCTTAGTGGGACTGTAAAAGTGGAAAAGCACCACTTTTTTAAGTGCCCTCGATACAATTGGACTTATTAAATTATTTTAATAAGTAAGTATGTAAAAATAGCAGCATTCCTACTTCTATAGATGAATGTCAACAGTAACTATCTGTCTAAAGTTCATGAGATGTTACTTATTTCATCGATCATTACATCAAGACAAAGGGTTTGTAAACCAAATAAATAATCTTGTTCCCAATCACTCGCTTCAAACTCTGGAAGGTGCTCTACTGGAACATACTTTTGGCTTACAGCCTTAATTTTTTCTATTATCGTTTCATCCACTTCATCCTTACAAAAGATGAAACCATGGGGATTAATAATTGCAACAAACGAGGCTACTAACCTACTAATGGCATCAACCTCATACTCCTCACTAATCATTTCTTTTCCCGGTCCATGTTCCCTATTTAGAGCTTGTTGAAAATTCCGGTCATTATATTGGGGAACAAACTGAACCTCGCCCGAGAAAAACGTACTCCCGCGAACGACATTTCCGTTTAGCATAATCCCTGCTCCTGGTCCATTTTTTCCAGAATATAAATACACGAGGGATTGATCCTTCAAGTTCCTATTTTTGTAATAGCCGAGAATTGCCGCATTCATATCGTTCTCCACTGCGACAGGTATAGAAAAATGTTCCTCATAGTATCCTTTTAAGTCTATATTTTGAAACTGATCGTATCCTGGTATATGAAAAATCCGGCCATTTTCAACAGCACCAGGAACGCCAATTGCCATTGAACTGATCTTTGGATTTGCGTTTATGATTTTGGAGATATAGGTAGTTAGTTCAGGTAACCCACCATCTCTTAGTACACTTGGAAGTTTTCCTTGATGCTTTATTTCTCCCAAGCAATTAAAAATGGTATAGTTTGTCTCTGACCTCTCTAAGAAAATGGCAAGACCCAGCATATATTCAGGATTGTACATAAACCTTTTTGCCCTTCTGCCACCACTAGATTCATCAAGCCCAATCGAAAAGATTTCTCCATTTTTCTCCATCTGCGTTAAGAACTTACTTATTGTTGGGAAACTCACTTGCAATTTATGACTTAATTCTACTTTTGTTGTACTTCCAAATTCTATAAGATTTCTACGTATACCCCGAAGGATCATCTTCTTCACAGATTTTGGATTAGCCAATTTTTCATCCACAAAGATCACCACCTAAAAAACTTATTTAACAGATTTAATAAGTTATGGTGAAAATATATCACATTTATATTTTTAGAACAATAAGAAAAGCGCAATCGCCTATAGCCACGAGCGTAGGGCAGTAGAGGAATGACAACTAGAAGTCCGCTCTTTGACTTCGGTTGTCACTTCCGAAGTGCGCTGGAGCTAGACAATATGAAAAGTCCATTCGCCTATGATCACGAGCGTAGGGCAGTGCAGGAATGACAACAGAAGTTCGCTCTTTGACTTCGGTTGTCACTTCCGAAGTGCCCCGTAGCGAGTAGGCGCTGGAGCTAGACAATGCCCGAAGGTGCATAAACTTATGCTTTCTTACCTTTTAAAAAATAGTCTCCTCTTTTATTCGAGGTACTGCTGGGTTTTAAAACGTGCATTAAAAGATGCCTGACCCAATAGCGATGCATCAATCCGCTTTTACTGCTATAGGGTAGTATTTTGGAATCCAGTTATCAATTCCTTTTAGTTAGAGGAAAATAGTAATAATTTCATAAACATAAAGAAGACACTTGGACTGATACCTCTTCCTAGTGTCTTCCTTGTTTTCTTATTCTTGTGTATTTGTCACTTTGAGTCAGCGCATACAAACCAAACCAACGATTTAGGCTTATATTCTTCCGCATCTTACATGGTTTAAGGTTAATATCTATTGAGCAGTATGGTTGTACTACGCAGCAAATAACTTTGTATTGTTAGTTGTTCTTCTTAAAATCACCGCTAGCATTAAACAATCACTTTTTTAGATTTGCCTTCATTAATGAAGAAATCTGTTGCTCATCCGTGTTTGAAAATTGTTCTAGTTGATTAATAACTAGCTCTTGTCGCTGTAATGAATGATTTTGACTCAACTTAGCTTTTCCTTCTATCTTGTTGATTTTAATTTTAAAACCTTGTATCCCCTTTTTCATTCCAGAGAGAAACTCAGCATCTACATCTTGTAATCTATATGAACTGTCAGGAGCTTCATATCTCAATACCATTTCATGTAAGGAATCCTTTAATTCAATTTCATCCTTTAACAACTCGACTTCTCCATAAACATGAACAGTCACGTAATTCCATGTCGGTACTGCTTGATTCGTCTCATACCAAGATGGGGAGATATAACAGTGAGGTCCATGGAAAACAGCTAGAACAGTTTGGTTTTCGATATCTCTCCACTGAGGATTAGGACGAGTAAAGTGTCCATATAAATATGTATTTTCCTTGTTTAAAATTAACGGCAAATGAGTGGCAAATGGCGCTTCATTATGCCCAGAAAAAAGAATCGCAAAACTGTGTTCTTTCATAATTTCGTAATTCATTGCTTCATCTGTTATTTTGAATTGTGTTGGTATATACATAATCATCCACCTTTCAATAATAGTTAAAGGAGTGTTTTGGTCATGATAAAGTCCGTTTGTTCTTCATCACCCATATAAAAAGCATGAGCTGCAGTTTGCGCAAACCCCATTTTCTTATAAAAAGCAATAGCATTTTCATTTTTTTCCCATACACCTAGCCAGATTTTCTTTTTATTTTTTTCCCTCGCCATATCCATAGCATGATTTAGCATATATTTACCAAGGCCGTTTTTTTGAAATTGGTTCTTTATATAAATCCTCTCAATTTCTAGAGTCTCGTCACCCATCTCTTCAGACTGAGCATCATTGATATTGACCTTTAAATAGCCTGCGACTTCATTATGAACATATACAAAAAAGAATTCCGATGAGATATTGGACAATTCCTTTTCCAATTGGATTAAGTTAAATGCTTTTTCCAAATAGACTTTCATATTTTCAGGTGAATTCTGATCTTTAAATGTATCATTGAATGTTTCAATACTTATTTTTTGGAGAATTTTTAAATCTTCACAGTTGCACTTTTTTATTTTTACAGTCATGTGCTACTCACGCCCCTTAATAAATTAATAATTTCGCTTGTTTCCCCTTTTTACATATTCCCAGTCCTTTTCTACATTTTTTCTTACCTTTTGAAGAAGATAGAAAAGGCTATCTGCTTCTCTTTCGGAAAATCCCTCTAATGCGACACTATTTGAATAATCATTCTCTCTTTTTATAAAAGGATAAATCGTTTTCCCCTTATCAGTGGGATAGAGTTTTCTTATTTTTTGGTTATGGGGATCATCTCTTTTTTCGATAAAGCCATGAATTTCAAGTTTCTTTATCGCACGAGCTGCTGTTGTTCGGTCTACTTTAATCATTTCTGCTAACTTTTCTTGAATGATTCCTGCGTTTTCACATATTCGCACAAGGTACAAATACTGTCCTTTTGTCAGGTCATATTCTTTAAATTCGATATTACTTATAGAGTCCAATGCCCTAGCTATCATTCCTATTTCACGAAGTATTTCCGTCATTATGACCCTCCAATGTAAATTTTGTTGTAATTGCAATAAAAATAACATATATTAAACCTAACGTAACTTTGTTGTATTTGCAACAAAAATACTATAAAAAAAGAAGGCGAGTACAGTGAAAATGAGATATGTTTTTTATGTATTAGGAATTTTAATATTAACCCTTGGTATATCTTTAACGGTACTAGCAGAGCTTGGAACTTCCCCTTTTGTTGCACTATTGGTAGGACTGTCGATAAATGTGGGGCTAACTGTGGGAAGCTGGGAAATCATAATCGCTATCATTTTAGTATGTTGTAATTCACTTATAAGTAAGAAAAGACCAGAAGTTTTGGGGCTGTTAACGGCATTTATAATGGGTATAGGTATTGATTTTTGGCTTTTTGTATTACAATATTGGAATACACCTGAACTCTTATATAGCAAATTTGTGTTTTTTGGAGTCGGCTTAGTTGTGGTAGGGTTAGGGACTGCAACTTATTTACATTCAAATTTTGCACCAATTCCAGATGACCAATTAACATTAATCATTCAAGAATTAACGAGAAGAAGTATATTTTTTGCAAGAACGTTGATTTACCTTCTATTCTTGCTACTGGCAATTATTTTTAATGGACCAATTGGTGTTGGGACTTTATTAACGGTGTGTTTAGGCGGCCTAATACTTAATTACTTTATGCCACTAATTAAAAAATTATTAGACCGCATATTAACACACTATAGTACAACACTAAATTATGAAAAAGATAGAAACCATTCAATATAGGATAGTTGCTTCACAGTTAGGGTCAAATACGAAAGACGATCACTTTGAAAGTAATCGTCTCTTTAGAGGGTTATTCTATTGCCAATAAATGACAATAGGTAAGGCTTTGAGATTATCTCCACCTTTTCCCCTGTCCCACACCGTGCGTGCCACTTTCATAGTACACGGCGCTCCATCTTGTTTCCTAACTTACTTCTAATAGATTACATGCTTTTCGGTATTGGTTTACCTTTTTCATCTGTTCAGAATCTAATTTTAATTCTCTTAGATACTTTATAATCGTTTCTTTATTTGTAGCGTGTATGAGTTTATGCACATCTTTTTTGATGATTCTTAGGTTTTTGTATGCATCAGTTCCACCAAGCTTTTTTGGCTTGAAATGGTGACAATGAACTTCATGTGCATAAATAAATTCATTAGTAATTTCACATTTCCCCATTTTCATTGAGTACCTTGAAATTCTGTTATCTAAGTACTCCACTGTACCGTTTGGTATGTTTGAAATAAGTAGTCTTTGAATTTCATAAGATACTTCAGGTGCTAAATATTTGTGTATTGATTCTCGCCCATCTTTGCTATAAAACGAACGTTTATTACTAAAACTTTTTGCTACCTTTGTTCGTATATCAGCCAAGGGATATAAGTAAATTCCACAAATTTTATAGGTTGTGTAGTTATTTTTATAGAATTTTTCATATGATGGAGGTGCATTTATAGGTATTTCTCTAACTCCTATATTTTTAAAACGATTATATAAGGTCATTGATAAGTCGTAGGCTATTCTTTGCATATCGAGATTAACATTGGTTACATATTTGAAATAGTTGTGTATACCTAAGATAAAGGAATTGTATAAAAGAACATTCTGAGCCGTTGGTGATTTTTGTATTTTTATGATTAGATCTTTTGCTTTTGTCTTAATTTCTAGTTTTTTCTTTTTCCGAATATTGGAGTTACATACCCATTTGTCACTTTTCTTGATTGCGTATAGGGTATATCCAAGAAATTCAGACTTTCCTTTTCTTATGTTAATTATTTTTGATTTCTCATGAGAGATATCAAGTTTAAGCCTGTCTTTTAGATATTGACGCACGGCATGATACCATTTCTTAGCTGAGTGTGGGTCTCTTGCAAAGATTTTAAGGCAAGTAGACCACTGGAACCTCCCCAGTAGTCTCTCTCAGAACCGGATGTGAACCTCTCAGCTCATCCGGCTCCCATTATTCAGCTGTAGGTTTGATACCTATATCCCAATGTTTGAAGAGTTTGGGATTTTGTTTAGAAATTCTGCCAAGAAAATATTCTGCTCTTTTCTTGTGACGAGATAGCTTTTTATATTTCTTTCTCGCCCACATAATTAAGGCTTTGTTGATGTGCCTTAAAGAGGAGTACATTTCGGATTTGTAGAATTTTCCATAGTAGTTAATCCACCCTTGAATTACTGAGTTAAACATATTTGATAGGTCTGTGAGCTCTTTATCAACCTTTAGTTGTAATTTCCAACTTCTCACCTTTTGCTGAATTGATTTCTTAGATTTGTTACTGATGGCTGGTGTGAAGTTCACAAAATGCTTTCCCCACCTGTTCTTGGAAAGCCTTGGTCTGAACGTGTATCCCAAAAAATCAAACGCTATGTTTTCATGGTCGTCTTTCCTGTCCGCATTCTTACAATATACAATTTTCGTCTTGGAAGGATGGAGTTCCAGTTTACATTCGTTCATTCTCTGGCTTAAGGATTTGAGCACATTCCTTGCTTCATCCTCAGTCTTGCAGTGGATGACTGCATCATCTGCATACCTTGCGAATGGATTGGATGGGAGATTAATAGCCATCCATTTATCAAAAGCATAATGTAGAAATAAGTTTGCTAGCACCGGACTTATGACACCACCTTGCGGTGTGCCGGAGGTACGTTCTTTCAAACCATCTTTAGTTTGAAATGGTGCTGTTAACCATCTTCTAATGTATAACTTTACCCATTCTACGTCTGTATGCTTCTCCACTGCTTTCATCAGTAAATCATGGTCTATATTATCAAACAGACCTTTGATATCAAATTCAAGTACCCAATTGTACTTCCAGCATCTTTTTCGAGTTGTTTCTATTGCTTGAATGGCACTTTTATTTGGTCTATATCCATAGGAATCCTCATGAAAGAATGGTTCTACCGAAGGCTCAAAATATAATTTCACTGTCATTTGTGCAACTCTATCGGAAACTGTCGGTATTCCTAATGTCCTCGTGCCTCCTGCTTTCTTTGGTATTTCTACCGCTTTGACTGCTGGAGGAAAATAACTTCCGGATGACATTCTGTTCCAGACTTTATAAAGATTGTCTTTTAAGTTTCTTTCAAATTCCTCTATGGATTGCTCATCAATTCCTGCTGACCCTTTATTTGCTTTAACTCTTGTAAAGGCTTCATATACTATCTTTTTAGATATCACATACGGCTTTGTTTTATGCATAAGTTCCTCCCAATTTGATGGTTGACTTGTTTATAAAACTGAATAATATAACCCCTTTGCTCCACCTCCGTTAGGAGGTTTCATAACTACTACGGGTTATTCCGCCCCTATACATGGCATTGGTACTCTGATTCTTGTGGGGCTTCCACTTGAATTTCTCCCTTAGCATCCATGTCGTAGGTTCCCACGTTCCACACTCAAGCCTATATTAAGTTCACGCCGCCTTTATACCGGTCACCGAACGGACAGTAAACAGGTTTCCTCCGAACTTATCCTGAGTTAACGACTCCCCCTCAGTTTTGATGACATCACTACGCTTTCGATACTTCTTCAGCGGTTCAATGGTTTTCGTCTCCTTAATATGTACCTGACAGAATCTTGTGTTCTGCCTTTTCCTTAACGCTCAATACCATAGCTTTTGACTACAGCACCTTAAGGTGGTTTGCAATCTCTACCTGTATAGCGATTGCGAGAGGCCTACTCTCATCTTAAGTGCAGCATAGCCTCCTCATGTGCTTACGCACACTTTGGATGCTTTCGTGGCACACAATCATCTGCATATCTT
>NZ_JAHQCS010000088.1 GCF_019042215.1 Evansella tamaricis | reverse complement strand
CCGCCCGCGGCTAAGAAGACACTGCGAAGAATGAGCAGATGTCGCACTTGTGCCAGTGGTGAAAGGGAGTGAATTTCGCAAAAATCAACATTGAAAGATAACAGAGCCTAAATAAAAGAAAAGAGTGAGCCCGCCTTGCGACTCACTCTTTTCTTATTTCTTTGTCATTGTAATGGTTGTTCCTTTTTCAGATGTATCTATGTCTAAAACGATTCCCATTTCCTTTGTCATTATCTCCACAATAGAAAGGCCTATTCCCACGCCCCTCTGTTCAGAACCGCTATACATGCCTGGACCTTTATCTCGTATATAGATCGTATTGTCTTCACAAGTAATCGAAATGTACTTTCCTGATTTTGCATGCCTCACTACATTTTGAAATAAATTGTCTAAAATACGTTCCAGCCAATTGGGATCCAGATTCCAATACACCGGTTCTTTGAACAACTGAATATCCACCGTAAACTGCTCCCTCTCAAAAATGGGGTACCACGCTTTTAACGCCAAGCGGATAGTACGATTCATCTCTACTTTTTCCGGACGGTACGTATACCTTCCCGATGTAAGCAACGTATACGAAAGAAGGTTTTCTATTAATGTATGTAAGTGATCAATTTTATTATCAATAATAGTTATAGACTCTTGTCCTAAAGTGGATAGCTCCTCGCTTTTTAATGAATAGGCATGGGCCCGAATGGTGGCTAAAGGAGTCCGTATGTCATGGGACAAGTTTGCTATAAGCTCTTTCCGCAGTTTCTCCTCTTCCTGTTCCCTATTCCGGCTATCCTTTAAGCGATCTACCATTCTATTAAAGGATTCTTCTAACGCACCAATTTCATCCTTCTCCCTAACAGTTACTTTGTCCGGAATATCGTGATAATCCAATTCCATAGAAGTTTGCAGGAGAACGAGGCGTTTTCTAATAGAACGGAAAAACAACCATGAAAGAAAAACAAACAGTAGCACGAGTAACACGATGACAAACATGTAGATATATTGATAATAGAAATCGAGCTGGTGGATGGGATAATTGATGTTCTGTCGATCAATTTGCAGAACGACAAATCCTCGATCCCTATTTTCACCAACAAAAGCAACCACAGTAAAAGGATCTCCCCCATAGCTTTGCTTCATAAAATCGATAGTATATGTCGGTTCCCAAACATCAGGAATGGCCAAATTAGTATCAGAAACAAATCTAGTTTGACCTGTTTCATCTACCCAAAAAACATTCGATGATTTGTAGTCCTCAACCGCCTTTTCTAAAACAGCAATAACCCTATCTTCAGAAAGATCTTGAAACTCTCTTGCCTCTTCGTGCCAGTACTCCTCTACTTCACTATTATCATAGACATTTATACGGTCACTATTTACAAATATTGCCGGGATATACACAAGAAATGATGCAACTACAAAGGAGACGGGAATGGTAAAAATCGAGAGAATAATTAATGCTAAATACCTTGTTTGTAATGTACGGCGAATCTTCACGGTCTTAACCTATATCCTATTCCACGGATTGTTTCAATGATTGTAGGCTTCGCGGGATCCTTTTCTATTTTTTCTCTTAAATACCTTATATGTACCATTAACGTTTTGTCCCCTTCGAAATACTCTTCTTCCCATACTGCTTCATAGATTTGTTCCTTCGTCATGATTTGACCTGCGTGTTTTAACAAATATTCGAATATGTGAAGCTGTTTGGAGGTTAAGACAATCTCTTCCTTCGTCTCCCTGTGAAAAAGCTGGTGTTGATTTGGATAGTAACACAAATGCTGTACTTTTGTTTCAGTAGGCAAGAGCCGGTCAAACCGCCGCAAAAGTACTAAGATTCTAGCGGCTAACTCATCTGGATGAAATGGTTTAGTCATATAATCATCGGCAAATTGAAGTCCTTCCAGTTTATCATCCACATGAGACCGTGCAGATAACATGATGATTGGAAGGGATGGAAAAGCTTTTTTCATCCGTTTTCCAATCGAAAACCCATCCAATCCAGGTAACATCACATCCAGAATGAGAATATCTGCATTTTCTCCGTGATCCAAGACTTCGCCCCCATCCTTTAACCAAGTCACATCATATCCCCGTTTGGTTAAGTCTCTATATACCCACGTTCCTAATTCTGTTTCGTCTTCCACATAAAGGATCTTCATGAGTTATTTGCCTTCTTTCTAGTAATATATAACAAATATAACATATTATAAAACTAGTAAAAGTGGTTCTGAGTACAGATACAAGCCAAGACGAATATATATTTTATCTGCTCTAATAAAAGAGATCTATTCACAAAACTCTACACTTATTTTGAAATTACTAGAGACGGACTACCGTGATTTTCTCACATCGGAATTTTTTACCCTGAAAAACAACTTCCGAAGTGCCCCGCATCGGTAGTCGATGGAACTAGACAATCCCCGAAGACGCCAAATCTTATAATTATCTTTTAAACAAAGTAATATCACTGCCCAATAAATAGACAAGGATATCCATAAATTGTTCTTCAATGAATTCACTTTTTTCAAACAATTAACTAATGAACTATTATATTATCCTTCCAATGGTGATTCCTTCCATTAACGTCCCATTGGCTTAACTCCCATATTCAACCAGACACGATCATCCGGATTCCATATACACCACCGGCGATCTTCCCTTCCGAACAAGCGAACTTCACTTCCACACTTTTTTTTCCTAGAGTTAACTCCTCTGGAATCAAGTATTGGATTTCCATAGTACTTGCAGGTGCTCCGCTGTTTTCCAATATTTGTGTTGCAATGATGTTCCCATCAATAAGAATATCAAATTTTCGTTCAAACGTTTTTTCGCCAATGACAATGTTGTGGTCACCTCCAAAATAACTAACTTCCATCACCATTTTTTTATCAGGCTTTACTGCTAGTTCATAACGGAAGAACCCATTGTCCTTAGCATCTCTCCACCCTTTCTGCACAATATTCGAATAGCCTGAAGCAGAATTCTCCGACTTAAGACCATGTTCTACTTCCGGTTGCTGCTCATTAGGTTGAACCTCATCCACTGTCACAGACCGAAACCGTTCCAACTCCTCCTGCTCTTCATCCACAAAATGCTTGAATTCTTCTTTTGTCATGAGATTCCAATATAACGTATACCGTTCATGATGAAGGTTGTAAAAAGGGACAAGGGTTATCTGATGGTTTCCAGGCTGTCCCACCCCTTCCGTCTGAAAAATAAGGTTCTTGTCATTCCTTTTTTTTATCCATTCATTCAGATTGTTTTTATCCGCTACAAGGGTTGGGACTTTGATAAGGGGATGATTATTAAGTTTTAGGTGATCTGCTAAAATATCTTTTTCCGGGAAGTTTTCCCGCCCTAGCGCCCCTGCTAAAACGATGGGACCATACATAATTCCGTGTTTTTTAAGATTATCTTTAGCTTGATAGGTGTGAAGACCCAAGGGGAGATGAACCTCCACTTCGTCCCCCGTATTCCATGTTCTCTCTATGATGACATACCCTTTTTTCGACTGGCATTGCTCTACTATCCCATTGACCATAACCGTCACTTCTCCGCTGCTCCAGTAAGGAACACGAATATGCAGTTTAAAAGGAGTGGCATTTCCTTTTTCGAATATAAGTTTTGACTTCTCCGAGGCTGGAAAGTCCGTCTCTTGCCTTACTTGCACCTTATTATCAAGTAGGGCTGCTTTCGATGGAATAAAGAGGTTAACAAACACCCCATCATAATCCCCATGATAAATGCTCCTCGTGTATCTTGCCGGGTTCTCCATCCCCGTTCCAGTACAGCACCAAAACGAGTTGTCAGGGGAACTATAAACTTTAAAATGACCTGGCTGTGTAGATACAAAATACGTTTTCATCCCAGATTCAGGATCCTGAGAAGCGAGGATGTGGTTGTACAGGGCCCGTTCGTAAAAATCCATGTACTTTCCTTCCTTGAACCATTCAAAAAGACACTCTGTCAGCTTTAACATGTTATAAGTATTACAAGTTTCCGCTGACTGAACCCCTAGTTTTTCCTGACCGGCAGGACCGAAATGTTCATTAATACTATTTCCACCTATAATATAAGACCTTGTATTCGTCACTAGTTCCCAAAAATTCACACACATCTCTTTATATTTTTGTTGGCCAGTTATGTTGTAGAGCTTAGCTGCCCCAACCAGTTTAGGAATTTGTGTATTGGCATGCTTTCCTTCCAGTTCATCCCTGCCTTCTGACAATGGCCCAAGAACCTCTTCGTGACAAAAACGGATCGCCAAATGTAAATAGTCTTTTTTTCCTGTTATCGAATAGAGATCTGCCATGGCTTCAGTCATTCCGCCATGCTCACAGAACAGCATTCGCTGAAATTGCTCCTCCGTTAATTGATCAGATCCCTGTTTCGCCCAGTCAGCTAAAATCATAACCACTTCCAGTGCCAGACTACTACCAGTAAGCCTATAGCTGTCTAGTAGTCCTGCGAAGACTTTATGTAAGCTATACCAAGGTACCCATTGTCCAGCCAGGCTGAATCGTTCCACTTCAAACTGTCCCGTAAAAGTTTTATCAAAGCAATCCCGCGGGAATCCCCCAACATATCCTTTTTCATCCATGTGTTGAAGGTATGCAAATTCGCCAATGGCATAATCTAGTTTTTGCTTCAATGTTTTATCTAGTGTAATCGCGTACATTTGTGCTGTAGCGGAAAGCCAATGCCCGATGGAATGACCACTTATTCCCGTAGATTCCCAACCTCCGTAGCGAGGTGCTTTCGGTTTCTGACCTGCAGCTTCATAACATGGGGCCATCAGTCTGTCCACTTCAAGATATAATAAATAATCCTTCCCCTTCTCCTGTGATTCTTTAAAAACGCCGTCCAAAAGCGTTACATAATCCATCAATCTTCTCCCCTTTAAACATACTAGTATAGATGTTAGTACAAAACGACGGAAGATACTCAAATTCAATACGTTAATATAATTGCTATTGTATTAACAATATTATAAACTACCCATTTCTTAGAGTGAACCTCTTTGAATTTTTAATGTCATAGATGTAATGAGAAGAAGACTGGATAAAGTAGGCATTCACGACCTTTCCCTTTCCTTAAATAAAATCACTCCCATCAAACCAATGATGGAAAAGACCACTGGAATGAGAAAACCGATGAAATACCCATCCACGGTATTCCCGGAAACAAGTTGCACATGATCAAGTACCTTTCCAAAAATACTTGGCAGCAAAACGGCACTTAAAAAACCACCTGTATTAGCAAATCCGGAGACGAGGCCAGCTTCCTTCACCGGAAAAGCTTGACGAACAGCGGCAAACGTCAATGCATTTGCTCCATAGGCAAGACCAATTACAAAGAAAAGCCCTGTCAACAAATAAAATGGAGGATTTCCATGAAACAGAACGAAAATAGACCAAGTTAGTAAAAGAATAAGGTGAACAACAATGTACGGCCGTTTTATGCCTCCTAATCGGCTTGATATCCACCCGGCGAGCGGAGCACCGATTAGTGCTCCAATTAGACCAAGCATGATAAGTTGACTGGCATCCGCACGGGACATTCCATACACATTCATTCCATAGGGTACTCCCCATGAACTGATGAATCCCACGTAAGTGCCCACAATTCCAAAGTGACAAAAGAATAAAGCCCAAGCTTGACGGTCCTTAAAAATTCTCCGGAGTATAAGCCGTGTTTTTTCCCGGTGGACTTCCTTTTTGATAAAAAAAGATTGTTTCGGTTTTTTTATGAGTACAATAAAAAGGAGAAGGCCACATAAACATAGGAGGAGTCCCGAAGAAAAAAATGCCGCTCTCCACCCAAGTAAATCAATCCATAGGGCAAATGGATAGGTCGCAACAAGGAACCCGAGACTTCCTGTCATTGCCGTAATTCCAATTAGTCGTGTAAATTCCTTCGTAGTAAACCACTGGCTTAAGATTAACACCATATTAACCCAAATGGTCGCATCCCCTGTCCCGATTAACACTCTGGCGAAAAATAAAGTGATTTCATGAGCACTTAGACTGTATATGATCGTACCTAGGCCAGTAAGGATCGCACCTATGATCAGAAAAAAGTTTGGCCCATATCGATCGGCCAATAAACCCATAGGGATTTGTAATGCTGTGTACACAAAAAATTGGATACTTGTCAGTAATCCAATCGTTGTAGCCGTTACACTAAAATCCAGCATGATCTGATCGGTGATCAAACCTGGAGCCGTGCGCTGACTAGACATAAATAAGTAAGTAAAAAGTACAGAAGCAAATACAACCCACCTGAACCGGCTACTCTGTCTATCCACTGATATCTACTCCTGTTTAGGCATTTTACTCTATCTATATGTATTTTTCTAACAGACGGAACCAGTTTTCATCAGGTCGGGTTTCATTCTTCTTTACCTTAAAATAAGACTATACTTAACAAACAATTAAATAAAAATATCCAGTTTGATATATATGTACAATTTGTGACAAAATCCAACAAATATTGTTATTGTCATCATTGAATGACAAAATAGAAGTTATATTAGATTCTTGTACCATACAATCAACAAATTAAATATGAGCAAATCTATCGAAAGGTAGAGACGCAAAGCCAAGGGCCTACCTCTATTCTAAGATATGGCAGCCGGTTGCAAATTTAATCGTTGCCCTCTTTTTTGTTAGAGGGCTTTTTGTGGTACATGAAAAAAGGGGGACATCTTATGAAATACTTGAAAATGCGTAACAAACTAATCTCCATGTTTATCTTAACAGGGCTCCTTCCATTATTGGTACTTAGCATTTATCTACATAACCAAATAGAGGATCAAATGGTTTCAGATGCTCTTTCGGAGAACGCGACCTTTTTCGACTTAAAAAGAGGTATAATAGCTGATTTTTATTCCGAAAGAATGGGGGATGGAATCGTTATAAGTAATATTCCAGATGTTTATGAAGGGTTGGAAATATACGAAAACTATGGGGTGCATTCAAGGGAGTGGCAAGAAGATTATCGAGATTTGGACCATGTTCTACATACTGCAGTGGAACAATATGAATTTTTAGATATTTAAATTACAGATAGAAGTGGAAGCGTTATTATTTCCTCCCAGTTCAAATCAGAATTCGAAGGAATCTCACTATATGATAGAAACTATGTTCAAGATGGTTTGACTGGTAAACAAAGTTGGTCAGAAATTTATTATTCTGACCTAATTGATAATAATATCATTGCACTTACAACACCTATCCAAAAGAGGGGTTCTACAGATGTACTTGGAACATTAAACATCTTAATTGATCAAAATGAAATGGATGAGATAGTTCATAGCGGAATTGCACGAATCGGGGAAAGTGGTGATGCTTACTTAGTGGATATAAACGGTTTATTGTTAACCAATACACGACTTGGAAGTTATCAGGAAGATGCCGCAATGGTGGAGACAATTAATACCTACGCTACGAGAGAATTGGCATCTGCCATTTCTAATGGGGATACAAGCTTTCAACTAAATGGTGTGTATAAAGATTACTTAGAAAATGAAGTTTTAGGAAGTTCTGGAATAGTACTGCTCGGTGATACATATGCTGGACTGGTTATTGAGATTGATGAAGCAGAGGCAATGGCAGGTTATTATGCCATGAGAAACGCCATGATTCTCATTTTAGCTATTGCCGTTTTAGGTGGGTTAGGACTGGCCTTATATTTAGCTTATTCCATCTCTAAACCAATCACTCATACGATTAAGCAGTCAGAAAACATAGCTAACTTGGATATTTCAACAAACATTTCCCCAATGCTTTTGAATCGAAAAGATGAAGTGGGAGATTTGGCAAACGCATTACAAAAAATCACAGATAGTTTAAGAGATATTATTAGTCTAATTGCGGCCTCTTCGGAAGAAGTCTCCGCTTCCTCTGAAGAACTTACGGCAACATCCCAACAGTCTGCAAGTTCTGCAGAGGAAGTTGCAAAGACGGTTGAAGAAATTGCAACAGGTGCTTCCAATCAAGCTCAAAATACTCAGGAAGGTTCTCAGTTAGCCATATCACTTGGAGAAACGGTGGCAAAGGACCAAGCCTATGTAAAAGAATTAAATGAGAACTCGGAAAAAGTTAAAAACGCTGTAGAAGAAGGGTTAAAAGAAATAGACCATTTAACTACCATTTCAAGTGATAGTAGCCAAGCTACAAAAGAAGTGCATGAAGGGATCATTCGTACAAATGAAAGTGCTAAAAAAATTGGAGAAGCGAGTAATGTCATTGCCACCATTGCAGAACAAACAAACTTGTTAGCCTTAAATGCAGCAATTGAAGCAGCACGGGCTGGGGAAGCTGGGAAAGGTTTTTCTGTAGTGGCAGATGAAATTAGAAAACTTGCCGAGCAGTCTACAACCTCAACGAAAACAATTGACCAAATAGTACAAGAGTTACAAAAAAATGCTACTGCAGCAGTAGAAATAATGGAAAAAGTATCGGCGATATTAATTGAGCAAAACAGAAGTATCGATGAAACAAAGTCAAAGTACGTATCTATTAATAAATCTATGGAAGCCTCAGAACAATCTGTGGATAAATTAAATATTTCCGGTGATGAAATGTCAAAAATGAAAGATAAAATTATTGATACCCTTCAAGAATTATCAGCGATTGTAGAAGAAAACTCTGCTTCTACAGAGGAAGTCACCGCTGCTATGGAAGAACAAGCTGCTTCCATTGAAGATATTTCAAGCACAAGTGAAGCACTCTCTGGATTAGCACAGAAATTACAAGAGGTCATATCTAAATTTAAAATATAAGTTCAAAAAATAAATTGGCAGATTGACCCATTAATAGTGAAGAACATATTAATTCTAATAGTTCAGATCAAATATGTTTGAATTAATAGAAAAAGGAGCTAATGATAGTTGTATGCAATCATTAGCTCCAAATATATACTTTGATATGACTTTCTCTGTGTTGAGAATCTAAATGAGACTTTAGTTATGGTGGACCTTTATGGATCAAATTAGAACCAAAGAGCTTAATCCACTTCCAAGGAAAAATAATAGTTTACGTGATTGATGGAAAGCTGATCTGGAATCTCATTTAACCAATGTACCTGTAGACTGTAATAATAGGTACCCCTCTCTTCTGGAACAATTAAGCTTAATTCTACTAGTTCTTTAATGTTACTACTGTCCTTGTGCTCCCACAATATATAACGGTACTTCTCTGGCTTATATTCATAAAGAAATGTTAATTCTGTGCCAGCACTGACCTCAATCGGTTTTATACCATACGCCTCAAACAACCAAGGATATTGGAAGGCCCCGCTCATAGTATAATAATAAAACGTTTCTTCTCCATCATAAAACCAAGAGACATCACCAATAAATAGTTTGTACTTCACACCACTAACCTCTATCCCTATTTCAGGAGGATAGACAACCTTATGTTCCCCACCTTTAAATTCAACATGGGTTTGAGATTCATAAAATTCCTTAAATTCCGTGTTCCCAATCTGTTGGTAGTTTTCAGTGGAACATCCCAAAAGAAAGATAGATAAAATAAATTGGACGAAACTTAGCAAATGATGCATCTCTTTACTCCTTTGGAAACCATGACTTTGAAAGAATTTCATTTCCTGAAAAATGGCAGCGTTCCTTTTTATTCGTACTCCCTTCCATTATATAAAAGTAATACAGTTGGAGGTATGACAGAATAACGAACAATATGACTAGGAATGCTCCCTCTCACTTTACATATTCCGTTTAAAAGCAACCATATTTTTCCATAAAAAAAAGGTGGGCTTCTTACAGCCCCAACAGATGTCGTGGATAAGGTACCTATTTTTGAAACCATACCCATTTCTCACCCGTAGAAGGAAGTAAATAAAAAAATAAAAAGAAGTGTTTAATTATGTATAAAATAGTAGGCTTAAAAATATTAATTATGTTCGGACTAGTCTTCTTAGCAAGTTGTTCCTCGTCTTCATCAGAAAAACAAACAGTTGATGAAATAAGTAAAGAGATTATCGAGCTCCTAGTAAACGGAGAAACGGAAGAAATTTACGAATGGTTCTTTACAGAGGAATTACAAGAATCCTTATCGAAAGTTGAATTCAGCCAAATGTGGAAAGAACGGACCGAATCTGCGGGAAATTATCTAGGCTATACTACAATAAATATCTCTTCAAGGGGAGAAACATTTGAAGTAATGGAAACGTCTTTAGAGTACCAAAATCTTGTTTTCCAACTACGCATGATTTTTAACAATGAAACAAAACTAGTTAGCCTGCATCTATCCGATGGCGTAGCAAACATCCAGCTTCCCGATAACGTAATCGAAGAAGAGGTAGTGGTTGGAGAAGGGACACATTACGAGCTGGGGGGAACACTTACCCTCCCCCAAAATAAGGATAACGATAACACCGTTCCCGCAGTTGTTTTGGTACATGGGTCTGGACCAAGTGATCGAAATTCGGCTGTTTTTGCTTATCAGCCATTTAGAGATTTAGCTTGGGGGTTAGCAAAACATGGTATTGCTGTTCTTCGTTATGATAAGCGAACTTACATATATGGCAGTGACATGACTCCAACAGAAGTAGCGGAGCTGACAGTCCATGAAGAAACGGTGGAAGATGCGATTTTGGCGGGAGAGTTATTAAAAAATGATCCGCGTATCGACTCCAATAACGTTTATGTGATCGGCCATAGTTTAGGTGGAATGCTTGCCCCAAGAATTGACACCGTTGGGGGAGAATTTGCAGGCTTGATTATCATGGCTGGGTCGCTTCGACCTCTTTGGGAAATCATCTATGATCAAAATATGGCTATATTAACGGAGAGTGAGATGGACGAAACGGAACGGGTGGAAATGATACAGACCGTTGAAAAAGAATATGAAAGAGCATTACAGTTAATGTTTTGGTCAGACGAGAAGGTGAAAGAAGAAAAACTGTTTGGATTACCTGCAGGATACTTTAAAGAGATGGAACACTTTGATACAAAAGAATTGGTTTCTAAGTTAGATAAACCTATTCTTGTTTTACAAGGGGAGAAGGACTTTCAAGTATATTACGAAAAAGATTTCTCCCTATGGAAGGAAGTATTGAAAGATCACGATCAGGCAATGACAATCAGCTACCCAGAACTAAATCATTTTTTTATCCAATACGAAGGGGAAGCTCAAGGAACGTTAGCAGAGTATGAGCATCCAGGAGTAGTTCATGATGCGGTGATTCAGAATATTGCGGAATGGGTGTTGGAACAAGTCAATAACTAAAGCAATTAAAACGATTCTAGGAGGACGAATCTGTGAAAAAAATAGTATCGGTTATTTTATTAGGAACACTCCTCATATCAGGCTGTAACGGAGGGGGAGAACAAGGGAATGAAAACGAAGAGGTAACAGCGGATACCAGTACAGAAGAAACAGCTAGCAATAATATAGATGAGGACGAAGCAGTGTCTCTTGCTGAGCAATTTATTGAACATTTATCGGCAGGGGAGTTTGGGGAAGGAGTTGGTCAATTTAATGAAGAGGTGGCAGCTCAATTAGGAGCAGAAGAATTAAAAGAGCTTTGGGAAACGCTCGAAAGTCAAATAGGAACATTTATTGACGCAGAGTTTCAAACGACGCAAGTAATCGAGGAATATCTTGTCGTATTGATAAGTGGTTTGTTTGAAGCAGCTGATGTCACATTCACCGTCACCATTGATGAGAACTATCAAATTGCAGGCTTTTTTATACAATAGTATGAAAACTTCTCCATTAGCCAACTAAAGTTTTAGAACTAGTTTAATTGTGGTTGTATTTGAGCAGGTATTTCCATTTAAATCAAATAGTATATTTGGAACTACAGCCTAATATTAGATAAGAAGCTAGAGGTCGCCCCCTATTTTTTTATGATTCAAAGCATCTTAAAATATAGAAGTGGGACAAAGTATACTCCGAGGCCACTGAAAAGGTTTAAAACAACTTTTTTACTGCCCTCTATACTTTCCCTGTCACACCATTAATTATTAAAGAACTTTTTCGTGTAATAAGGGTGCGATTCATTGTTAAATGCTACTCCTACACCTAAATATCGAAAATCCTTTTGCAGGATATTTTCTCTGTGTCCAATGGAATTCATCAGTCCTTCATGTGCAAAGACACTGCTAGTTTGGCCGTAGGCTAGGTTTTCTCCTGCCATATTAAATGGAATATTGTCTTCCTCCATTCGTTCAAACGGAGTTTTTCCATCTAAATTATTGTGACTGAAAAAATAATTTTCTGCCATGTCCAAGCTATGTTTTCGAGAGGTTTCTCTTACATTCTCATCCCACGTTAAAATAGGCAATTGATGATTTACTCTCGATGCGTTCGTTAAATCAAACAACTGATATTCCAATCCTTCTTGGAGATCTTGGCTCGGTTCCGTGTAATATTTCTTTTTTCCTTGTTCCAGCTTTTCATCAATCACTTTCACAGCGGTAACGTTATGATATTCGTGCTGATCGTAAAAGAACGTTACATAACTATTGTCCAGGTGGAACATATCATACTCGCTACTATCAATTTGATAATTGGTGAACCCTTTTCGTAGATAAGATTCAGGAGTACCAAGATGTTCCTGCACCAATTCCATTGGACTGCCAAGTTGTATTTCCGTTTTAGAAGCAATCAAATCTTGATTCGTATACAACCCAAGAACGATATCTCTTTCATCGTAAGCAACCATGATAAAATTATGATAGTCTTCATGATAAGCATTCCAAGTCACACCGTATTCATTTATCGTGGTCCGCTTTGGACTAGCACCCGTTTTCTCTTCCACTTCCGATCTGGTGTCACCAAGTTGAATATTATGAATGGAAAATAACCGTTCTTCCGGGATGACAAGTGGTAAAGGGGGCTTTTCTATGTTCCTATCATTTAACTCTAATTGTGATTGATTTGGCTGTATAAAAAGAGAGTATAGTTGTTTTTGTAAATGCTCTAAGGTTAGTTGGATTTCTTCGTTTTCCATGACCAAATCCACTGTAGAGTGGATCGACTCCCATATAGAAGAAGGCACTAGTTGTTGGACTGGTTCCTCCCATATTGGTTTTGAAACATAAGCCAAAAACACTAACATCAGGAATAACATTATCCGTCTCACAACTCCACCCTCCTTAATCTATTATTTTAGTTATTGCCAGACATCTGCATTTTTAACCGTCTTGCACAAGCCTAACAAAACTGTGGTATCAAACCATTCTCGCATCTAATTTACGATAGCACAAAAATAAAAAAAAGCTAAATAACAAGCCCTCTGCAAGTCATTTAGCATTTCTCTATTAGTAGTATATCACTATTTTAATAATCAATGTTTTCAAGATTACTGTAAGTCAAACGTTAGACTCATCTTCTGTTTTATCTCCCGTTGATCGTCAGTTGTAAACTGAGCGAATGGGATGAATTCATGTTCTTCCTTTGCGATCCATTTGTTATCTGGATCCTTAAAGTATATAAAGGTACCAAATTTCACTTTTTCTCGATCCATGTATTCGAGGTAAAACGTGCCGGTAACAAGTTCTAACCCTTCATTTTCACCACTGCAAATCAATTTTTGCGGGACATCTGAATAGTTTTTTAATATTTCTTCCATTCTTTGTGGCACAGTGGATTCCATACTTTGTAGGTATTCTCGATTATTTTTTGTGGCATTTAATCCCGATCCCTTCACGACTGACACGCTCCTTGTCCTAAAAAAATAGTTGCTGATCCTTTAAGCACAACTCATTAAAAATCTTTTATACTATTCATAACCTAGTTGTATTAACCCCTTTCTATTTTTTACAATCACTAGCAAGTTGGTTTAATAATAATCTCTCAATATTAACTGAAAATAAACTGTATCTTACAAATAGGTGAACTAGCATAAATTTATTAGGACCATTGGAGGAGAGAACTTGAAAGCGAACATTTTGATTGTAGAAGATAACGTAGAATTTGCGCAATTAATGAAAGAACATTTGGAGGAAAATGGATTTCAGGTAGAGTGGTGCGACAACGGAGAAGATGCTTTCGTCCTAGGATTGAAGGAGTGGGATTTAATCCTCTTAGATATCATCTTACCGAAAAGAGACGGACTTCAAGTATGCGTGGAACTGAGAAACCAAAATATAGATACCCCGATTATTTTTCTTACAGCTTTCGGTCACGAATCAGTTATAGAGACAGGGCTAAGTATAGGGGCAGACGATTTTATCGTAAAACCATTCGTCTTAGACACATTTGTAGCACGTGTGAAGGGTTATATCCACCGCCACCGTCTTCGTCAGCAACCAAAATCTCATCAACATCGGTCAACGGAGGCGATTACATTTCCTGAGGGATTAGAGATCGATCCAGCAAAAGCATCCGTAAAACGTAATAATGAAGTGATCGAGCTGAAGGCAATGGAATGGAAGCTTCTCCAGTTCCTCTCCTCCCATCCGGGCAGGATCTTTTCGAAAGAAGAATTATACAATAGAGTGTGGGGAGAAGAGGCAGTCGGTGTGGATAACACCGTTACCGTTCACATTCGGCGACTGAGAAAAAAAATCGAAGCCGACCCTAAAAGTCCCCGTTATATACTTACTCGAAGAGGGATTGGCTATTGTTTTTCTGATAAATAAACGCTACGCTGATAAGAAAACTCGTTTTCTTCACTAGGGAGAGACGGAAATGTAAGTGCACCACAAAAGTTAAAAAAAAGTCTAACTTGTTGGTCACATCAAATATCCGTCCCTCTGTCATCACACCGTAAAATAATTACTCCATGGAGATAGCCATTTACGTCTATCATTTTTTATTGGATAATTCTCGCCGATTTGGAGCTTGAGGCGGTTGTTCCAAGTAGCCGTGATCTATCATGATTTCAGCTCCATCTTCTGCAAATAACAGGATTTCTTGAATCAATCGATTGTAGTTTAAACCGATATCACGTCGTGGACTAGAACCCATACTCGTTCCATAGTGGCTGACTGATGCCCCTGTTAAAACCGTAACATGGAAATGGAACATCATTAATTTATCCGAGAATGTAGAAGTTGTTGACGTCGTAGGAAGGGTATCCCATGTCATAGGGGATGGTAAATCAGCCTCACTTAAGGTGGAACCAAACACTTCAATATATTTTCCCGAAATATCCATCCCTCTGTTAAAGTATGCTGCTATTTCCTGAGAGCTAGTTACTTGACTAAACCCGGTGATTAACGATTTCCCAACTTGATTTCGTTCAATATTAAAATAAAGATTCATAACCTCAATAGCATTTAATGGTCTTCTTTTGCCGAACCACCCGTTTAAAAAACTCTGCTTCTCAACAAAGTCAACCTGACTGGGAAGTTCAATTTGAGGTGGCCTTAAAAATAAGCCTTTGGCCAATAATACTTTTGAGGTCCTGTCAAATAACTCCATTGCTTCTTCCACACACTGTCTAAAGAAGTTTCTCAGATCTTCCCTGGCTGACGTAGCTAAACATAAGGAAAAGCTATTCGCACCAATCTTCCCCATATTATGTAAATACATAAGGTAAAAGGTATCCGAGAATAATATTGGAGCCGAAAGATTTACATCCTCCTCTAGGTTGAACCCGTATGGAATAGCACAGTTTTCACTCTTAAATAATGAGACAATAAAATCGCAATGGTTCTTAGAAAGTTGCAAGGCAAATTGTAGAACCTCCTCAATTTCACTATCTTCGATATGCTGAAGAAACTGAGATATCATACAAATGGACATGGAATCGTTCATATAAGCAGTCCATACATCCGCCAACTCAGAAGTAGATAATTTTACAGGTCTATCATTTGTTGACATGAGATCCCCCCTATATATGCCAATATTTTCTCAAATACTTATCAATTAATGTATTTAACTCATATATTCATTTTCCCAGAATATAAGAAAAGCGCAAGCGCCTATGGTCACGAGCGTAGGGCAGTGGAGGAATGACAACAGAAGTCCGATCTTTGACTTCGGTTGTCATTTCCGAAGTGCCCCGCAGCGAGTTGGCGATGGAGCTAGACAACAAGAAAAGCGTAATCGCCTAAGCTCACGAGCGTAGGGCAGTGCAGGAATGACAACAGAAGTCCGCTCTTTGACTTCAGTTGTCACTTCCGAAGTGCCCCGCAGCGAGTTGGCGATGGAGCTAGACAATGCCCGAAGGTGCAAAAACTT
The DNA here is from genome assembly GCF_019042215.1 of Evansella tamaricis. Lineage (GTDB taxonomy): Bacteria > Bacillota > Bacilli > Bacillales > Salisediminibacteriaceae > Evansella > Evansella tamaricis. Next base: position 87,743 of record NZ_JAHQCS010000088.1, on the reverse strand, counting down.
ATACTTTCTTACCTTTCGACGAAAGGACCTACTCATGTAGATCCTCTTTTGTACTTTTACTTTATGAACTGTCAACCACCTATTGGTCTTTTGCATATGTTATTCATCTTTCATCCTTTTTTTAAAGAAGCTATACATAAACACTGCTGCTGCAATAAGCCACACGACCACACCAATTAACGATGACCAGCTACTAGTTTCATCTATTTTCATTAACAGCATAATCGGAAACAAATTTGCAATTTTCATTACTATGCTGTCAGCAGGAAGTCCAAACAGTTCAATCATTGGTGTGAAGCCAAACAAAAACATAATTGGCATAAGATAAGCAGAAGTGGCTGCCAACGATTTTGCGAATAATCCAATCCCAATTCCAATGAATAAAAAGAACACAAATACAAGTATAATCCCAATGATTGTAGGAAAATTCATAAAAGAATTCATTCCGAGAATAGCCAAAGAAATGAGTAGTGTCAGGAGAGTGATAAGACTCGTCACTAAACTTTTTCCAACAATAATATCCAGTATTGACGCTGGGGATAACAGAAGTCCCCGCAATGTTTTCTTTTCTGTTTCCTCCGCCATCATGGTGATCAAGGAGCTAGTAGTCACCGATGAAAATATAACCCCAATCACTAAATAAACCATCAGAGGAGGAATCTCTTCTTCACCAACTAACTGTCTGTATAATATCGCAAGGACAATCGGGATGACCGGCATCGTAAGCATCATCATATTTTTCATAAAATCTTTCATATCTTTTTCAAAAATCGCAAGAACTCGTTGCACATTCACTATACCAGCTCCTTTCCGGTTACTTTTAAGAAGACTTGCCCGAGCGTGGGATTGTCCGTGTGCATGGACTTCACTTGTCCCTTTGCAATTAAATCTCTGATTCGATCAGCATTTCCTGCTTCATTTTCAATGACGAATGTTTTCCCATCGAAGGTTTCCACATGAAAGGCGTGTGTGGAGTATTTATATCGGAGCACTTCCGGTTTATCCACTTCCTGTAGTTCCCCTTTGTTTAAAAATGCGACACGATGACATCATAATGTTGCTTCCTCCATGTTATGTGTGGTCAGGAAGATCGTCGTCCCTTCTTCATTCAGTTTCTGCAAGCCCTTGTGAATATGGTCTGCACTTGCAGGGTCTAATGCAGAAGTAGGTTCATCCAGAAAAATAAGGTCTGGCTTATGAATCAGTGCCTTTGCTAAAAGAATACGTTGCTTCATTCCTTTGGATAATTTGGACACAACTTTTTCCCGCGTCTCTTCTAATTGAACTTCCCGGAGCATCCCATTGATACGGTCAATAGGAGTATTGTACAGTTTACAAAACAACTTCAGGTTATCATTTACTGTCAGCCGTTCGTATAACGCACTATTATCCGATAAGATACCAATGTTTGATCGGAAATACGACGTGCGAAACTCCTTGGAAGAAAAATCCAGTACGCTTACTTCCCCTGCTGTTTTCGCAAGTTCCCCCGTTAGTATTTTGATTATCGTTGTTTTTCCTGATCCACTCGGTCCCAATAATCCGAATATTTCTCCTTGTTTAACATGGAAAGTGACATCCTTGATAACCGTTTCCAGACCAAATTTTTTTCTTAATCCCTTTACTTCGATTATGTTTTTCAATTGACATTCCTCCTTCGATTCATCCTTATCTTAAAACGAAGGTGGCTGTGAATTCCGCTAAATCAAGGTGAATTGTTCCTATAGGAGGTTAAAATGTACTGATAATCTTGGAACTGTTGGTCACAAAAACGTGAAATGTCTCTCATCATTGCTAAACGGTACTTTATTTTATCTGAAACATATCTTGAATTTCCTGTATCTTCGTCCTAGATAACGGAATGGTGGATTGAACCCGGTTATCCATTCGAAGAGAGTATGTATTTTTCGACCAAGTTATAATTTCACGGACCTTTTGCAAATTGACGATATAAGAACGATGACAACGATAAAATCCGTAAATTACGAGTTTCTTTTCCATTTCGGTGAGTGTCGCATCCATCGGGTAAGATTCGTCATTGATTACAATCATCGCTTTTCCATCCTGGCTTTCAATGTAATCGATCTCTAAGGGATCGATGAGAATCACTTTATCATCGACTTTTGCTGGAATTTTAAAAAGCTTTGCAGTGCTAGGAACAGATATTGGCTCCTCAGCATCCATTGCTCCATCCCCATTGTCCAGTTCTATTTCGTGGAGTCCTTTTTCATTCAGTTTGTACACCATATCCCCCAACAACAATGCGTGTTCCATATTTGAAACTAAGATAAGTGTCGGCACCTTATTGCTTCTTCTTTTAAGCATATTAATAAATGTATGTATCGTTTTCGTATCCACACCTTGGATTGGCTCTTGAAAAACTAATGGATTTGTACCCATCATGAAATATTTCGCATAATATACCCGTTGAATTTCGTTGTGGGCACACTTTCGCAACGGCTTTTTCACACATGCTTGTAATTCGAATAGCACTAGTATTTCTGGGACTGGGGTACTGCAGTTAAACCATTTATGAAAAAAAATGATATTGTCCTCTACTGTTAGGCGATCATATAAACCTTCCTTACGATCAAATATCTCTAAGTTGCTGTTGTTTCGAAGTGTATGTACTAATGATGCTTGTATATCAGGATCACTATATATCGCAAAGGTTTGCGATTCATGAACAGTAAGAGAAAACGGTGGCAATAACTCATTATCCATTAATTCATGTTCTAACTTAAACCCTGTCATCTTCACGTACTCCTTTTTGGTGCCTGGCACTTCCCGAAATTTACTAAAAAAGTAGGCGGGTAGGTCGGGAAGCGTCTGCGAACCATGTTTTATAAACATACATATTTTAACACACCTGACAGTAGGTAAATCGCACCAAAATTTTTTATTTTGTAATAAAAGCGGAATCGCCTATGGTCACGAGCGGAGGGCAGTGCAGGAATGACAACTAGAAGTCCGCTCTTTGACTTCAGTTGTCACTTCCGAAGTGCCCCGCAGCAAATATGAAGGGACTGTAAAAGTGGAAAAGCACCACTTTTTCTGTACCCTTGCAAGTAGGCGATGGAGCTAGACAACTTGCCTGAAGGTGCCAAAACTTATACTACCTTTTAAAAAAAGCGCCTGCCCTGGTTCGGTAAGTGTTACCGTACTGGTGGCAGGCGCTTTTAAAAGATATAAATTCACTGTAGTCCATTTTAAAGTAGTTCTAGTATCCAATAACTGACGAAAAACAAAAAGGCAGAAATAACTACCACATTTAAACTCATGCTGAAATCTCCACCCGGTTTTGGAGCCTTTCTGTCAAACGTTTCCTTTGCTGCAATACGGTTCGAATAACTGCTTGCTAAGCCACCACTGCTGGAAAAGAACACAGCCATTGCTATAAATCCGATGGATGAAAAAAACATAATATCTAAGTATCTTGTTTGAAAAAACGACGATATCCAGTAGGTAATTCCAAACTGAATACTAAGTAAAACTAAAACAATAAATACTTTTATTAACATACGAAGCAATTACCAACACCTCCAGACTCTGTCTCTAATAAAAACATTTTTTAATGAATAAAAATGTAGTGCAGATCAGTTTACTATTTATAAACATTTTCACTATTTTCGGAATGGCTTTATATACAGCACTATCCCCACTTCCAGTTTGCTCTTCAACCACTTGAATCAGAAAGGGATCATTAAAGTGGCATCCAATCACTCTCCCTTCTTCATTTCTAGCTGTTCAAGAGAAGATTCACACCATTCTATTGCTGCTTTCGTCGTTCTCTTTCCATAATCCAATGTAAATAACCAATACATCGTATCCTCTCCAGTATCCTTAAAATTCCTAATAGACTGTTCTATCGTAATAAACGTTTTGTAACGGTCTTCTAGTTTTTGCTTATAGTTTTCCAAAAGTGATACCGTACTTTTACTAGATTGATAGCGGCTGAAAAATAATTTTAATAGAATCTCATTTCGCTGCGCTGGAATCTGTTCGATTGGTTGCTCTAACCAATTTTTTAGCACCTCTATTCCCTTTGATGTGAGATGGTACTCATTTTTGTCAGGTTTTCCTTCACTTGAAGAGGATTGAACTATTGCTAATTCATCTTGAACAATTAATTTTAGTGAAGGATATATTTGTCCATAACTGATTTTCCAAAAATGATTTAAGCTTTGATCCATAAACTGTTTAATATCATAACCGGATTTACATTCCGTAGTTAAAATTCCTAAAATAGCATATGTTGTATGATTATAATTCTTCATTTCACATCACCTATCTAAAAGATATATATCATATAGATATATTAAACTAAAAAAAATGAAAACACAAGGGTAATTTTCAGTTTTTTACGTGTTAAATAACGATCCATTCAATGCTCGAATATACCTTTTTGCTGACATCTGAACCGAGTTCTGTGCATCTTCTTCTATTTTATTGTGAAAAGCATTATATAACCGATCAAACTTTAATTGTTTTACCCTATTAGCAATCTCTTGTACTTTTACTGCAGGTAATGGTATTAGATTAGGATAACTGTACATAAAACTTACCCAAGGACGATCCGCAACAACTTGGATGATATCTCCAGTTAGCAGGATCCCCTTTTGTTCATTTCCATTCTTCCATTCTAAGATAGCACCACCTTTATAGTGCCCGCCTAGTCGATGAAGACTTACGCCATTATAAAGTGCAATAGACTCTCCGGACCAATAAATAATCTTATTACTTGGTCTCATGACCCATTCTTTATCACCTTCATGAATATATATTGGAACCTTAAAGGTTTCAGCCCATTCCACCTGAGAGGAATAATAATGTGGGTGAGATAGTGCAATAGCATCTATTCCTCCTAATCGATCAATGTCTTTCATCGTTGCCTCGTCAATATAGGAGATACAATCCCATAAGATATTGAATCCATCACTTTGAATAAGAAAAGCGGTTTGACCAATTGCAAAGCTTGGCTCTGTCCTCAAACTATATAGTCCCTTTTCTTCCTTCTGGATGATATTTTTTAAACCGTTATCTCTCATTTTTTCTAACGTAGTCCAGGATTGTCCATTTGGGTTAATATACTGTCTCTCCTCTGTACAAATCATACAACTATCTGGTGGTTCAATTGACTCTCCATATTGAACGCCACACATTTCACAAATATAATTCATCTCGGTTTCCTCCATGAGAAATTAACCATTAAATTGGTTGAGAAGTCCTCTGAACGAGGTACCTGTGCCCTAGTCCCCACTAGTTTCAACAGATTGTTTCTCTTTTGGATTCCATAAAGTAATATATATGATGAGAATGATACATAGAAACAACAAGCTATGAAAAAAGATATGGAGCGTATTAGGTACAATTCCATTCATTGGAGGAAGGAAAGAGTGCGTATTTCCAAACATAAGAGTATATCGCTCCACTCTCACCTCTGCACCATAACCAAAAAAGTATGGTATCCACCAATCCATTAGAGCACCAGCAAAAATAAAAGTTGGATGGATTAGTAACCAGAGCTTAATCCAGACGGGATACCTCCTACCCATATAAAATAAAACAACACCCATCAATATCAAAATTTGAACAGCACCTATAAGAGTAATAATTACAATTTCACTTGCAGTGCGATCCTGAGCAATCGCCGCAATATCATTTAACGAACCTAACGGTATCCAATCCTGAACGATCATAAATAATAGTATAAAGCTAAACCCTCCCATTAATAGTTTTTCTGATAAACGAATTTCCCGTTTCATAATTAAACACTCCAATCATTATGATATTTTCAGTCAATCATAGCTAACAAGTAAAAATCGGTTCTTAACCCTTTTTGCTTTATCCACTAGCAGTCTTAATCACTTCTTCTTTTTTTACCTTTCTTATCAGCATAAAACCCACTATCGAAATGGAAATAATGACCACCGCAGTCAAAATAAACGACGAGGTTAAGCCAATAAAACTGATCATCACACCAACCAGTATGCTGGACCCAGACTCCCCAACAAAAGCAACGGTAGACCAGGCACTAAAGACTTTTCCAAGGTGATGCTCTGGTGTCATTTGCTGAATCATTAATACCATTGGCAGATCATTTAATGATTCTGCTATTCCAGCCAATATTGCAAAAAATAATGCAGCATAAAAAACGTCCATTAAACCGATCAGTGCCATGGACGCACCCCAAACAGCCCAACCTGTAAATATTAGTCTAGTATAGGAAGTAATACTAAATTTCCCTAATACAAGGGCACCAATAATATTTCCTACCCCTATAAAAGCCACAATTAAGCCGAATCCTTGCGCTCCCCTGTTCCAGATATTATCCGACACATCCGGGAGAGCAATTCTTTCGATTCCAGTGATAAGAAGTAGAACAAATCCAAATAATACAATCGACCAGAACAACGGTTTTATGTGATAGAGGAAAACAAACGTTTCCCTTATGTCACGAAATACGCTTGTTTCCGTTGAATTCTTCCTCTTCGTTTCCATTTTCAATGGAAAGATGATGGCAACCGATACTAGGAGTAAAAGGCAAAATAAGACGTATACACTCATAGGAGAAACGGATGCTATTAATACTCCTCCCAATGCAGGGGCAATCGCTTTTGTCAGCTGAGAAGCCACTTGAAAAACGGAGTTTCCTTTTGGCCAATACTCTTTCGGTAGAACGGACGGCACCAGTGCCCTTATAGTCGGGCTAAAAAAACAACGTAAACTGACAATACCAAATGCCGTTAAAGCTAGATACCATATAGACAAGTTATTGATCCAGGCTAGAAAGGGTACGATTAAGGAGAGGAATGAAGTCACCAGATTACTATAAATAATTATCTTTTTACGGTTCCATCTATCTGAATAAGCGCCACCCACAAGCCCAAAAACTAAATATGGCGAGGACGCCCCCAATATAATCACACCTGCCATAAACGGTGTTGCAGACATCTCATAGGCGAGCCAAATAAAACCAATTAGAAACAACATAAACCCAAATGTAGCAAGCGTATTAATACCGAGAACAAGTAAATACTTCTTCTCTTTCATTAAATCTTTATACTTCGTATTTTTATCATGTGACATTGGAATCTTCCCTTCAGTATCAATATTACATACATTGTAATAAGATACTGACCTCATCAACAGGGATAAAACAGTTTCATTTTATCGGGTCAATTTAGACTGTAAGTGAAGTTTGAAAGACAATGGAATAAGGTTTGATATTTTTCAGAACCAGGCATCACAGAGCCCCTTAATCCCCTTCTCTATCTCTTCTTCCTGCAAACCGCCAAATCCTAATAAAAACGCCGGTCTATCTACTATGTTATTTGACTGATCGAACCATGTATCTGATATGCCATACACTTTTATTCCCCTTTGCCATGCTTTCTTAGACAGTGTTGCCTCATCCTCCTTTTCATTAATGACAAGCACGGAATATAAGCCAGCGTCCTTCCCTAACACCGTTACCTTATCTCCCATATATTGAGTAATCATTTTTCTCAAAAAGGTATATTTTTTCCCATAAATTTTTCTCATTCGCAGTAAATGTCGCTCCCAGTGGCCTTCCTTCATAAATAATTCAATGGTCCGTTGGTGAATGCGAGAAGTTGTTTGTTGATATCCAATATAATCCTTCTTATAGATTCTCAATAACTCTTCTGGAAGAACCATGTAACATACACGGATGGATGGGAGTAATGATTTGAAGAAGGTTCCCATATACACCACTCGTCCTTTTCGGTCTAATCCCTGCAAGGATGGAATCGGCTGCCCACTATAACGAAATTCACTATCAATATCGTCTTCAATAATCCATGCGTTATGATCTGTTGCCCATTCCAATAATTCAATTCTTTTTCCTATCGGCATGATAGTTCCAAAAGGATATTGGTGAGAAGGACTTATGAAAACGAGGGAGGGATTTTCCTTTCTTAGCTTTGTAATATCCAGGCCATCCCCTTTAAGCGGTATGGGAGCAATTTCATAACCCATGTCTTGGAAAACTTGAGTAATAGGATGATATCCCGGTTCCTCTACGCCAACTTTTCTTTTCCATGCAGAGGTGAGAAGCGTTAACAAAAAGGTAAGATATTGTGAATTCGCTCCAATAACCAACTGATCCACCGTACATTGAACACCGCGGGATAGTTGCAAATAGGAAGCTATTTCATTTCTTAGTCCCACTTCTCCCTGCGGATCCCCGTGAGTAAATACATCCTCACCAGCTTCACTTATACTTTGATTAGTGAGTCTCTTCCACACACTTAATGGAAAGTGTTGTCTATCAATACCGTTATCATTAAAATCCACCAACCAGTCTTTTTTCGGTTCGATAAAAATGGATTTATCTTTTTTCTGAGGTGATTCTGTAAAAAAATCCGTATTCATTTCCTGAACAAAAAAGCCACTACTTGGTTTCCTCTCTAAATACCCCTCGGCTGCCAACTGATCATAAGCTGTTTCAACTGTCATCTTATTTACTTCTAATTGCATTGCTAATGACCGGATAGAAGGAAGTCGCGCCGTAGTTGGGAGTTCCCCCTGTTGGATCTTTTTTTTAATCGTTTCATAGATTTGAATATACAGAGGAGTTGCTGCAGCTTTATCCAATGGAATTAATAACTCAAACACAGTCACAATCCTGCCACCACCTTGTTTTTCTAAATAATGCAAGGGAATAATATAAAAAGATGAATTAAAGTGGACTAATTAGGTAGATATACTATTGCACAGAATCTAGCCAAACTCATTTGCCTTTTTTGGATTTCAGTACAATAGTACGTTGCTGATGGTGTTCCGACTTCAAGCGAACTAAATACTAGCTTTAACAGTTTAACATTAATTTCCTTTTTTGTGGTGCAAAATGGTATTATTCATTATTAAATGCCGTTTTCATAGAAAACGCTTAAAGTCTCTGCCGAAATAGGACTGATTCGATAAAGGTTTATCATACTGGGGCGAATCGATTCATCCATAGTTATACAGAAAAGGTGGTACTGTTTGTCTTTTACATCGACTACACTAAATAATCGTTTTCCATTTTAATACAAATATGATTATGATACGATGGAGGTGTGCGCCATTCCAAAACAAATATTCAGGGGGAATTGGATGATAAATAATTTGTTTTTAATACCTGGTATAGTGGCTATAATTTTCTTTCTTCTATCCGTTCTGTTGTTTATTTTTATAGATTCACCTCAACCTTACTTTGCTGGATTGTTTGTGGCATTTGTCGTTTTTGAGACGGTCTTTTTCTATCGATTCACTGGAAAAAATAAAAGTCAAAATAGAAATCTACTTTAAATTTTTAGCTCTTTTCGTAAACTTTGTTGTTTTTTAAGAAAAGCTTGGAGAAGTGAAAGGCGGCATGACTGTCTCTTCCTCTGCGAGCATTTCGCTGGAGCATATCCGTCGAGACAAATCGACGTATTTGCAGAGAAGTTACGCTCTTTCCAGCGGGAACAGCGCGAGGTGAAGACCCCGCAGACACTGTTTTCGTCAGGAGGCTGAGGCCGTGCCCGGCGGCAAAGAAGACACTGCGAAGAATGAGCAGATGTCGCACTTGTGCCAATGGTGAAAGCGTCCGCCTGTAGTGTATCCAAGCAAAAATTTTGCTTTGAAATCAACAATCAATGCGAAAAGAGCCAAATTATTTTAGATGTTTTTTCTAAAGAGAAAGGAAAGTTAGAACTCATGATTCTAGTATTAACGGTATTTGTTATTTCCTTTTGTTTAATGTTTTTATGGATATACAAAGGGGAGAAAAAAGATCTTGCAGAAAAGAAAGCCAACATCTTCCACGTTTCTGTAACTGCTCTTCTACTGGCTGTAATCCCCACAGCATTTGTTGGACTTTCCTTATTGGTTTTGCTTGGCACCACCAATACCGTTAATCTTATTTTTACTCTTCACTTAAGCAAGAACCAGCTATTAATCTTGTCCATTTGTTTCTTTGTGTATTTATTTGTACTTGATAACATCCTAGAACGATTAGCAAACCATATCTTCGGCGAAGGTGCATTTCTATATACTATTTTAACCCTTATTAGGATAGGTGTTTTTAATTTAATTGGAAAATTAATTGGCTTGGACCAAACAGTCAGTATCACCATTGCAGCGGGAGTCTCTACTATTATCCTTATACTTGAGATTTTCTACCGTTACCGCATGAATAAGTCCGATACAACAGCCGAAAAGTCGCCCTCGGGGTGACTGTCACCTCCTGCAAAGTGTCGAATGTGACAATAACCGATTATGATATAAATAACGTAGCTACTCGTACAATGTTAATGAACCAGGGCAATCACCTTTTCACTAAATGTGATTAACTCCTTTACAGGAAGTATAAGGTCAGAGTACGAAATGATAGTCACACCAATGCTATATGTTTGCTATTCATTTCTTTTTATTTGAAATATAATACAAGAAGAAGGAGGTGATAATGATGGAAGAGATTCTAAAAGAAATACTTAATCGGCTTGACAACCTATCAGAAGGACAAGCCGGTATGAGGAGTGATATTTCTAACATTAAATCAGAACAAACTGAATTGCGAAGTGACCTCTCTGGTTTTCGAACTGAACAGGCTGATATGAGGAGTGATATTTCTAGCATTATATCTGAACAGACTGAATTGCGAAGTGACCTCTCTGGTTTTCGAACTGAACAGGCCGATATGAGGACTGATATTTCTAACATTAAATCAGAACAAACTGAATTGCGAAGTGACCTCTCTGGGCTTCGAACTGAACAGGCTGATATGAGAAAAGAAGTTGCTTTTTATTATGGCAGTATGATGCAAAAGCTGGATGAAACTAAGAAAGAACTTGGCAGTGAGATCAGGCATCTTGCTAATGTACAACAACAACATCAAAGGACATTGGAACTAATCAATGCACAGAAATAAACCCCATTAAGACTACACCCGATTTCACCTCAAAAATACTCAACTATATTTTAATACACTACCTATTTAGAGGTTTCCTTATCCTGATGCAGAGGGGAATTATATTTTACTAATTAAAAAGAGCTCTGACCCCGTGACTAGATCTCATCGTTTCAGACTATGCCACCACTGGGGTCAGAACTTATCTATTCATATTAGATTAGATCTTTCTATTTCGTCTCGTCACCTTTTGCCTCGTTTACTTTTCTCTGAAATGCAGTAAACGCCCGTTTAAGAACATAATATAAAACAATGTAGATAACGGCAAAAATTAATCCTTGTACCAGTAACCACTGGCCTTGAATCATATATAGTAAGATCACAAATACAATAAACATGATAACAAACCTGAATGCCATCTTCATCATTTCTTGTTGCATAACTTTTTCCTCCATATTCTTATGATAGGTTTATGTATCTCGTCCACAATCCACCTGTTTCACCAACTGACCGTCTATTTCTTCTTTTGACGATATAAATCAACAGATTTGTAGCCCTGGGACAAAATATCAACCATCAGCTCCAGGCGTTTTTCCCTAGTTTTCTGCTGTTTCGCAGAAAAGATATGCCTCGCCCAATCCCTTTGGTATCCTGGTGTCAGTTCCTGATAGAACTTGAGTTGTTCCGGATAATCCCCCAACAGCTCTTCCATGTCTTTCACGTGGTCCTCGTAATCAGCGACACACTGACTTGAGGCAGATGACTTTTGGCCTTTCTTCTTTTCCCGCTTTAATCCAACGACAGTGAAGACATCATCCATGCTCACCATTCGCGAGAATTTCACATCACTCTGATCCACATAACCATCTTCACCCACATTCAATGCGGGAAAAATATCATCTCTATGAATGAAAGTGTCATAACGTTTGTTCCCTTTTTTCGGATATGCAAAAAATAAATATCCTTTTTCCAGTAGTAATTGTTCCTCAATAACACGTTGCGTATGTTTTACCATATCATCTAACGTTTCAATAAAAATAAAGATCGCATCATGCTCTCCTCTTAATTCCGTCTGATAACCATGAAACACATCATAGTCATCTGGTTGTTGAAGAACAACAAGATTGTTATACTTTTGCAAGTTTAGTTTACCAATGATACTCATACAATGCTCCTTTTACTATGCCTTTGGAAAAGAAATCCGTCCCTTCTTTCCTAGAATACAAAAAACAGGGCCATATTGTCCATATACTTTGTAACACTTCCTACCCGCCTCTTCTAATATGATACATCCAAGTGAACCCTAGTAACAGGAGTAAGCTTGATGCAAAAGAGTATACGATTGATAAAGTATAAAACTCCAGTAAATAAAAGGCGACTAACGGTCCCAGTGCCGCTCCAAGATCGACGGCAATCGTATGGGCCGTAATCAACTTCACTCGATTCGAACGTGTTGCAACCCCAGTGGCTAGTGTATCCGCTGTTGTAACGAAAAAAGTGGAGATAAATTGAAATAGTAGTAGAAAAATCAACAATAGGACGATGGTTTGGACATGGCCGAGTAAAAACAATAAAATGCTTCCTGAGAAAAGTGGGATAAGTAATAACCTTATTTTTGACTTCGAACGATCTAAGCACTTCCCAATCCACGGTGCAACAAAAGGATCCCAGCTCCAACGAACGGCTTGGATAACTCCTGCTAGTGTTGCTGCTCCAATTACTAATTGAGCAACTGTCCATTCCGTCTGATAACTTCTTTCGATAAGTGGACTTAATGTTGACGCAAACAATCCAAATACGATGAATCCCATAGAGAGACTCGTTGTCAGCACAAGCGCCACATGTGATGTAAACCAACTCTTGTTTCCGTCGTTCTGTTGTTCCCCGATCTTATGAGCAGCTTTTACAGGAACTAAGAACCATACCGCTGGAATAGCTAGTAACGCTAACATAGCAAACAAACTTGTCACGAACGACACGGAAGTAAGATCAACTAGTATTCCCCCTGCTAACATTCCTACTAATCCACCGATCCCCCATAGTCCATTATAAAGACCCACGAACCTTCCCCTGTTGCTATCATCTGCCGCTTCAATAACCGTTAAATAACCGCCAAGTCGAAGTAATGACCAAGCTACGCCCCATAATGCCCGCATAAGAAACAAAATCCAAAAACTGTGAAAAATTCCATATGAAAAGGTTGTTAACATAGCTAATCCTACTGCGATGAATACACCTGTCCGCAACTGAAAATGTTTATAAAATAGACCCACAAGTGGGTTTAAAGGAAGACGAACAAATCGATTCACAGAAAGAAGAACACCGATCTGCCATAAGGCTGTCAGGCCAAATTCATGCCAGAATAAAGGAAGAACAATAAACAGCATCGCATCTCCCATGACGGATACGGCTGTGAGTAAAGCAATACCTATAACACGCTTTTTCGGTGAAATTCTCATTGATTATCCAACCAATCTTTCATTACTAGATTCGCTTGAAAAAGGGCTTGTCTATGATGGTCAAACATGGTGTATTCCTTACTTGGTTGCTCTGAAAGTACGAGATTATTACTTAGTAAGAAAATACCTCCATACCCCTCCCCTTCTATCCTATCTGTAGAAATCCACCCATGCATGCTCCCCTCACAAACAACATCAGTTCCATCAGGGAATGATACAACAATCGAACTGTGAAAAACAGCTTTCCGTTTGCTAACGGGAACTCCATGTAATAACTCCACTATTTTTTTCGCTCGATCATCATCTGTTCCTTCCAAAAAGCGAGCGGTCTTGACACCAGGAAATCCACCTAACATCTCCACAGAAAGTCCAGAATCTTCCCCAAAAATGATGGATTCTGAGTCAACTCGGCGAACACACTCCACCTTTAAACGAGCATTTCCACGAAAGGTGGATTCTGTTTCCTCTATATCTTCTATTTGTTTAGACATGGATTTGATGGGTAAACCCGTTTGCAGCAACCCTTGTGTTATCCATTCTAATTTCAATTTGTTCCATGTTGCTATGACTACTTCCATCTGAACATCCCTCCTACTTCTATTGTAGTTTTCTAAAGGAGGAAAAAAAGGGTACAATTAACGAAACAACTTTTCCCCTTTTAAGGCAGGTGTTCCAAATGAAAGTGATTGATCATTATCATGTATTAACTAAATCTCTAAAAGAAATCAATCGTCCAATACAAGTTACCATCGAACAGCTTTCAACGATCCTCCACTGTTCGGTGCGAAATACAAAAATCGTTTTAACTAAACTGCAATTACTAGGCTGGATTACTTGGATCCCCGGTAGAGGAAGGGGAAACTATTCAACCATTTCCTTAGAGGTTGGATTTGACTCCCTTGTTCTGGAGGAGGCAAAAAAGTTTTCTTCCATCGATGATTCCATTGCATTCATTCAACAATACGAACTTTCAGATGATGTACAACGAGACTATATCTATTCCCTATTTTTTAATTTGCGGCAAGGGGAGGAATCAAAGAGCCATGTAACTGAAGATCGACTTCTTTTTCCATCGTACCGGCCATTAGTTGTTCTTGATCCTTACTACGTGAATCGGCGTTCGGAAAACCATGTGATGCGGCATCTTTACAGCCAGTTAGTGACCTATGACAAGAACTTGAAATCTCACGCACCTCATTTAGCCCATCATTGGAACCACCGTGACTATACAGAGTGGACGTTTTATTTACGTAAGGGGGTCACTTTTCATAACGGAAAAGAACTGACAGCATCTGATGTATGTTACAGCTTTCAAAGACATGGACAATCTGGATCCGCCTATCACTGGATCACTCATTGGATCAAAAACATCACTTTATTGAACCGATATACAATGAGATTCACGTTAAAAAAACCAGTACCTTCCTTTCTCCATCTCATTGCATCATTAGGTGGAAGCATTGTCCCAGAGGGGTTTATGAATCAATCCGTTGGAACTGGCCCTTTTCAAGTACAAGAACAGTCCAATCACAAGCTGACACTAGTGAGTTTTCCAGCGTATTTTCATCTTCGTCCCCTGCTTGACGAGGTGACGATGTATTTTTTCCCGAATCTTTATGATAATCAACAGGACAATCATTTTTCCGAATCAGTAAATTTCTTTCATTATCCCTATTCCGGACAGAAAACGACTGAACTTAGCAAAGACACTATGATTGACAAGGGAAGTAAGCTATTAACACTTAACATGAATAAGAAACTAACGAACGACCCTTATTTACGGAAAGTGATCTATCTTGCACTAGATTCAGAAAAAATGATCCATGACTTAGGAGGAAATCGGTTTATCACCGCTTCAAGAATGGATTCCCAGTTGGAGACGGGTGATAATAAGAGGCACAAAACAGAAAAGGACATGCATTCGCACTATTTGAAAGATGGTCGATACAACGGGGAAACACTCGCTCTCTATACTTACGCTGGGGCTGGAAACGAAGCGGATGGAGAATGGATACAAACAAGACTTGGGGAATTGGGAATTCGTTGTAATCTACACGTTTATTCATACAATGAATTACATCAGTTACCCCTTCGTGAACAATCAGATTTACTTCTCGGCGAACAGCTTGCGGATGAAAGCCTGCTCTACACCTACCTATCCTCTTTGAGGGGTAATCACAGTCTAGCTTCCCATCACTTGACAGATCAGGTGAGGGAACAGATAGAAGACACATTTCTTGAAAAAAGAAGGGAACGTGATTGTATCGAGGCATTGCAGCAAATAGAGGCCGAGTTAAGTCAGTCACATCATCTTATCTACTTATACCGGTTGCAGCAGTTTGCCATTCATGAAGAACACTTGGAAAACATCCACCTGAATGCATTAGGATGGGTAGACTATACAAAACTCTGGTATAAAAGACATTAGGATGAGGTTAGTGATGGGACCCCAAAAAGTTAGTATTCTTCACTCTAACTTTTTGGGTGCACTCCAGACCCGTCCAAAATAGCCCACTTACTTCGGTAGCTCCAACTTCTTTTCCTGCCTTAGTAAAAGAATTCCAATAATCATTAGAAGTGGGAAAATCATGGAGACAAACATTCCTGTTTTTAGCCCAGTTTGTTCCACTGTTAAGCCAAAGCTACTGCCAATATGAAGAAGTTGACTTGATTTTTGCGCCAAATCAGAAACTACCCCTGCCATCCATGGTCCAACAGCTGCCCCCACATCTCCGAAGATAGCAAGTGCACCGAACATAGCCGTTCCTCCCTTTGGAAAGGAGGCAGCGGTTAAACTGAACGTACCTGGCCACATGAGGCTGATGGATAAACCGCAAAGTGCCACCGCCATAAGGGCAACGATGGGTATTTGAACTAACGAAGCCGTGGCGTAACAAAGCACACATAAGACTCCACTGGCTAACAGAGTTTTACTTAAATCCATTTTATGTCCCCAGAACCCATAAACGGTTCGGCCAATTCCCATGAACACGGCGAACAGGCATGGACCTAGTAGATCTCCCATAATCTTTGGAACTTCCAATCCTTTTTCCGCAAAAAAAGAAGACCACTGCGCCATCGTCAATTCAGATGATCCGGCAGCCATCATCAAGAGCAGAGCAATGAGAAAAAGCCTTGATGAGAACAGCTGCTTTAACGACATTTTTTCTCCTTCCGGCAAGGTCGGTATAAGTGGGACCTTCATGAACCGGAAGAAGTTGTAGATTGGGATGGTTGCCCATAGAATCGGTAAGAGATACCATAGGTCTGTCCCAAACAAAGCAATAATTGTTGTGGTAATGATGACAACAGCCACTTGTCCCCAACAATAGAAGGAATGGAGTAAACTCATGGCGGAGGCTTTCGCATCACCTGGCAGCGAGTCCACAATGGGACTGATCAACACCTCGATAATCCCCCCTCCCATTGCATAGATCATAACGGCAACGACAAGCCCCATGTATGGGTCTGGAAAAATAAGGGGGAAGACTCCGAGACCAATAAGTCCAACTGCGCTGAATACATGGGCCAGGACGGCAGACGTTCGATAGCCAATCCTGTCTGCATATTTAATCGTCAAAAGATCTGCAGCAATTTGAATACCAAAATTAATTAAGATAAGGCGCCCAATCATCTCAAAGGATATTTGAAAAGCATCATGAAAGATGATAAATAAAAGTGGGCCAAGATTATTAATAATCGCCTGTGTAATAAAACCAATATAGCAAGCATGCAAAGTATGTTTATATGTATACCTCAATCTTTTTTCCCTCCTCATGTGGGACAAGGTACATTGTTCTCGGTCGATTTTCTAAGTAACGGGAATAGTAGAATCTACCATATGTCTCCATGATATACTAGACAGTGAAAGTCCTCTATTTACGCTAATCGTTTGTCAATTAATTATAATCTATACTGGTAAAATAAAAAGAGGAGAGTTGAGTCGAATGGATAAAAAACAGATCGAAGATACTATCATAGAATTAAAGGATGAATATATCCAGCTACAAAATAACTTGGAAAAACTAGAATCTATCAATGGGAACCTTGCTCCGTTGGAAAAACGCCTGTCCGAAATCGAGGATGAATTGAAAATCCTTAACGTAAAACTAAAGGAAGTCTGAGGGGAATTTCGATGAATGAAGAGCGATTGGAAGAGATAATGAAAGAGATTGGTGAAATATTATTACAAAAGGTAAAGGTAACGTAACGGTGGTGACAAGGTGAATAAACAAATAGAAGAGATTGTTGGCAAAACACAAAAAGTTAATAGACTGGATGAACAAGGCTGTACTTCTGAAGTAAGCCAAATCATTACCGATAAAGGTTGCTATTTACTAAAAAGTTCGTTTGAGGGGAAATATCGAGAATGGTTAATGAATGAGGGTCAAGTGTTAGAAAAGCTAAACCATAACAATCAGATTCCAGTACCTAAATATTATGGTTTTATTGAAGAAAGAGATAGTAGTCATTTAATCATGTCATTTGAGGATGGAATTACATTAACTTCTGCCTTAAATAACACGATGGATATAACAGAAAAGAACTCCTTAATCAGAAGTTTTGGACATTTACTTAATTGTCTTCATGAAACACAAACAATCGAATCACTAAATCATAAAAATGATTGGTTAACTGAGCAGTTGAGAAAGGCTGAGTTTTATGTGAAAAGTGATCAAACAGAAGGTAGCTGGAAACAATTACAGAAATTAATGTTGAATAAACCTTTACCAGTACAGCAAGTAATGATTCATGGAGATTGTACAACTGACAATGTACTTGTAGTGAATGGAGAAGTTAGATTATTTATCGATGTGGCTGGAATGACGATTGGAGACCCTCGGTATGATGAATCCTTAGCAATAAGAAGCTTCATGGGGAATGAAGTCTACATAAATGCTTTTTACGAGGGATATAAACGTTATAAGGTTTCAAAAGAAGAGTTTCAATATTTTGATAAGGGGTTATATGAGTTTTTCTAATCTAATCGTTATTAAAATTAGAGGGTAGTATAATTTTGAAAATACTAGTATATCAGTCTATTAATTGTAAGCGAGGGACTGTAAAAGTGGAAAAGCACCACTTTTTCAGTGCCCTCCACCAAATCAAGTGTTCTTTATTTTACTATCTTCTCTATTTCCTCATTAATGACCTTTACGAAAGATACATGAAACACTTATCAGTTAATGGCATCCAATCGGATTGCCGTTGCTTCAGCGGGATAAGTGTCAAAACTCTGGCTCTCAAAATAAGCCCGCACCCTCTCCCCAGCTCTCAACCCTCTCTCGTAGATACCATTGAGTACCGTTTCTTCAGTGAGAGCGACATGGACAAGGTAGTCGCCCACATCCACTTTCATGACCATAGATGTGTCCGAAAACTCCACTACTTCCCCTTCTTCAATAATCTGATCAACCACTAACTGAAATTTCTCCCCCACATTAGGCAGTTCGCAGCCGGTTAAAGCATAGGCTTCTTTGTCCACCGTTACCTTTGTGATACCGGAGCAGATGGTAGTTTGGATGGCGTCTGGGCCATTGGTGCCGCTTGAATAGCCATCCTGTGTAGCATCAAATGTATACTCGATTTTTTCATTAAGTACGAGATTGTGATAAATTGGCGCCCCCTCCATCGTATAAAAAATCACACGAATCACATCGGACTCCCCGTTTTCCACACTCTCAAGAAAGTCATAGAACCTTTTTAAATTCCCCTGCCAAGATCCCCCGATAACATCACCGTTCTTAACAGCCACATCGGATGAATAAGGCTTCTCGAACATACGGTGGATCGGATTGCCGACAATATTTGTTTCGAACGTCTCTCCCTTGGCCTCGTTGCAGGCAGCAAGCACCATCAGGATTACTACTAGGGCGGAAAAATAAAGTAATTTCTTCATCAATTCGTCTTCCTTTCTGGAAAAATAGTAATCTATTTCAATGAGCATTGCTTTCTACTCCGAATGCATAGGAACAATAATATATTTCCTACAATTTATTAGTAACGGCGCTTCTATGAATGAAATTTTGCTATATATATTCGTGAGCCAATAAACCACACCAATAAACCGACACCGATTGGCAAAAAGGCCACCTCCGTATGGGAAATCGATACCTTGAATATTAGAAAATCGATGTTAGCCATATTTCCAATGGCGTAAAGTACAACCATTGTTCCAATGGAAACAAGTAACGGAATTGAAGACGTTTTTTTCATCAAACCACTCCCTTTTTTCCTCAAGAACTATATCGTGCCTTCACTTCTTGTAAACGTCGGACTACTTGATCGATTTCTTCTTTCGTTGTTGATCTCCCAAGACTAAACCTCACTGCCCCTTTTCCCTCTTCCTCACGAACTCCCATCGCTTGTAATACAGGGGATAATTTCACCTCACCAGAATGACATGCTGAGCCTGTTGATGCAGCAACCTCAGGAATAAGGTCTAGTACCTCTTGACCGATCTGGTTAATAAAGTTGATATTCAACGTATTAGGCAACCGGAAGTCAGGATGACCATTCAACGATATGGTGCCTTTAAAATGGTGCTGCAGTTCCTGCCAAAAATAATCCCGCAACTCCCCGATCTTCGTATTTCCCCCTTCCTCCAGCTTAGTCAGTCCCAGTTCACAAGCCTTTCCCAGGCCGACGGCAAATACTACATTTTCCGTACCTGCACGCCTTCCGTTTTCATGACCCGCTCCATGCACTAATGGTTCAATGGCAATTCCGTCTCTTATGTAGAGCGCCCCCACCCCTTTAGGCGCATACACTTTATGCCCGGCTATCGTTAAAAAATCCACGTTTAGTTTATCAACGTCCAGGGGTACTTTCCCAACTGACTGGGAGGCATCTGTGTGGAATAAAATATTGTGCTTTTTGGCAATGATCCCAATTTCTTCAATCGGCTGGATGGTTCCCACTTCATTGTTGGAATGCATCACAGAGATTAAGATCGTCTCATCTGTTATCACCTTTTCAATATCCGCTGGATTTACCAGCCCATATTGGTCCACGTCTACGAAGGTGATGGTCGCACCATGCCTCTCTATATAGGAACACGGGTTCAAAATGGCAGGATGCTCAATTTTGGTGGTGATCAGATGAGCTCCCTTTTTCCCAAAACTCTCAAAAACTCCCTTTACTACATGATTATTAGATTCACTGCCGCCACTGGTAAAAATGATTTCTCCAGGTGAACAGTGAATGAGCGACGCCACCTGTTTTCTTGCTTTTTCCAACGCCTTTTTCCCTTCGGCCCCAGCAAAATGAAGCGCCGAGGGATTTCCGTAATTCGAATGGAAAAAAGGAAGCATTGCTGCTTGTACCTCTGGGGCAATTGGTGTACTAGCATTGTAATCTAAATAAATCGGTTCCATCCCTTCACTCCCTTTTCAAGCTTACTTTCTTTTTACCCAAGGGTACCTGATAAATTGTGGTTGAAAGCCACTCGACAAGTAGATCGGTAGAGAAGATTCCACTACGATTCGTTCTGCTCCCATTTGAAAACATCGGTCCATGCTCTCCAATAGGGTTCTTTTCCCTAAACCAAGTCTTCGGTAGTCTGGATCGGTACAGACTGGCTCCACATACCCCACTTTGATCTCATCGATAAACCACATTCCCACATAGGAAACGAACTCTCCATTTGGGGCTACCGCAACAATGGTCAGATCCTTACGAAAATTAGGTGCTGACTGCATTAATTTTCTTTCCTCCGGACTTTCTTTCGGCGGCTCCCCTTCATGATTGAATCCCCTCCATTGTACCCGATCCACCTTCACCAGGTCATTATCCTCTGCTAAGCTTTTTAATTCAAATCCTTCCGGCACTGTTCCCCCATTAATAAACTGGGATCGGTCAATTGTACAAATGGTCTGATGCTGCAAGTTGGTTTCCAGTTTTTCATACCCTTCCGTTTCTAGAATATTCATCCATTCTTCATCAAAGTCATTTGCGTAGACAATTAGACGATGCCCCGCGGCTTCCTCCTCTTTCGTGAAATGTTCCTCTGCATGGGAAAGCATCTCTTTTTTCAAAGAAACATAGTCGGGATGACATTGGAAAAATGCATTGCCATTTCCTAATTCATTGCTTACAACCGCTACTATTTTTCCGTCATCCTCCCATATACCACTTTTTTCAGTCAGTGATTGGTTGTAATAAGAATGATAATGCATATACTCCCAGCGGGCCGGGAGCCAATTGATGTATTTCCCTCCCGATTCATACGTTTTCACAAGAAACTGGTACACCTTGTCATAATCATTTTTTCGACTATAATATCTCTTTGTTACGGACATTTCGTTTCCCCCTCTATTTTCGGAAATGCTAGATTGCTATGCTGATGGATCAGATGGAAATAAAATTAAGTTCTTTTCGCATAGATTGTTGTTATAAAGCAAAGTTTTGCTTTGCTCCTCGTTCGGGAACAAGTTGAGCCAACTTCTGTCCGAAATCCTTCTCCAGCCGCTCGTTCGGGAACAACTTGAGACATCTTCCGACCGAAATCCTTCTCGGCCCTCCCGTTCGGGAACAACTTGAGACATCTTCTGACCGAAACCCTTCACGTGCTCCTCGTTCGGGAACAAGTTGAGCCAACTTCTGACCGAAACCCTTCTCGTGCTCCTCGTTCGGGTACAACTTGAGACATCTTCTGACCGAAATCCTTCTCGTCCTCCCTGTTCGGGAACAACTTGAGACATCTTCTGACAGAAACCCTTCTCGACCTTCTAGTTCGGGTACAACTTGAGACATCTTCTGACCGAAATCCTTCTCGTGCTCCTCGTTCGGGAACAACTTGAGACATCTTCTGACCGAAATCCTTCTCGTGCTCCTCGTTCGGGAACAACTTGAGACATCTTCTGACCGAAATCCTTCTCAGCCTCCCTGTTCGGGAACAACTTGAGACATCTTCTGACCGAAATCCTTCTCGTGCTCCCTGTTCGGGAACAAGTTGAGCCAACTTCTGACCGAAATCCGTCTCGGCCATCCCGTTCGGGAACAACTTGAGCCAACTACTGACCGAAATCCTTCTCCAGCCGCTCGTTCGGGAACAACTTGAGACATCTTCTGACCAAATCCTTCTCGGCCTTCCCGTTCGGGAACAACTTGAGACATCTTCTGACCGAAATCCTTCTCGGCCTTCCCGTTCGGGAACAACTTGAGACATCTTCTGACCGAAACCTATCTCGGCCTTCCCGTTCGGGAACAACTTGCTCCAACTTCTGACCGAAATCCGTCTCAGCCTCCCTGTTCGGGAACAACTTGAGACATCTTCTGACCGAAATCCTTCTTAAGCTCCTGACAAAACCGTGTCTGCGGGGGCTTCACCTCGCATTCCTGTCTCTTCTTCTAAAGCATTACTCTGTAGCTAATCTGTCCATCGGGCAAAACGTCACGTCCTGTGACATCCCCGATATTAGGACGTCCTGTCCGTTGAGACAACTCATTGCTGATTCAAGGGGATTTTGCTCGTCGCTGGAGTCGCCGCCTTACACTTCTCCAAGCTTTTCTCAAAAAGCAACAAAATTTCCGAAAAGAGCCTAAAATTATTATTGAAACCGAATATTATTAGTTTCGATGAGGACGGAAGAATAACCTCCAACATATCCAATGGATAATATGATATTTTTGTGAAGGAAACAGAATGGGTTCCTATCACCGAAGGCACTGAAAAATGGAAAAGCACCATTTTTTCAGTGCCATCCCTAACACCTGTACGTTCTTACTTAGTTCTGTTTAGCAGTTACTTTCAAACAGTATTACAAATTGGTGTAGGAACTGAATCATCCGCTGTTGTAGTCCCTTACACTCCTTACTCACTGGAACAACTAATCAATCAATATTTCACAACATTGTCACACCTCTGTTACCTCCATTAGCCTCCATTGGTTTATTCTTTACTTATTATTAAGGAAAAAAATGCCTTCCCCCATACTAATTGCCTCTCGCCCAATAGCTTTTTTTCCTAGTTAGTAACGATACATTTTATTTATGGTCTTTCAAAAAGGAGTGGTTGGTATGGAAACAGTAATTCCCATGGATTGCACGAGTGAGAAGAAACAACAAGTCATAATTCCCTTTAGTTTTACGAATATACCAATAAAAAAGCTTGCTCTCATTAATTTCAAAAAAAATGAGGATAGTAAGTATATTGCTCTCGAACCACAGTACTTAGATGACAAGATGATTGGTAAAGGATATCGGGTAATTGCTTATCGGAAAGATGGCTACGTGGATGTGTACGATGAGAAGAGCTTACATGATGATAAAAACGATAGTTTTGATGTGGCCGGCAAAGGATTATGTGAACGTCTCAAAGTAGAAATGGCCAGTACACGTTTTGAGAAAACTGGCGACGTTGTATTTATTTCGTTCCAGTTCACAGATAAATATGGCAGAAACATAAATGTGTTCCTATCGGAAAAGTCTACGAAAAAATCACGGGGAATAAATCTGTTAGCTCCTGTGGGCTCAAGCACGGAAAATCCTTCTTATTTACCCTTATTCTATTTATATCATTTTGATTTTGTTCGAAAGTATAACACTACCTTTCTTATTACCATTGATGAAAACAATATACGGCCAGCTAATTTTCCATTTCCTCTGCCAAAGGATGGGCAGTGGCGTTCCTATACTCGTTACAGCAATGACTGTCATCTCTTTGAATTCGCCAATCAGCGATCAAGTGTTTTAGAAGTACATACGATGAATGGAAATCAAAATGTTGTTTGCGACGGGGAAGTAGAATATGCATTTACGGAGAGTGGAGCTTTGACGAACATTTCTCTGAGGCAAACGAACCATCAACTTTCGGTAGTTTTCAAAAGGGGTATACCAAATCTACTTCATTTTTCAGAAAAAGGGGAATGGAAGGATACGTTCGAAATCACGGCGGACGAAGGGATGGGCGTTATCTCTGGAGAGTATTCGGTAAAACGTGCGGACAATAAGGTCACGTTTGAATTAGTTCCCAGTGGAGGGTGGACCGCAAAACCTGATTCCTTGTTTACCAAAATGATGTTTACGAAAAAATCAATCTTCTGCAGCTGGCCAAAAACTTACAAATACACACAAGTGGTGGACGTAACAACTTTAGAATCCACCTCCACCTGGTTGAGAGTATGATAAAGTAATCTTATCTATGTTTCATCAGCTCTTTGTTACATCCTGTAATAAAGAGCTTTTTTCATTCTATTCTTGACGACGTCATTCCCTGAGATAACCGACCTGCCCCAAAAACTCTTTGGAAGCGGCGCCTTCTTCTATTGATTTCGTTTCCATGAGTAATTTCACATCTTGTTTTATATGTTGTAACTCCTTCATCCACTTATCCCATGGGAAATTGCCTTTTCCAGCTTGGTAATGGTCGTCATCAGTACCGTTATTATCACTAATATGAACAACAGATATATATTTTTCCAATGCCATAAATTGTTCAATGGGGGCAACAGAAGGCGTTCTAACGATGTTCGCATGTCCTGTATCAAACGCTACCCGAAGTCTTTCATGTCCTACCTTATCAATCACTTGTAATAGTTCATTTCCATTCGTTCCTAATAAAGTTGGCATGGGAGGAACATTTTCAATCACTAATGTCATTCCAGGATCAGTGTTCAATAGCTTATCGATTCTTTCACTAGCAAGTTCCAGACCAAAAGAAATATCTTGATTAGTTCCTAAGTGCGTAAGAACATAAGGACTATTAAATACATTTCCAATGGCAAAGCACTTCTGTAATATATACTCGGATTTTTCTTGAATCTTTTTATCTGAACTTCCTAAATCCATCGTAAAAATGGGAGCATGAATTGCTAATTCGACTCCCTCATTTTCTATTAATCTGTTGATTATAGCAAGCTTCTCCCTTGACCAAGTGAGAATTTCTTCTCCAGGTCCATCAGCCATAATCTCAATATACTTCCAATCATTACGAATTAGCTCTTCTATCCCTTGCTCCACAGATTTTTCAAATGTGGCAAACGTAGAAATTCCATATGATAGCATAGCCTTCCCTCCATCACATTCCTATCCATAAAGCGGCACAACACTTTATAGGATTTGGATTAAACATTGATTTCCATGACACAACTAGACTTTTTCCGAGGGAGATCTGTCACCTCAACCTCAATTCACTTTATCCCTGATTGCATGAAACTGCTGATGAATTGCTTTTGGAAGATAAAGAAAGCCAGTATTAAAGGGAAGATTACCATAAAAGTTGCGGCGGTTACTTGCCCCCACTGTGCTCCGGTTTCAAACGATTTAGCGAAGATAGACAATCCCACCGTCAGTGGACGATTATCTACAGAATTGGTAACTATTAATGGCCAAAGAAAATTACTCCAATGATGACTGACAGACACAAGACCGAATGCAATAAAGGTTGGTTTCGCCAGAGGAACGTACACATTCCAAATAATTTGGAGCAAATTACATCCATCTAGTCTTGCCGCTTCGTCCAATTCAAACGGAATCGTTTTAAACGTTTGCCTTAGCAGAAAAATCCCAAAGGCCGTGGCAAAATACGGGATCATAATACCTAACTTTGTATCAAGAATCCCCAAATCTCTCAAAATATTATAATTAGGAAAAATAAGAATGTCTGCTGGAATCATAATCTGCAAAAGAAAAAGAATAAAAATAATATCTCTTCCCCAAAAATTTAATCTAGCAAAAGCGTATGCTGCTAAAGTAGCAGTAACAAGCTGAACTGCCAAAATCCCAAAAACAATAATAAACGTATTAATATAATACGTTACAAATGGTGCAGCTTCCCATGCATCACGAAAGTTATCTAATGTGAAAACAAAGTGGGGAGAAAGGGATGTGGCCAGTTCTTTTGGCTGAAAGGCCGTAACAACCAACCAAGCTAATGGAACTACCCATAGCAGTGCTAGAATATACATTGATAGATCAACAAGTCGCTTCATTTTATCCCATTCCTTAACTGTAATGAATTTTTCGATCAAGCCCAAAGAATTGCCAAACAGCAAAAACTAACATCATCACTAAAAGTACAACTGTCAACGTGGCAGCATACCCTTGATCCCAGTAAGAAAATGCTGTTTCATAAATATAATAGAGTAGAAGATTACTAGCGTTATTTGGACCCCCCTGTGTCATAATGACAAGATGATCCACAAGCTTAAAGGAATTAGTTACCGCAATAATTAAAACAAAAAGTGTCGTTGGCATGAGCAATGGAAATGTAATTTTCCTAAAGATCATTAAGGAAGAAGCTCCATCAATCTTTGCTGATTCAGATAATTCCTTTGATATATTTTGTAACCCAGCTAAATAAAAAATCATAAAGAACCCAGCTTCTTTCCAAACCACCATAATAATCATGGCAATCATTACGGTAGATGTACTCCCGAGCCAATTAATATCCGGAAGCTGCAAAAACCCTAGAACTTGGTTAATTAGTCCATAACTTGGCGTATAAATGAAGAGCCAAATATTCGCAATGGCAATCATCGGTATCACTACCGGATAAAAAAAGAATGTCCGTACCCATCCTATCCCGCGGATGGCACGATTCACCATGAGAGCCATTATAAGCCCAATCCCAACACTCAAAGGAATTGTTCCTAAGGCAAAAATAGCATTGTTTGTCATAACCTTCCAAAACACTTTATCTTCCATTAATAGCCGAAAGTTTTCCAGTCCAGTAAAAATAGGCTCTGCTATACTTAAGTCTGCCCGATAAAAGCTTAAAGACAATGTTTGAAAAATCGGCAAATAAGTAAATAAAAATAGGAAGATAAAGGAGGGAAGGAGAAGCAGCCAAGCATAAATATTCACTTTTAACTGATTACTTCTCCATTTTTTTCTCATCTTCAATCTCCTTTATCATTTCTGTAATTGTTATTTAATTGAAAGGAGCTAAAATACGATCTGCCTCTTCCTGTGCATCCTTCAGTGCTTCTTCCGGTGTTTTTTGTCCAACTACTGCAGCTTGTAAATTATCATTGATTGCTTTGTAAACTCGACCATTTTGGTGTGTAGACAATTCTGCAGAAGCGAATTCTAATTGATCTCTAGCAACTGCTGCTTGTGGGAAGTCTTCTACATAAGCAGCCATTAGTTCCGTTTCATAAGCAGATTCACGAACCGCTACATAACCAGTGTCAATACTCCATTGTGCTGCACGTTCTGGCTCAGATACCCATTTCACAAATTCCCAAGCAGCTTGTTGTTTTTCTTCTGGAACATCTTTAAAGATATAGAAATTTCCTCCACCAGTAGGACTTCCATACTGTTTATTACCAGGCATAAAAGAAACTCCAAACTCAAATCCTGCATTGTTACGAATATTGGTTAAGTTTCCTGTTGTGTGATAAATCATAGCCGTTTTTTCCTCAATAAAATCAGATGGAACCGTAGCCCAATCAATTACGTCCTGAGGCATAACATTGTATTCATGAGCAAGATCTAACCACAGTTGTAATGCTTCCACATTTTCCGGTGTATCAAAATAAACTTCTTTCCCATCGTCACTCATTAAATTTTTACCGTTTTGTAAGGCAAATCCTTGGAACAACCAATAAGGGAAACCAGATGTAGGGATTTCCACACCCCAGCGTTCCACATTACCATTTCCATCCGTTTGTGTTAGCTTTTCTGCATAAGCAACGAGCTCGTCCCAATTTTCAGGACCCTTTTCAGGATCTAAACCAGCTTCCTCAAAGGCTTCTTTATTGTAATAAAGAACGATCGTACTCCTTTGGAAAGGAATGCCATACGTACTGCCACCAGTTTGAGCGTTTTCTAAAAAGGCAGGGAAAAAGTCATTGATAAACTCCTCGCCACCATTATCTTCTATTAATTCGTCAAGAGGAATGATCGCGTCCATATCAAGTAACGTATACAATTCAGTAGATAATAGGACTGCTAATTCAGGGGCGTTATTCCCTTGAACAGCGGTTTGCGTTCTTGTCATTGTTTCATCATAGCTACCAGTGTAAATAGGGTTAACTTTTATATTCGGAAAATCAGCATGAAAATCATCAGCCATTTTTTCAATTACTTGTGTAAGGGGACCACCTACAGCAATTGGGTAGTACCAATCAATTTCAATAATCTCTTCTGGTTCATTGGCATCAGCCTCTTGATTGTCAGTGTCTGTGTTATTATTGTCTGTCTGGTCCGTTGAATCCGAATTGGATTCCGTTCCCGTTGCACTCTCTGAAGAACAAGCCATTAACATAAACATTGATACAAAAGCAATAATGGATAATAATGAAACTATTTTTTTCATCTCATTTTACACTCCTTTTATTTTTCCCAATAATTTAAATTACTTAAAGATACAGCAATTGCCCCTGCACTAAGTGCCCTTTTCACCTCAGTGGCATCCTTCACCAATCCGCCAGCAACAACTGGCTGATCAATTTGAGAGCATAACTCTTCTATTACCCTTGGCATCAGTCCAGGCATAGCTTCCACAGCATCTGGATTACTATTTTTTATACTCCGAATTCCAGATTTCAAAGCATTTGAATCAATAAGAAATAGCCTTTGAATCGTCAATAAATCAAATTTTTTCGCTGACTGAATGATTTGTCCTCTTGTACTTAATATGCCATCTGGCTTTAGGACTTCTGCAACATAATTCACCCCTTTCAAGTCCGTTGATAAGCCTTGAATCGTATCAAAATGAAGAAATAACTTTTTATCATATTGTCGAATCTTTTTTACAATAGAAGGGAGCCTTAAAATGTCCCCGTTAATCAGAAATATGGTTCGAACCTCTTCTATTTCCAACACCTTTCGTAAAACCTCTTCATTATGCACACTGGAGATCACTTCATTTTTTTCAAACACAGCTACACTCCTTCCGTTTTTGAATAAAGTGGTGTAATTCCATACAATCTTTCATCGTATATGTAGGGGAAATCCCTTGCATTACCTCATTCCCGCTATACAGAGAGACTCCTGATTGAACGATACATGTATCCATTCCCATCGAATGGCCCATTTGTATATCCGTCACGTGGGAATCGCCAATAAACAAACAATTCTCTAGAGGAGAATGAATCTTGTCCACTAATGTTTTCTGCATCCACTCTGTAGGTTTTCCAACAGACAATGGAGGCTTACCGGTGCAAGACGTTAAGACAGAACTGAGTGCACCACTGTCTGGAATTCTCCCATCCGGAATAGGACAATATATATCTTCATTCAATAAAACTAGCTCTGCTCCATGATCTAAATACCGTAAGGCCTCACAAAATTGTTCATATGTAAACTGATCATTCATTCCTAATAGAACGTGAGTGATTAATTCTTGATTTCTTCCTGTGCAAAAACGAATACCTCTTTTTTCTAACTCCCCCCTTACTGATTCCGTAATTAAGGGGAAAATGAGAGTTTCTCTGTTTATTTCCTGTAAAAACAGAACAAACGCATCAATTGGTGTGATAATTTCATCAGGTTGAATAGAAAAACCAATGGTATTCAGTCTTGCTGCTAATTTTTCTTTCGTTGTAGTTGGATTATTTGTTGCAAATAAAACATGATTCCCACTTTCCTTTAAAAAAGATAGTAGTTTAATAGCTCCTACTATTTCCTCATCCTGTTTTACAATGGTTCCATCAATATCAAAGATGAAAGTGTTATATTCTTTCAAGAAACTAACCTCCTAATAATACACATCTATGTATCCATCCAATTAACCAAAAAGTATCTGAATTAAATTGGAATAACGTCGTAAAAAGTTTTTAAAAAAACACAAAAAAGCAACCTTAATTAAAAAGTGAGAAATAGAAGGAATGGGTAAAAGGATAATAAAATCCACCATTTTACAAGTCTGGAACAAACAGACTCTGCCCCATAACATTAACCTTGGTTTTTCTTCCGACCTTTTAAACGAGAGAAACACACTACAAAAAAGCCGAATCTACTTCATCACTTTCTAAGGGTTACTCATTTTTTCTCCACCCGAAGAAAATACTTGTTTCTATTAGATTAATTAAAGTATAGCAAGCTAGTGTAAATTTCAAATAAACGTACTGTAAATAAATCGTAAATTTGTAATGAAATGAAGAATGATGACAAAACATGGTGAACATTGGAGATTTTGAAGGATAAAAAAAACACCTTTACATTACTGTAAAGGTGAGACTTGTGATTTAGACCTTTAGTGACCCTCGGAAACCCCTTGCAGCATAGTATGATTCGGCTCCATTGTGGTATACAAAAACAGTATTATAGCGCCGATCACAAAAGATAGCCCCGCCAAGTTCTCTAATATTAGCGGGGGTTTGCACCCAACTGGAAGTTTTCAAATCGAAATTCCCAAGTTTCTGTAACTCCCGGTATTGTTCTTCCGTTAAAAGCTCTATGCCCAAGGCAGTTGCCATTTCCATCGCGCTAGTTTCTGGTTGATGTTTTTTCCTCGATTCCCGCGCTTCCTGGTCGTAACAAACACTTCTGCGACCTTTAGGACTTTCCGCTGCACAGTCGTAAAAAATATATTCGTCCTTCTTCTTGTCATAACCTACAACATCCGGTTCACCGCCAGTTCTTTCCATTTCGTTAATAGACCACAGTTTTTCAGGGGATGATTCCAGTTTGCCCTGGACTCTAGCCCACTCCATGTCTTGATGGCGATTCATATTTTTCTCAAAACGGTCTTTCAATGTCCTGAGTATTTCTTCCTGTTCTTCTCGTGATAATTCCTTTTTCCTGTTTGTCATAGGAAGTCCCCCTTTTTAAGGATAACGGCTTGGTTATGATGATAGAGCCCTTGGATGAGCACATGATAAGCTAAGGTCTACTTTCCATAGGATCATCATTGTGTTTCCTTATATTTTTTTACACACATATACCATTTCAGTACTATTTTGAGTAATTGGAGATTCCTCCCAATTACTATAAAGATGAAGAACTTCAAAACCATTAATAGATAGTATTCTTTCCATTTCTTTTGGAAAGACATATCTTAAGTTGATATGTGTTCTTTTTTCATTAACTTTTCCATCTGCGTTTCGATACTTCCGAATCGTGGTATAATGCTGAATTTGAGTTAAAGAGTCATAATCACTAATAGTGTACACATCAACGGTTAGAGCATCACTGTCAGTATACGTTTTCCAATACTCTTCTTTACTGGGTTGGAGTAACTCCTCAACACTGGGAAACCTTGTGCCAAAAATAAAAACTCCGTCATGCTCTAAATGGTTGTTCACCGATGAAAGAAACTGATCTTGTGCCTCGTTCGTTAGAAAATGTTGAAATGAATTTCCAACGGAATAAATAAAACTACTCTTTACGTTTAAATTCAGTTGGGTACCATCTTGTTCGATCCACTCGATTGGCAAATCAAGGTTCGTAGATTTATTTTTAGCTTCCTTTAACATTCCTTTATGAATATCAACTCCAATCAAGGTATATCCATTTTGGGACATTGGAATAGTAACTCTACCTGTACCACAAGCTAGATCAATAATAGTCCCTTTCTTTTTTGATGCCCATTTTAATAAAAATGGCAATTCTGGTATATAAAACTCATTTTCTTTATCGTATAAAACAGGGTCATCATATTCTTCAAAGTTATCTAGAACCATTTCTATCTCCTTAAAACTATTTATTTAAAATCACCTTATAGTAATATATAATACCAAAATTAACTACTTGGATAAAAAATACAGCCTCAGCCTCCTCAACGCCAAAACCACGTCTGCGGGATCTTCAGCTCGCGCTATTCCCGCAGGAAAGAGCAAAGCTTCACCGAATGGGCAACGATTTGTCTCGACGGACAGGACGTCCTAATATCGGGCATGCCACAGGACGTGGCGTTTTGCCCGATGGACGGATACACTACAGAGAGGTACTGGCAGAGGAAGAGACAGTACCGCCATTCACTTCTTCGAGTAAACAGAGGAATTCTATTAAATAGGTCTTCATACCTTGTCGAAGCAACAACAGAAGGTGATTTATTTACTTTTATCTTGCATTTCAATGGATAATAAGGTTGAATTCTTAACTCAGTGAACTTGAATAATCCCCTCGAATCCAGCCCTTTTTAACTTATCCACCATGGATTGTGCATGTTCTCTATGTGTAAAAGCCCCCACTTGCACCCGAAAATACTGTTTTTCCTCTGGTGGCCTCACATCCTTTGTGGGTTGAGAGCTTAACTCTATTACTCTTAAACATTTCGTATCGACCCAAGTCATAATTCCATCCGATTCTTTTCTGTTTTGGATATTAACCTTCTTCCCTAGTAAGACACATTCTGCCCCACCTTTGGTCACGGTTTTTCCATTGGAAGTAACCTGTAATACTTTGTGATACTCCTTTTTAACCCACTCAGGGATCAATGGTCCACCTGGATAATACAATTTTGCAGAATCGATGATTTCTACTATATCCCCTTCTTGAAACAGACCAACTTTTTGTTTCCCTTCCCTCTCCAGAGCCCTGCTAAGTGCTTTATTCACTTCTTTCCGAAAGGTGTCCATACTTTCCTTATGTTTTGGAAACCAATGCATAACATCGGCATGGTTACTTGCTATTTTCCTTTTCGCCCCTTCGGAGTGGCAAATGATGTTCTCTTCTGTCCAACCATATTTTTCACAAAGAAAGACACAAAGGTTGATGGTGTTCTTCCAGGCTCTTCGGAAATAAGCCTCTTGCTTCGCAGCATCATATCCCACCATCGTCACTCCTTTCCCATAGGAAAAACCACCGGGCTCACAAATTTCAATCCCAATATGAGTGTCATTTGCCGTACCTCCCGCATGCCAGCCACGGTGATCCCACGGAAGATACTGCCACACTTCCTGATCATCCACAAATGCATGGACACATACTTGCCGGTTGATTTCCCCTTTCAAATAAGACTTGTTCCAACGGGAAAACCAAGCCGCTGCCATAACGCCAGGGACTGCGGTGGAATGGATCATAATACCCTTTGGGTTAATTTTTCTCCCAGATTGATAACAGTCATTCTCTGTCATATACTTCCGTTTCATTTCCCTCGACCTCCGTTTTCTTTTAGAATTGCCCTTCCATCTATTACGTAGGCTCTAAAAAAGAAAAGGATGAGGCTAGTTTTTTGTTAAAGGGACCGTTTTTACTAGCCCCTTTATACACAAGAAAAGCGCAAGCGCCTAGGCTCACGAGCGTAGGGCAGTGGAGGAATGACAACAGAAGTCCGCTCTTTGACTTCGGTTGTCATTTCCGAAGTGTCCCGCAGCGAGTAGGCGCTGGAGCTAGACAACAAGAAAAGCGTAATCGCCTAAGCTCACGAGCGTAGGGCAGTGCAGGAATGACAACAGAAGTCCGCTCTTTGACTTCAGTTGTCACTTCCGAAGTGCCCCGCAGCGAGTAGGCGCTAGAGCTAGACAACTTGCCCGAAGGTGCAAAAACTTATAAATTCTTACCTTTTAAAAAGAGGATCTACAACGTAGATCCCCCTGCCAATCCAAACTGTGAAAAGGTGTTATCTAGTAAGCTATTTTTTCTATCCCCTTTAGGCTATATTCTTCATTTTACGTTTTTTGTTTTTTGTTCTATCTATAAGAAGCAGAACAACTACGACACAAATTGTTACACCTGTAAAATTAAAAAAAATATCTCGGTAAGCATCTGGATGTAAGGATACAAAAAAGCCGGTTAACCATACATAAAAGAAAACAATCACCATGGAGATGACATAGGGTACAAAATAGGTTAGTACTTTACTTTTAAGCTTTATTTTAAGAAACAGCAAAATGGTAATGACAGCAATGAATACAATCACTGCCCGATTTAAGATATGGAAGTTCGTGTCCGTAGTCTGACCGTTCAAAAGTTGCAAAGGGCTGCTAACGAGAGTTGTCATTGCAAAGATAATACAAAATAATAAAAAGCCATGCTTAAAAACACCGATAAGCTTATCCTTCATTCCCAAGCCTCCCATTAAAGCATCTTTTTCTAGTTCCATTATATAGAAATTATTTGGTTTGAAAGATTCCATTAATT
This sequence comes from Evansella tamaricis, assembly GCF_019042215.1. Classification (GTDB taxonomy): domain Bacteria; phylum Bacillota; class Bacilli; order Bacillales; family Salisediminibacteriaceae; genus Evansella; species Evansella tamaricis. The sequence continues at coordinate 53,414 of NZ_JAHQCS010000088.1, read as the reverse complement.
GTATTTTTTGTGACTCTTGCCAATGGGGCAAATGGGGGAAACGGAACAAAAACGAAGCGCTACCTTATGTAAACCATTTAGGGTATCACATTATTTACAAGTATCCAGCACAGGCTATCGCCAGAATGCCATATTTATTCGCCATTTTAGCCACACCATAAGGATTTTTTTACTTCAAATTAGAGTCACATTCTTGTATCCAATATTTTAAAGCACTAAAATGGAAGATGGATTAATACTCTAAAAATTTTTTTCTAATTACTCCATGAAATGGAATGGTATAGGAGTTAGACTAGAGGGGATGGATACGATCAAATGACCAGCGCATTTAAAATTACGAAACCAAAAATGCCTTCTGCCCTTTCGGATGGGGCTTTTTCCCAACTGGAAGATGACCGGTTGATGATGTCCCGTGTTAGTGATTGTGAAATATTTGGGGAGGAACGGAGTAACTTATGCTTCGACCAAGTGCTATTTAAGAACGTTACATTTAGCGAAATATCCTTTCAGCATATGGAACTGACTGACTGTATTTTTGAAAAATGTGATTTGTCGAATGCTGACTTCAGCGATGCGATTATCCATCGAGTAGAGTTTAACGATTGTAAGTTGTTAGGATTAAACCTTTCCGGAGCAACCCTCAGTAATGCTCTCTTTCAAAACTGTCATGCTGACTTCAGTGCCTTCGGTTATGGGAATTTTAAACAGGTTAAATTCAAGTCCTGCTCTCTCCAAAGTGCCGATTTTTATGAATGCAAAGTAAAAAAAATAGCATTTGAGTATTGTGACCTTAACAAAGCAAACTTTGTAAGCACCCCACTCCATGGCATCGATTTAAGCAGCTGCAGTTTTTCCAAACTAAGTGTTTCTATGGAACTATTAGAAGGCTGCGAAGTATCGTCTGCACAGGCCATCGGATTCGTTCAATTATTAGGGTTGAAGATTAAAGAATAAACGGTTTGAAGAGTAGCTGGGACAAAAGTGTTTTCACCAATGGCAAATTCGAACGAAATGATCGTTGATTCTTCCCTATTCTAGTAAACACTTTCGTGATATCCCAGCCTCCAGTTTACATTTTTTCTAGCTCCTCTGTGCTAACAAGACCCGTTCTTCCATGTCAATCCTATCTCGGCTCCACAATCAACTTAATGGCTGTACGTTCCTCTTTATTAATCGATATAGACGTAAATGCAGGAATACAGATAAGATTAATTCCACTCGGCGCTACAAATCCCCGGGCAATGGCTATTCCCTTAATCGCCTGATTAATGGCACCTGCACCAACGGCCTGAATCTCCGTTTTCCCCTGCTCCCTAATCACACCAGCGATTGCCCCAGCAATTGAATTTGGATTTGACTTCGATGATACCCTTAGTATCTCCAATTCTACTCCTCCTGCTCAATCAAAACTAAATTTTTGAATATTTTCCTAGCTTGCGATTGCACGAACGCCCTTTGTCCCAGCTCCTCCCATGTGCCAATTCACTTCCAAACTCCTTAGTATCCAAAGTATACCACGTATATGTATACTTTTTTCGAAATTATCTGACTTCTGAGTTACTCCCCTTACAACAGAAAAAATAGTATTAACTTTAATACATAGTAACTGGGAGAAATATATTTGATGAAGATGTGATTTAAAATTTCACTTATATTTAGAATGTGAGCTTTATGAAGTAATATAAAGTTTTGAATTTATACATGTTTAATACTTTATGCTAAGAATAATAGAATAGAAGGTGGGAATATACATATTTTTGCTTTTTCACTCGTCTTGCACCGTTCCCATGTTTTCATAATAAAAATCCTTGTATAAATGATTATGTTTATATGATTTAATAAATATTATAGACGGTGAAGGGGGCAATTCGATGACAATAAATGAAGATTTGCTTAATCAGTCGATACAAGAAATGGGGAACAAAAAGAATGTTTTTAGTGCGGTACTTCGTGTGGAAAGTGGTGATAATTCATTTTCATGGACAGGTACTGTAGGTGAGATGGAAAAAGAAAGTAAATTCTTTATCGCCAGTGTAACAAAACTATATGTTACAGCAATTGTCATGCGTTTAGTAGGAGAAGGGAAATGTAGTCTGGATGATAAAATCACTAAATATTTGCCTAATGAATACACACAAGGACTTCATGTACTTAAAGGAACAGACTACTCTGACGTTATTACTATTAAACATTTAATTTCTAACACCTCTGGCATTCCTGATTATTTTTTTCATAAGCAACCGAATGGGCAAACAGCGGCTTCCCTTTTGCTGGAAGGAAATGATCAATCCTGGGATTTAGAAACAACGATTCAAACAGTAAAAAAACTTACCCCTAATTTTGTCCCCGGAAAAAAAGGGAAAGCTGCTTATTCAGATACTAACTATCAACTACTTGGGAGAATTATTGAAATAATTACTGAGAATAGTATTGATCAAGTATTTAAGGAATTTATTTTTGATGAACTTGGATTAGTCCATACCTATGTTTTCAAAGATACTGCTGATAAATTACCTGTACCTTTCTACTATAAATCTACAAAACTATGGTTACCAAATTATATGGTATCTGTACCAGCGGAAGGTGGAATCGTATCAACCGCTGAGGAATTAATGGTTTTCTTAAAAGAATTTTTTAAAGGTCGTTTTTTTCCAAAGGAGAAGATCGAAGAATTAAAAAAATGGAACTTGATACTACCACCACCTAGTGTTTTTTACTATGGAATAGGTTTGGAAAAACTTTTCACTCCACGTATCATTTCTCCCTTTAAACCCATAAAAGAAATCATAGGATTCTGGGGGCAAACAGGGTCTTTTGCATGGTATAATCCTGACACAAATCTTTACTTTTGTGGAACCACGAACCAGATAAACGGTGCTGGACATGCAGCTGCAGGGAAAGCAATGATGAAAATCATCAAATCCGTATTATAATTTTGTTTTTTAGGGGTTCAAAGTGCCTGACTTCCGGCACGGGAATATATTTCCCTATTGGGGTCAGGCACTTTATCCTTGAAAGATCACCGTTTTATTCCATTAATTCTTTTCTGTCAGCAGAATGTGGAGGGGATTCAAACCATCCACTCCTAATCATTAACTCTGCTCCGTCTTCTGCATAAAGACCTACACTTCCTAACTGCTTCACATATTTTGCTGCAATATCACGTCGGAAACTCAATGCAATGGAGCCGCCAATATTAGCCAATGAAATGGATGTCAGTGCATTACATTGGAATAACATCAATTTATCTGAAAACGGAGGTACTGTGGAATCACTAACTTCTGCATCCCAAGTCATAGGGGCAGGTAGGTTACTTTCATCCAGTAATATTTTCAAAACATCTAAAATGTCCTTTGATAGATCTACTCCCCTAATAAAATGTTTTTTTACTTTTTCGTTTTGAGCTACTTGTGCAAAACCCATTAGTAGTGATACACCATAGAGGTTATTTATATAATTCATATAAATATGAGTTATTTCTTCAGCAGTTAATGGCCTTCTTTTCCCAAGCCATCCCCTCAGGAATTTATCACTCTGGACAAATTCAGGATTTTTAGGAATTGGTAAATGGGGCGGCCGGACAAATAAACCCTTTGCCAGTAGGACTTTTTTCGCCTCATCCTCTACTTTAACTGCTGTGCTCAAATATTTACTATATAATTTTCTTATATCTTCCCTTGCTGCGGAAGATACGGAAGCTCCATTCGCTGCAATACCTGCCTTCCCCATACTTCTAATAAAATATAGTGTATATGTATCAGAATAAAGACGTGGTGCCTTAACATTGACATCTGCTTCAGAGAAACCAATTGGAATAGGATAATTTTCCTGTTTGAAAATACTAGCAAGCTCCACTAAATGTTCTTCAGAGTAATGTAGGGCTGTTTCCAGTACCAATTTCACCTCCATATCCTCCACTATTTTTAGGAAATATTTTAATATTGGAATCGTTGCACTTTCTGTAATATAACTTGCCCAGAGAGAACCAATCTCTGATGCGGTCAAGTTAATTTTCTTTTCCATCATAAAAATAATAACCTCCAATAATTCAGATAAAGAATAGTTTGCCATCATATTTACATGTTATTACACACATGTATAAAGTTCACATTTTATTAAGATTCACGTATGCTACAAATGCCTGGCCAGTGGTTTTTCTTCCAAAAGGTTCCTGTGACACAGATGATGTTCATGATTCAATTCTCCCCTATGGAAAGTGAGCAGAATACCACTTTATACCTCAACCATTCACACATCTGTCATTTCATTGATGAAAAAACGTCCTTCTTTGTTTTATATTAAGCTAGAATAGTAAGGGGAAGACGTCGTTCAAAGCGTGCACTCAAGCACTCTTGTAATGGATTAAAAAAAATTTTTCAAAGGGGCAGTATATGTGGAAAAGAAAAGGATCGTCATCATAACTGGGGCTAATTCTGGGATTGGGAAAGCTGCTGCAACTTTATTTGCCAGCAATGGGTTTACTGTCATTATGGCTTGCCGTAATCTCGAGAAAAGTGAGAAGGTGCAAAAGAAGATTTGTAGTGAAACAAACAATCCTAATGTAAAGCTAATGGAACTGGATATGAGTTCGTTCACCTCTATCCAGGCATTCTCCAAGGAATTTCAAGCATGTTACAGCCATTTGGATATTTTAATTCATAATGCTGCCTATTTTAACCACGGGGAAAAATACCGTCTCAGTCCGGATAATGTAGAACTAACCTTTGCGACAAATGTCATCGGCCCCTATTTACTGACAGACCTCTTACTCGGCCATCTCAAAAACGCTGACGATCCAAGAATTTTACATGCGTCAAGCAATATCGTGAAACAATTTTTTGATCCAATGTGGAAGATTAATTTTGATCAAATCATCGGTGAAATCGACAATACGAAGGGTTTCAGTGTTTATAAAATGTATGCCCACTCCAAAATGGCCCTTGTCATGCTAACTTTCCGCCTAGCAGAGGAATGGAAAGGAGAAGGGATAAAAGTAAACGCACTTCAGATCAATGGGGCAAAAATGTCGAAAGAAACACTGCAAAAGGTGACCACTGGATGGCGTGCCATCGCCCGAATCCAAAACCTTTTCTTTCCTCCCCCTGAAAAAATGGCTAGTATCTATTACGATATGTGTACATCAGAGGAATTCCGAAATATTTCCGGTAAACTCATCAATGATAAAAAGGAAGTAATGAATCCAGGACACCTGAAGCCAAATGCAGTGATGCAGGTGAAACAGCTTACGGGAAACGCCTATTATCCCCCTTATGCTGATCAAAAGGAAAATCAAGAACAAGTATGGTATTTATGTCAAAGGGCATTAAAAGAATTATAAGAAGAACCGGGCAAAAACCGTACCGGGTTCTGTTACCTATCACAAATATCAAAATGTATAGCTGATTGAGTTTCAAATTGTGTGCTAACTTAACACTCAATTTTATTGGTATAATAGGATTTATCATTAGATCAGTGCAAAAAATTTATTAGAAGATGCTGTACAAATTGTCCATATATACTAACCAGTGTATATGGACAATTTTATATAATGAATATCCCTTTAGCTCAGAAATTCGAAAAATAAAAATAAAAGCAGAACTCTGATTTTATTTTTATTTGCCTTATGCTAACCGTTTTCTATTTAGAGCAACTTTTGCATTTTTTTATTAACCTAACAATTAGATTCCTCAGCTTCTAGTATATCGCCGCTTTGGTCATCAACTTGGACAGAACCAAACTCACAGCCCTCTTCGATTTCCCATTCAACAATATAATTTCCCGAATCGTTGCTTACTGATTTTATTTTAATTTCATTTTTATCTTTGTTGAGGTCTTCAGTGAGATGTTGCAAAACAATTGATTCTGCTTCCTCTTGAGTAATTTCAGGTTCTGAGTTACCACAAGCAACTAATATTAAAAGCAGTAATACAAATAATACAGAAACTTTTCTTTGCATTGTCTTTCCCCCATTCTTTTTTTCTTAAATGGCTCTGTTATCGGTTAATGTTGATTTTTTATACAAAAGTGGACTTCTAAAATTTGGAAGTCCATTTAAATATATTTTTGCTTATCGAACTAACGCACGCCGTTCCTTTAAGTGTAATGGTTCACAAAATTTCTAAATCTAAATGTTCCAGTAGACTATCTATCAGTCATAACGCCAAAACTGAAGTAACACAAAAAAGAACAATGATTATTACTTCTAAGCAACAACCATTGTTATATTCGTTTTCGCTGTGTTCTTGAGGGTAAAATGTTAATGACATCAATATAGCCATCATTTTCATGAACTGCATAGTAAATTATATAATTTAACATTACATGCCTACTTCTTCCGTAAGTTATTCGTCTTAGCCCTTTAAAACTACCACTCTCAACAGATATTCCTATAAATGGGGTTCTAGAGAGTGTTTTCTCAATGTAATCACAATTATTTCATTTTCTTTTGAAAACCACCAATTTAAAGTTTCTTCTCCTTGGTTAGAGAAAAATTGTTGAATCTTATCTAGGCACAATTCAAATTCATCAGTAAAAAGCACAATATAATGATTGCTATTTTCTTTTTTCATTACGTCTAGATTTCAGCTCGCTTCCAGAATACCTTTTCATTTCTGGGGTGTCTAAATACCTTGACAAAGAAGCTTTAAGTTCAGGATATTCATCAATTTCTTTTGATAAACTATCAGTTACCTCATTCTCTATAGTTGTATCTTCATCTTCATTTTCAACTTCAATAGAAAACAATTTGCCATTTATAACAACAGCACCTGACTCTTTCCCTTGCAAAGCATTATATAATTCTTTTTTTGCATGTTCACTTAATGAATTCACTTAACATCACCTCAGATATATTATATCAAATTTAGAATCTCGAATGCCATTCTTATATTATTTGCATCATATGTTTTGAACTTTGTATACTATCGCTACTTCGTTAGTTGAGAAAAAAACAGTATGCCCTTATTAAGCGAGACTCCCCGTTTATGATAATATCCGAATAATAGCTTTCATCAATTTTTTTGCAACGATTTGGTTGTGAATTTAGTCTAATAGGTGAGAAGGAATTAGATATCTATTTTGATGCATTATATCTCGAATCTATTGGCCAATAGATTGTAGTAAAATGAAGTAGAAACAGGAAGGAGGGGGAGCATGACATTTATTAAATCTATCTTTCACCATTCAAAATCTTCCTTTGAGGAGTTGGTCGAAGCGGACCAAGAGAGGCTCTATAAAATTGCTTATGCCTATGTAAAAAATGAACAGGATGCCCTTGATGTTTTACAGGATGCTATTGTAAAAGGGTTTAAATCATTTCATAAATTAAATGACAGTCAGTACTTCTATTCTGTGTGGCAATGTTAATACTTTTATCAGGATGCGGAAGTTCTAGTAATAGCTCTAAAGGAACTGACTGGGAACCTACAAAGTATGAAACTGTCAACAACCTTGATGGAGTATCGTTGATTGTTAAAGAAGGAACGGTCTCCTCAACTGGATTGACTGTAATATTTGAGAATAACTCTGACAAGCAATGTATCTATGGTGAATATTTTTTGTTGGAAAAGAAAATGGAAGGTCGATGGTACCAACTCCCTGTTACCTTAGATGGTAACTATGGGTTTAATGATATTGGCTATGACTTAAATCCTTCAGATGCTAGGGAGTGGGCAGTTGACTGGAAATGGCTCTATGGAAGTCTGGATACTGGTGATTACCGTATAGTGAAAGATATACTCGATTTTAGAGAAGCAGGAGACTATGACAAGTACTATTTGACAGCTGAATTCACAATTAATTAGAAAAACATGATTAGTATTTACGAAGGTTATGAAAGGATCTACTTAAACAAACGGGTGCGTTCAGGAGCTGTTTATCTATAGTGAGGAGATGATTCTTTGGTTAGTCTATTAGAGAACATATTCCAAATATCAGCAATAATTCTACTACTTTGTTCTTTCTATTATTATAGACATTTTAAAAAAGTAAAGAGGGAAAGAAAACTAACTTTATTTGAATTTACAATTTATATTATAACTCAAGTTGCATTCTTTCTTTGTGCAGGCAGTTATCTAATTATGTTGTTGGATAGGAATTATTGAACAAACGGGTAACTTTAGCTGAATGAAGCAGGTCAATTTAATTAGAATTAGGGAGTTGAGAATATGAATTGGTTTTTGCTAATATTAGGTATTATTTTATTACTACTAACTATTAAAGGGATTGCATTTTTAGAGAAGAAAAAAACCACCAAGTCGCTATCAAATGAGATAAAACAAAATTCGCTAATGGTTCCCTTAGTCATTGTCCTTATGTTCTTAATCACCTTTATCCCTTATCAAATATGGAATTTATTCGGTAATCCAGTTGGCTGGGAAATCCTTTATATTTTTGGTTTTTCAGGAGTTATAACCATTGTTCTTTGTTTTTGGTTTTATGGTTATCAAATTGAACATAAAAGCACTAATGAAAAATGGAGATATTGAAGTAACAGGAAGCTTTAGCACAAGAGTGAAAATGGTTATTCATAAGGGGGATGAGAATTGAAAAAATACAGGCAAGCCATTATTTGGGTGGTAATTGCAGTAATACTTTTTCTAATTTGGCTTTTGACAAAATAAGGTTAATAAAAAATAACGGCGTGCGTTAGTAAAAATTGCGAGTTGCAAAATTGCAACTCTTTTTTTGTATCTAAGAATTGGAAAATGATGTTAAACTAAAGGGGAGGATAATGAAATAAAATGTGAAAAGAATTGCATGCATATTGAAGAAATTCTAATTTAAAGGGAAAAGGGAGATATCACGATGATTAAGGGAAAATCTGTATATTTAAGACCAATTAGAGATGAAGATATGGAAGGTATCTATAAGTCATGTCAGGATGAAGAGTTTCTTTATATGACTGGCACTCGTAAGTCATTTACTTTAGATGAAATTATTAAAAGTTATAATCAATTTAACGAAGACCCAACACGTTATGATTTTGCCATTTGTTTATTAGATAATAATGAAGTAATAGGTGATTTAGCTATATTAGATGTGGATAAGGTTAATAGAAAGGCAGGTTTTAGGATATCATTACATAATAAAAACATTCTTAACAAAGGTTATGGTACTGAAGCAACCAAACTTGCACAAAAATTTACTTTTGAAGAGCTTAAACTAAATCGTTTGGAATTAGAAGTATTTTCTCATAACATTCGAGGTATTAAAGCATATGAAAAAGCTGGGTTCAAAAAAGAAGGAGTATTGAGACAATCTCTTTATATGAACGATACATACTCTGATGAAATCCTTATGGGAATGCTTCAAGAAGAGTATTATCAATAAAGTGTGTATCAATACTTATATAATTTTTGTAGTTTTGTGACATATTTCACTTAAAGTAACGGTGGGGCGTTAGTTCAACAAGTAAAAGTAAAAAACCTATTAAAATGGCTCAGTTCCAATGAGCTGGCCGTTTTATTTATCCTTTTATCGTCACAATTACGGTGCAAATATAAGTACGAATTTGCCTACATTTTCCGTCGATGCAACTTCGGGATAGGAAACAAACGGAACCCGTTACAAAAACCGCCGGTCCTTTTTGGCTAGTGCTTATCCGATATTCCGTATTCAAAGCCATAGAGTCACCTTGATATCATGGGACACGTCTAGCTCATCACCTAAACCTTCAGCCGAAAGAAAACGATCCATGAACTGACTTAGCCCCTAAACAAACGACGCCCAAACCCCAGCAATCAACGCATCAACCTTCTTCTGATCTCCAGCCTTAAAGGCATCGAGCCATTCGTCCTCTGCAAGTTGCCGTAAAAGAGCTTTCTTCACGTCACTATCCATTCCTAGGTCATGACACTTCTTGATAATATCGCTCCTGAGTTTTCCGATCGTTTCGAGATACTCTTGATATTCTATACCAAATTCCTTCTCCAATTTCACACGAATTTTTTTTGCCACACTAGGACTTGTACCTGTTGTGGAAATTGCGATTTGTAATGGACCACGCTCCACCACCGTTGGAAAAAAGAAGTTGCTGAGTTCCTGATTATCGACGATATTTAGGAAAGGGACATGGTCACGTCCTTCATCACAAACTCTCTTATTGACCTCAGGAGAATCAGTTGCTGCGATTACTACAAAAGCTCCTGCTGTGTCCCCTGATTCAAACTTCCGCTGTTCAAATTCAAACTCGCCTATCCGTTCCCTCAATTCCTCGCAAAGAAACGGACTAATCACTTTAACATGACAGCCGGCATCCAGTAGTCCAGCCACCTTTCGAGCGGCAACCGTACCGCCACCAACCACAACACTTTTCTTCCCAGTCAAATTCACCATACAAGGCTTGAAATCAGACATAGTGATTCACCTGATCTTGGAGCCATAATCTAATGGAGGGGTGTGGTAGATAGGCAGAACCGTTATAAACATGAGGAAATCCTTCTAGTTTTGCTGGGATTTTCTTCGAGGTATAGTAGCCATCACTAAGAAAAACGGGAACGGCAACTACTTTCTTTTTCCCGTTAGCACTTAAGTCCCCCGCGGCCTCCGTAATCGTATCAGGTAAAACAGTTCCGTAGCCTGCCTCGGAAAAACCAAATTTCTCTTTAAAATACTCTACCATATCCTCTAACGTCTCTTCCCAAACGGGCTGAAAATGAGGTCGGTCACTTCCGTGGGCCACTAATAAGAGGCTCTCTTGGAACGGCATTTCTGATAACGGCTGTATCCGAGCTTCTAACACCTCTAATATAAGGGGATGGGCATCCATTGCTTTACCCCAAATAACCGGAACCTTCGGATGAATGAGCTCTATGTCCGTATCAAAAGCTGGTTCCTCAATCACCCCTAAGGCATACTGAATTTCATTAAGATGGGTGCTGCCGGAGCAGACGAAGAAAGGAATAACCGCGATGTTGTCAACACCTTGGTTTTCCAAGAAACGAACACCGTCTGCAATGCTTTTCCCTTCAATAAGCTCTAAATAACCTATAGTAACAGGTGCCGACGTTTCAAGGGATGCAACAGCTTCTTCGATTAACGCTACCCACTTTTGGTTCTGGGAGCCGTGGGCAACGACAAGGACTCCTGTTTTCGTATCTAATTTCGTCCCAACTTGATTTAGCATCCTATCAACCCTCACTTCAAACGACCATTTTTGAAAAATCTAGTTTGATTATACTTCAACGACATCCATCGAAGCCAATTCCTTTTCCTTAAACCACGCAATTTTTTCTCGTAAACCAACCACTTCTCCTACCACTATGATTGCTGGAGATTTGAATCGATTTCTCTTCACTTCACAAGTAATGTTCTCTAGTTTTCCAACGAGTGTTTCCTGCTCTGACGTCGTACCCCAGCGAACGAGGGCTACTGGTGTGGAGGGATCACGGCCATGAAGGAGTAGTTGTTCCTGTATTAAATCCATATTCCCTACCCCCATATAGAACACTAGTGTATCCACAGAGGTGGCCAGTTTATCCCATTGAATATCCTTCTTTTTCCCACCATCTGTTCGCTTGTGTGCGGTGATGAAAGCACAGGAGGAGCTGAAATCACGATGGGTGAGTGGAATGCCCGCGTAAGTAGTCGCAGCAATTCCAGAAGTGATACCTGGTACGATTTCAAAGGAAACACCATTCTCCGCACAATGTTCTGCCTCTTCTCCCACTCGACCGAAGATGCTGGGATCTCCACCTTTTAAGCGGACAACTGTTTTCCCTTTTAAAGCGTGCTTCACCAAAATTGCATTGATTTCAGGTTGCGGTATCGTATGGCGGTCTGGCATTTTTCCACAATAAATCAATTCGGTTAGTGGTTTGGCGTACTCCAGTAGTTCTTTATTTACAAGCCGGTCATAGACGATGACATCTGCCTTTTGAATCGCTTTGATTCCCTTTAACGTGATTAGGTCAGGATCTCCGGGGCCTGCACCCACTAAATACACTTTCCCATTCTTCATCTTTGTTGCCCCCTTGATCCGTTTTTTGCTATCGGCTAAATCCACATCCCTATGGAAAAACTAAGATAGCGTGAGTTTACCATTTAGTTTTATAAAGACACCATGTTTTGAGAACAGTTGACTAGAACCTAGCCTACAGACAGACACTTTTCTTGGTACATGATCTCCATTTTTCTAAATGAATGGCGCCTTTTCTAGCCTTTAACTGGCTTGTGGCAAGGTCAATTCCTTCCTCGACGGAGGATGTTGTCCCGTAAAAATAGTAGCGTGCCGCTGCATTGAAGATCACCTGATTTCTGTAGTAGGCAAGATCCTCCGAGCTTTCTCCGTTTAAGATGGCAGTGATAAGACGTACTTGATCCTCTAAAGTTAACACTTCTTTTTCTGGATCCTTCCGGAAAAATAGCCCGTAATCCTCAGGGTCTAAGTCAACGTTTCGAACATTATCTTCAGTTACTTCATAGACAAAGCTTTTCCGGTGAATAGGAAGATCCTCAGACCCTTCTGTCCCTTGGACAATATAGGATTTCTTGAAGTTTTGTCCTCGCAGATTCGCCACGTTCGTATCTAACACCGTTTTATGAAAGATTCCTAGCATGATAGCATTGGAGTTTGTTATATTTAACAGTTTTTCTACCATATTGATGAAGGAGCGAACTCCAATTTCTTCACGGACTTTCCTAATTCTAGCCAAGGGAGGACAAAGAGCTTCCGTCCAAGCGAACCCTATGTTGTTCCCTTCAATCGATGCCGCAATATGGCTTGGAGTTAGATCATAGGCAATTCCAAGTTCCCCTAAAATACTTTTCAAGGTAGAACCGTACTTGGGAGGTAACGTATCACTGCTGTGCAAAAATACTGGGATGCCATTTTCAGCTAAGAGAATAGAAACGGGAATAGTAGCAGCAAAAGTTTTTCTCCCATCATACGGACCTGAAAAGTCTATTAATCTCTCTTGAATGTCTTGAGATAAGGGGATCGTTTCGGATGCCTCACGGAAGGCATGCACAAAGGCTGCTAGTTCCTCCGGAGACTCATTTTTCAAACGTTGGGCAATGAGGAAAGCGGCAACTTGAATATCAGTCGCCTCCCCAGTAATAATAGAGTTTGCTGCAGCGAGACCTTCCTCATAGGTTAAGTCCCTCGCCCGTTTCTTTCCTTTAGCTACTTCCTTGATCCACTGTTTCATTTTGTTTGCCTCCCTGCCCTTGATGGACTAGTTTTCTTTCTACTAATGGCGAAACACGGATGGGACATACTTTAAACTCGGGCATTTTACAAAAAGGATCCAGTGCAGGACTTGTTACACGATTGATAGATTGGGAATCTCCCCAATGAAATGGTGCAAATACAGTATCCCGGCGAATTTTATCGGAATAATTACTACGAATGATCATGGAGCCTTGTTTTGAATCAATCTGAAATAAAGCGCCGTTATCAATGCCGTAAGTTGCTGCCGTATCAGGGTGAATCTCTAGTAATGGCTCTTTTGCACGGGAAAGTAAATCAGGACTTCTTCTTGTTTGAACGCCAGTTAAGTAATGCTCCATTAGTCTTCCCGTTGTTAATAATATAGGGAACTCGTCTGAAATCTCTGGAAACTGACGGGACACTTGTACTGGATAAAATTTGGCCTTTCCGTCCCTGTGAGAGAAGGAAGAATCAAATAGACGAGGAGTTCCAGGATGGTTGGTATCTGGACACGGCCAGATAATGCCGACTTCTTTTATGCGATTATAAGTGATTCCAGAATAATCTGCGATTCCTTCTTTACTGGCAAGTCGAAGTTCTTCAAATATTTCTTCCGCTTTTGAAAAAGAAAAGCCCTCTTTTTTCCCTAAAGCGCTGGCTAAATCACATAGAATTTCCCAGTCGTGTTTCACTCCCTTAGGCATTGGGCGTTCTGCTTTCCGTAAGGTAACACGCCCCTCTAAATTAGTCATCGTACCTTCATCTTCTAAATAACTGGAGGAGGGGAGGATCAAGTCTGCTAATTCCGCTGTTTCGGAGACAAACATATCTACGACCACAAGGAAACGAAGCTTTTTCAAAGCTTTCTCTACAAAAATACTATTCGGATTGGAGACAACAGGATTTGAAGCCATAACTAACATGGCAGTAATCTCTTCTTGATCAATAGCTTCCATCATCTCGTAGGCTGAGACACCTTTCCCTGGAAGGTCCTTTTCATCAATGCCCCAAACCTTTGCTATATACTCCCTGTGTTCCTTGTTTTCGATAGAACGATACCCTGGTAGTTGATCTGCCTTTTGTCCATGCTCCCTTCCACCTTGGCCGTTCCCCTGTCCGGTAATGGCACCGTACCCACAGGCATGTTTTCCAATCTTCCCCGTTCCTAAGACGAGGTTAAGGAAGTGACGTACATTTTCATAACCATTGGCGTGTTGTTCTACCCCACGGGCGGTGAAGAGAAAACCAGTTTCTGCTTCTCCATACTTCCTAGCCGCTAGCTTTATTTGCTCGGCGGACACTCCAGATTGCTGAGCCATTTCTTCTAAATCGATAGAAGGGAGGTCTGCCAAAACGTGGTCAAAGCCATCCGTGCGATTTTTGATAAACTCTTCATCTAAAAACCCTTCATCAGATAACACTTTCAACATCCCATTGGCGATGTAAGCATCCTTCCCTGGCTTCACTTGGAGGTGAAGATCTGCTAGTTTTGAGGTGCCCGTTTCCCTTGGGTCAATGACAATGATATAGGCACCATTCTTCTTTGCCTTTCGAAAATAAGGAAGAATGGTCGGTTGGCAATCGGCAATATTGGTTCCTGCTAGAATAATACATTTAGCGTCTTTAATTTCATGAAGGCCGTTTGTAAGGCCACGATCGATTCCGAAAGCATGATTTGCTGCTGTAGCTGCTGCACTCATACAAAAGCGCCCGTTATAATCAATGTGCTTCGTTTGAAGGCCAACTCTGGCAAACTTCCCTAGCAAATAAGCCTCTTCATTGGTTAAGGAGCCGCCACCGTAAGCGGCAACGGCATCCTTTCCATCTTCTCTTTGAATCGTTTTAAATTGTTCTGCAATGTATTCTAGTGCTAATTCCCAAGGGATTTTAACAAACTCTCCGTCAATTTTGATTAGGGGGTGGGTCACTCTCTCGTTGGAGATGACATGCTGGTGAGCATTTACCCCTTTTATACATAAACGTCCCTCAGAAGTGGGATCCGATTTATTTGGTTTTGCTTTAAATCGTTTCCTTGTAATGATCTTCTCTTCGATTAAACTCATGGTACATTGGACACTACAGTAAGGACACTTTGTATCCATGATTTTTTCTTTCCCTTTTTCCAATTGCTCCGTTCGGAAATGCTTTAGAAAGTCACTCATTTATCTCACACCTTCTGCGAAATTCGAAAGTTCCTCATTTAAATCGTGATGTATACGATATTATCTTCGACATCGACGGGAAAGGTCTGAACGCAGCCATCATCGGGCTTTTGAACTTCCCCCGTCGTAACATCGATTTTCCAGTCGTGGAGTGGACAAAATACGTATTCTCCACTGACAATTCCTTGAGCTAGTGGACCCTGCTTGTGTGGACACTTATTTTCAATAGCCTTCACTTTTCCACTGCTTAAGCGAAAAAGTGCGATTTCATGTTCCCCGATGATAACCTCTTTACCAATTTGCAGAGGTAGTTCGTCTAAGTGAGCAACTCTTAGTCGTTGCCTGTTCTTTGTTTGAGCCATTCGTTTCATCCCTTTCTCCTTATTATGAAGGTGTGACTTCTACCCCTTTTTTATTTTGAAACAAGTCCGTTCGTTGCTTTTCATTTTCAATAAATGTTTTCCACGGATCCTCTGGTAAGGAAGCGAGAGCGATCTCCATTCGTTCTACTAATTCCAGTTTAAAGGTAGCATTGTTTAAGAGAGTTTCCTTAATATGATCTAACCCCACCCGCTCTAACCAGTGAGAGGTACGTTCTAAATATCTAGCATTCTCCCGGTAATACTGTAGATAAGCTGCGATCATTTCCAACACTTCCTCTGAGGTTTTTACTTTACAGAGAAGGTCTGCTGAACGAAGGTCGGTGCCTCCATTCCCGCCAACATAAATCTCCCAAGCCCCATCGACCCCTACAATACCAACATCCTTAATACCAGATTCAGCACAATTTCGTGGACAGGCGGAGACGCCCATTTTCACCTTGTGAGGTGTATTTAATCGTTCGAATTTCTTCTCAATAGCGATTCCTAAACCGATGGAATCTTGTGTTCCAAAACGACAGAAGTTTTCCCCAACACAGGTCTTAACGGTTCGAATCGATTTCCCATAGGCATAACCAGAAGGCATATCAAGATCCTTCCAAACGTTTGGCAGATCCTCTTTTTTCACTCCTAATAAGTCAATTCGTTGGCCACCAGTTACTTTGAGAAGTGGCACGTCATATTTTTCCGCCACATCCGCTATCTTTCTTAGATCCGTTGGGTTGGTCACTCCACCGTACATTCTCGGAACAACGGAGTACGTTCCGTTATTTTGAATGTTCGCATGCATTCGTTCATTGACGAAGCGGGATTCCTTCTCGTCTTCATAGTCAGTTGGTCGTACCATCCCTAAGTAATAATTGATGGCAGGACGGCATTTCGAGCAACCTTCCGGAGTTGTCCAGCCTAGAACATTCATGACTTCCTTTGTGTGTGAAAGCCCCTTCTCCCGAATTTCCGCCACTACCTCTTCATGGGAGAGGGAGGTACAAGCACAAACCGTTTCTTTTTCATTTCCAATCTCAAATTCATCCCCTAAGGTGTGCTCCAGCAATTCTCCAACTAGACCTTTGCATGTACCACAGGATCTCGAAGCGTTTGTACAGTCCCTAACTTCTGCCACGCTGCATAAATTATTCTCTTGAATGGCATGAACGATGGTACCTTTTGAGACTCCATTACAGCCACAGATGATTTCACTATCGGCCATCTCGGCAACCATACTTCCTTCCTGCGGAGAGGATTGAAGGATGTTGACTTTACCTATCTCTGCTATGTCAGTTCCGTTGTTAATCATGTTGAGAAGTTTTGTTCCCTCGGAAGTTTCCCCGAACAAAACAGCACCTACAATTCGGTTGTCTCTGATCGTAACTTTTTTATAAATGCCTTCAAAATCGTCTTGAATTCGAATGGCTTTGCTGTTAGGACTATCATTGAATTCACCAGCAGAGAAAACATCAACACCACTGACTTTAAGTTTCGTAGAGAGAATGGAACCTTGGTAGCCTTCCCCGGCACCTACTTCACAGATTTGTTTGGCTAAAACCTTGGCCTGTTCCCAAAGGGGAGCGACGAGCCCATACACCATTTCTCGGTGTTCGGCACATTCTCCTAACGAATAGACATTTGGAGCACTGGTTTTCATATAGTCATCCACAATAATTCCACGATTGGTTTCAATCCCGCTAGCTTTGGCAACGTCCACATTCGGCTTGATTCCGACAGCCATTACTACTAAATCAGCCTTCACCACTTTCCCATCTTTGAAGAGGACCTTTTCGACTCGCTTTTTCCCAAGAATGGCTTCTGTTTGATGATTCATTAAAAAATTCATTCCTTGCTTTTCCAACTCCGCCTGAAGCATTCCTGAGGCAGTGGGATCTAGTTGGCGCTCCATTAAGTAATCTAAGATGTGTACGACGTCAACCTTCATACCAAGGTTCAATAGGCCACGAGCAGCTTCCAGCCCTAGTAATCCACCTCCTATGACGACAGCTTTTTCATAGTTTTTAGAGGTATCAATCATCGTTTCACAGTCTTCAATATTTCGAAAAGCGATGACCCCTTCCTTGTCAGCCCCAGGTAACGGCAACATAAAGGGGTGAGAGCCTGTTGCAATGATTAAGTCATCGTAAGGAACAGAACGTCCTTTATCGGTAAAAACTTGATTGGTGTTTTTATCAATTTTTTCAACCGTTTCTCCAGTATAAAGTTGAATATTATGTTCCTGGTACCATTCATAAGAATTTAAGACGATATCTCCAACAGTAGTATCTCCTTGTAACACAGAGGAGAGCATGATTCGGTTATAATTGGGGTGCGGTTCTGTTCCGAACACCGTAATATCAAAACGATTCGGATCTATTTTTACAATCTCTTCTAGACACCTAACACCAGCCATTCCATTTCCCACAAGGACTAATTTTCTTTTCGTCATGTTCTTTCCCCCAGTTTATTATTTGTTAACAGCGACTTTTTTCACTTCAAATTCCAAATCGGTGTTGATGGCATTTTCTCGGTCAATCGATGATTCGTAATACTCATTAGCAAAGGAATTCTCCGGTTCTTCTAACCAAAAGAAGCAAATCACAAAGCTGGCAAAGGCCCCACCCGCTAAGATGAAGAAAAATTGTTGAGGTGTAACAAAGGTATAAAGGGTTAAGTATATGGTTGATCCAACGTTTCCATAAGCTCCAGCCATCCCTGCAACTTGGCCAGTCATCCGTTTCTTAATCATTGGAATAATCGCGAAGGTTGCTCCCTCAGAACCTTGAACGAAAACAGAAGTCATAATAGTTAATACAACAGCTAAAATGAGGGGCCAGCCGGAATCGATAAAGCCCATTCCAACCATTCCAAGGGTAATACCTACCATATAAATCAGCATGACACGTTTTCTGTTACCCATTCGATCGGATAAAATTCCTCCAAGGGGTCGCGCAATTAAATTGATAAAGGCGAAGGAGGCTGCGATCAATCCTGCAGAAGTAGCAGATAATGAAAAGGTCATCTGAAAAAACATTGGGAGCATGGATATAATCGCTAATTCCGCTCCGAAATTGGCAAAGTAAGTACTGTTTAATGCGGCGACATTTTTAAACTTGTATTGATCATCCTTTGGAACTCCTTTACGGAGGAGCGGGATGTTCACTTGTAGAATTTTATAGATTTGATAGATCATCACGATTCCAATGATGCTGTAGATGCCGTACAGAACGTTGAGAGATATGAATCCCATTCCCTCTAGTCTCCACGCCAGGACTGCTAGAGCACCACCTAATGGGAGTGTCCAAATGATGAGTTGAACAAGGTCCTTCCAACTGCTGACCTCCATGGCACCAGCTTTTTTAGATCCAACGAAGTCGACACCCTTTGGTGTATCTCGCACAGAGAGGAAATAAATAACTCCATATATGATACAAATGACACCTGTTAAAGCTATTGCATAGCGCCAGCCGTTTTCTCCACCAAAGGCCGTTAAGGCAATCCAAGGTAACAACATGGCACCTGCTGCAGATCCGAAGTTCCCCCAACCTCCATATATGCCTTCCGCGAAGCCAACATTTTTAGGTGGGAACCATTCGGCTACCATTCGAATACCAATGACAAAGCTGGCTCCAATACTACTTAGTAGAAGTCTAGAAATCATCATTTGTGTCCAAGAATCTCCAAACGCGAAAAGGAAGGTTGGAATGGACATGGTGAACAAGAGCCCGGAATAAACAATACGTGGTCCAAAGCGATCGATTAACATGCCAATAACGATCCGTGCGGGGATGGTTAAAGCCACATTGATTATTGCTAGTGCAGCAATATGATCCCTTGTTAACCAGTCATTCGTTTCGAGCATGGTCGTGGCTAGAGGAGCCATATTAAACCACGTGAAAAACGAGATGAAAAAGGCAATCCATGTTAAATGTAAAACTTTCATTTGCTCATTTTTAAATTTGAAGATATCTGAAATTCGCATATACTGGACTCCTTCTTAATTTTTAGTATTTGGTTATTTCTATATTTTCTGAATATTGTATAAAGAGAAATATAGAAAGGAAGTAATGACAGTCCATTAACGTTGTGAAGTTAAATGACATTATCACATACCCACTAAAAGGAGTGGTACATAACGAGAGATAACCTGACATACTTTTTACCCTTATGGAAAAGGCTAAAACCCTTGATATTACAATGGTTATAGGAATGAAAACGCTCTTATGTTTCGCACATTTTCAAAATAAAAATATGTAAATATTTAGAAAAACAATTGAAAAGAAAGATAGATTTTAGTCAGATTATAGGACAGTATAAAAATTAGAGTTATTGTATAATAATGTTTTTGAGATTTTGGGGAACGAAAATTAAATAAGAAAAGCAAGCGCCTAGGCTCACGAGCGAAAGTCACTGGAGAAATGACAACAGAAGTCCGCTCTTTGACTTCGGTTGTCACTTCCGAAGTGGCTTAGGGACTGTAAAAGTGGAAAAACACCACTTTTTCAGTTCCCATGCGAGTAGGCGCTGGAGCTAGACAATGCCCGAAGGTGCAAAAACTTATACTTTCCTTTCAAAAAAAGTCTACTATTGGAGTAGACTTTTTTTGAAAGGAAAGAAATAAATATAGCGTCCAATTAGGAGTCTAAATTGGACGCTATATTACAGTCATATTTCTATGTTTATCCTCACGAACGGATCTATTTATTTTGAGAAAAAGCTAATTCTTTTTTCCAACAACGGAAAGTCGGCAAGTTCGAAAAACATCATCCTCGTGCTTTGCTACTTTCACTTATCCTTCAACAACCTTTCGAAGTTGTACATTAATAATTTCAACCCAGCCATTATCCATTCTTTCACGAATAATGGAACTTTTGTTGTTTGCTTTTGGAAGAACAGTATCAGGCGATTGCCTGCCATTATGTATAAGTGTAAACTCCGTTTTTTCTCCCATACCTTTAAGAATATGTTTTTTCACACACTAAAATTAATACCATGTTTCATCTATTATTCGCTGTAATATCTTTTTGCTTTCTGCGTCTTTTGGCCTTGGTGTTCGACCAATTTGTTCATAAATCTCTTTCTCTTCCAGAAGTTGCGTTGGATTTAACACATGGGCTGATATGCCATGCAAGATAAAAGTTTGCAGAAGCAAAGAATCTGGTCTCCACACCCATTCAGGTAATCCATTCAAAATAAGGTTTCCAGTGTCTGAACGGGTTATATAGCTAAACGTGATTTCTACATTCCCCTTACAAAAATCAGACTGCCTATCACAAAACTCTTTTTTCACTTTTGTTTTTTCATAACCATTTTTAAATAGTTCATTTTCTAATCGTTCTCTATGTTGTATCCACGTTACTAAATCAATATCGTCATGTACCCGAGTAACTTTGCCAAGTAAAAAGTCAATTGCCCATCCACCCCGTAACCAGAATTTAATATCTAACCCTTCAGCAATGGCACTAATTTCACTCAATACTTTAAGTTGTGACTTGGTATGCGCCTCAATAACTTCATGTGTCATGGTAATTCTCCTGTCTCCCAACTTTTTTTGAAAGTAGCCGATTTAAGTAAACTCCCCGTTAGGTACCACAACACCTACGACAACTTATGAGAGTTCTTGTTTGTTTAATAACGATCTGACTTTAATTTCTCATTTTCTTTTCATTGTTCTTCTATGAAGTTCTTTAATTCTTTTTCATTTGTAAATTCACTTAACTCTGTTTCATACTAATCTTGCAATTCTGACTTAGAAAGATTGTATGCCTTTTCATCAAAATTAAAAGTAATTCACTCCATCTCGTCTATCAATAGAAAAGTTCCATTGAAAATAACTGTTTCTTCAAATTCCTCTTCTATCATTGTTTTTTCAAAATCCACTGTATACAACAACTAGCCCTAACCCATGAGGATTTGTTTCGGTACTAATTACAAAATTTTTATAAAGGTAATGATGCCTTCTACACTTATAACTTGTCTATAACGCTTTGTTGAACCCTTTGTTATTCTTTTCCATCATACTCTACAATATTTAAACCCTCAGATGCTTCTGGTGCTTCAAAAAATTTAGTAACATGAATAAACACCGCTTCCGTGTCAAAAGCTGCTCGCTCAGGTTGTTCGATTCGTCTTTGTGCAATTTGACGTAAGCATTGCTCGTTAGTTAAATTAAGGAAAATTAGTTGATGGCTCGCATTGACCTCTGACGCCATATCCAAAAACCACTTACGCAGTTTTAGAGTGTTAGCTGGAAAATCCATCACAACATCTGTACCGACACTTAATATGTTTTGGACATGCTTTTTCACTAACGGCTTAAGCTGCGCGGAGAATTTTAGATAGTCTTCAAATGTTGCGATCTGATTCGGATAAAGAGATGTTAGCCATTCATCCTCAGACAACAGTACCGCATGTTTATCTATCGCCAATTGTTTTGACCTAGTTGATTTTCCCGCGCCCATTTTTCCACAGAAAAAGTATAGCGTTCCTAATTGTTTCATTATTTTAACCCCCCGCGCTTATTTAATCATTTTTGCCCGAGCTTCTTAAATCTATCTTTTTTTTTTTGCTAGTGTTGCACTTATTTCATTTTAGCATTTACACTGTTATATTTTGTTAGTAATTGTAGTGAAGGACGCTCCCTTTCACCACAGGTATAAGTGCCACTACCATGTCTACTTCACTTCGTTCGTATACACGGTTTTTCTTAGCCCAGTGCGGTTCGGGGGCGCCTCTTCAAATCCAATCTACTCCATGTTCACGAATGAACTTCATATCCTTTTGATAATGTTCAAGATGCCCTTCATCTATCATCCTCTGAAAAGCAATGTCACCTTCACTTGCTCTTGTTATCATGTATTTACATAATCCGTCTAATCTTAGCAATACCATTTCTAAATAATTTTCTTCCATTTCCTCGTTGCCGTAAGATTCAAAAAACAATTTAACTCTTTGTTTAATACGGTCGGCATCTATCGATGAATTATAATAAACAGTCACACCTGTTTCAGTATGATAATGCCTACTTAAAGGAATGCAAGTGTACAGAGTATAGGCTATATCCCAAAGTCTTGGACCAGGAGCAGCAACATCAAAATCAATAATACCTACTGGTTTTTCCTGATTAAAAATGATGTTGTATATGGCAAAATCATTGTGACATATAACTTCCATTTTATCTGGAGTATTATCCATCGATTTCCATTCATCAGAAATGGGGAAATCACTCACAGCATCATGATAGAGACTAAGCATTTTCGCGATTTCTTGTAATACCTCATTCGAACTCATGTATTCTTTTAAAGGATAATTACCAGCTTCCCCTTCAATAAAAGATAATATCTCTCTACTTTTTTCATCAATACCTAAAAATTTCGGAGCAAAGTCAAAACCTTTACGCTCCAAATGCAACAATAATTTATGAATTTTATCACTACCAAGCTTCCGATCACGTCGAACAGTATCTCCCGAACGATAAACGTTTGAGACATTCCCTCCTGTTAGCATTTCTTCGTTTTCGTGGTTTGACATTTAAATCCTCCCTTTTCAATAAAACATAAAACTAATCTTGTTTATTCAATTTTCCTTCCAAATTTAGATCCAAAACAGCAACGACAGTTTATGATGCTATATCCTCTGCGTTAGTTTAAGTATTATTGTACACATTATTTTTAGTTAATTTAACAGTATATGAAAAAAGAATTCAGACTTATTAATGAGGGGCACTGAAAAAGTGGTGCTTTTCCACTTTTTCGGTCCCTCATTATTAATTATGTTAAGTCTGAATTCTTTTTTATGGCTAATTATTATTAAATCCATTTAATTTTTTTTTACTTTTTAGGATACAACTTAGCAAACCAACTATAATCGGAGAAATCTTTGCTGAATTCGGAGAAATCTCTATCGGATTCAGACAAAAACACGAAGGAATCGGACAAAAATAGAGAATAAAAAGGGAATTCGACAAAACACGACAAAAAAACCACCGCCACTTTACCACAGCAGCATCGTCAATCTCCGCAAACGCAAACCAACCATCTTCTTTTTTATCTTAATGCAGACGTGGCCATCCGTACGTACGTATGCCGTTTTCCCCTGATCGCAATAGAATAGGCCGTAATATTTTCCGGAATAGCAATACCAGTATAGCCTGCGTCTCCAATATGATGGATATCTGCTCCAGCCATTTTACTATTTAATGCAATCTGTTTTATCGTACTTTCATCAGCACCTTCTTGACTTGTTCCAATCGTTAACATCGTTAAAGCTCCATTTTTCTTAGCAATGTTTACATTTCTCCTGGTTTCTTCTACGGTAATGCCTGGCACAGTTCCCGGAGCTGGCAAAAGAATGACATCTGCACCTGCTTCCACAAACTGTAGAATCGCATCCTCTGTAACAATTTGGGAGCCATCCTCCCCTTCTACTCCTGCACTATGCATCTTCCCTGCAATAATTAAAACATCGTCTCCTAGAATCTTTTTGGAACGTTGAATCGCATCTCTAATTTGACTATTACTTACACCAGTTTTAGGATTTCCTGTTAAACAGACGATGTCAAAACCTAGTTCCTTTACCTTCTCCAAACTAGCATCTGAAGCTGTTCTTCCTTCTGGAAGCTCATACAGCGTTTCAAACGCCTTAGCATTTTTATCCACCGGCTCCAGATTTAGCCCGATTGGTCTTCCTGTCAACTTCTTTAACTGATAAATAAGGTCCTTACCTGATAAAACATCCCCTGCTACAAAAGGATCAAAAACATCAAAAAGATTTAATAGCAGAATGTCTGCACCAAAAGCACCAGCCAACTCAAGATTAGTGACGCTAGGATAATGAGGAGGGGCAGGTGCAATCACCTCCGATAAAATCGTCCGTCCTTCAGACGCCTTAATGGCCTGTTTAAGTTCTGTTGCATTCATGGAAAAAAAGTCAGAAGCCGTACAATCTAGTAGTCGCTTCAATTCGATTCATCTCCTTATGTAAAGGAATGCCTGCAACTTGTCGCATTCGACAAGTTACAGGCACCTTTTTAGATTTTCTTTTTCATTGCATCGGCTACAAATTCCACATCGGTTCCAATGATAACTTGGACATCCTTTTCACTCAGCTTAATGACACCTTTTGCACCATTTTTCTTAATAGCTGCCTCATCTAGCTTACTCATATCCTTCAATTGTAAACGAAGTCTAGTGACACAATTTTGAAGACTTATAATGTTTTCTTTTCCACCAATTGCTTTTAAATAGTCTTCAGCAAGTACATCGTAATCTCCTGTCTTTGTTGCTGAGGCCTCATCTATTGCAAGATCCTCATCCTCATCTTCATCTTCACGACCTGGTGTTTTCAAGTCCAAAGCTTTAATGAGGAAGTAGAAGACGACAAAGTAAATGGCTCCATAAACTAAACCGATTCCTGCTAACACTAGAGGTCTTGTGGCAATACCAAAGTTTAATAGATAGTCAATCGCTCCTGCGGAGAACCCAAACCCGTGTAGGGTTCCTAAGGAGTATGCTACGATCATCGCGGATGCAGTTAATAATGCATGCACCACATAAAGTAGTGGAGACAAGAACATGAACGAGAACTCAATTGGCTCCGTAATACCAGTTAAGAAGGACGTGAATGCAATACCAATCATCATACCTGCAATAGCTTTTCTACGATGTTTTTTGGCAGCAAAAATCATTGCAATAGCTGCAGCCGGAAGACCGAACATCATAATTGGGAAGAAACCAGCCATGAAGATCCCTGCATCAGGGTCTCCAGCGAAGAATCGGTGAAGATCTCCTGTTGCACCTTGGAATTCACCGAACTGGAACCAAACGAGACTGTTTAGGACGTGGTGCAAACCAATTGGAATAAGGAGACGGTTCATTGCTCCATAAATACCAACACCAGCAGCCCCTGAACCTACAATCCATTGACCAATTCCATCGATACCTGCTTGAATTGGTGGCCATACAAATCCGAATAAGAATGCTAGTAGTAACATGGCACCAGCGGTAACTATAGGCACAAATCGCCTTCCGCCAAAGAATCCCAACCATTGTGGCAACTTAATATTATAGTACTTGTTGTAAAGTAACCCAGCTACAATACCAGAAATAATACCGCCTAGGAAGGCCATGTTAATATCAGGATTAATAGCTTGCGTACCTTCCGTCAATACGAAAAATCCAATAGCACCGGCAAGAGCTGCTGCTCCATTTCCATCCTTCGCAAGACCAACAGCAACTCCAATAGCAAATAATAATGGCAAATGATCAAATAACGCTGCTCCTGCTGCGGACATGAATGGGATTCCCAATAAGTCATCTTGACCAAATCGCAAGAGTAACGCTGCAACTGGTAAGGATGCAATTGGAAGCATCAGTGCGCGGCCAATACGCTGTAGAAAACTTAACATAAATAATACCCCTCTCTTCTTTTAAGTTTATATTGTGAAAAAGCATATAATAATGCTTTGTTCAACCAAGCCTCGCAAACCCTGTCAAAACACGTATAGAATTGAATCTACCCAAGGTAGGTTTTCAATGCCTTTTTTAAGTGTCCCTTACTTTTATTTAATTCCTCGAATGCAACCTTCTTTGTGGCACCAGTAATTCCAATAAAGATTGCCGCCTTAAGATTTTGATCAGTCTCCCTTAAGAGTCTCTCTGCCTCCCCATAATCTACTGAGGCTAACTCCATGACCATCTCTACCGCACGACCAACTAGCTTTTTATTTATAATCTGCATATCTACCATCTCATTTTTGTAGACTCGTCCTAACTTGACCATGGTGCCCGTCGAAAGCATGTTCAAAATCATTTTCTGTGCAGTTCCAGACTTTAGTCTGGTGGATCCGCGAATCACCTCTGGACCAGTTTCCACCTCAATAGAAACATCTGCAATCGAAGAAGCTTTTGCGCCATGATTACTACTCACGGCTATGGTAAAAGCAGCTTTCTTTTTCCCATATTGGAGTGCAGACAGCACAAAAGGAGTGGATCCGCTTGCACTAACTCCAATGAGGCAATCATCCGGCCCGAATGAATGCGCTTCCAACTCTTCTACCGAGGCATTCTCTTTATCTTCATCCTGTTCCAGAGAGGCCCACATGGCTTTTTCACCGCCTGCAATGATAGGCTGCCAGCGTTCTAAACGAATAGAAAACGTGGGAATGAGCTCTATGGCATCAACGACAGCCAACCTGCCACTGGTACCTGCTCCCACAACAAAGCAGCGGCCTCCTTTGTTCATTGCTTCCGTTATTCCATCAATGCCCTTGGCGATATCGGGTAGGGACCCTCTCACCGCTGGAGCGATCACCGCATCCTCCGTATTCATTAACGATACAATCTCCAAGCTGTTCATTTCATCAATCGCCAAACTTTTTTTATTGGATGTTTCCGTTATTCGATTGCTCATGTGTTGTTAGTTCCCTTCTCTGTTCATATCAATTAAGAATTTATATCGGTCTGCACGATAGATAGATTTCACAAACTCAAGGGGTTTTCCATCGGCCAAATAGCTCGTTCGCTCAATTAAGAGGACGGGGGAACCGGAAGGAACATTTAAGTACTCCCTTTCCGATTTTCGAACAATCGAAGCCTCTAGCCCCTGTCTGGCATTGACAATGGAATATCCCAAACTCTCTTCAAAGTATTGATACAAAGAGCCATTAACAACTTCTTCCTTTAGCTCTCCCACTAACTCTGCGGACAAAAACATTGTTTCAAGCGCCATTGGTTCATCATCCGCCAAGCGAATTCGTTTTACCTCATAAACAGGTGCACCTTGCTTTATTTTTAACTTTTCACTTTCCGAAGCGGACGCTTCTTTTTTTAAAAGGTGAAGA
This sequence comes from Evansella tamaricis, assembly GCF_019042215.1. GTDB lineage: Bacteria > Bacillota > Bacilli > Bacillales > Salisediminibacteriaceae > Evansella > Evansella tamaricis. The sequence goes on along the minus strand of NZ_JAHQCS010000088.1, from coordinate 25,895 downwards.
AGCTTTGTTCTTGGCTCTAATCCCCGTGATACCATATCCTCTGTGAAGCTTGTTAAGCCCATTAAAGGCTGCTCAATTTTTCGGTTCTCTACAAAGGTCCCTTTTCCTTTTACACGTGATAAATAGCCGTCATTGACTAAATTATTTAATGCCTGTCGAACAGTCATACGACTTATTTCATATTTTTCCGCATATTCCCGTTCTGGAGGAATCATGTCCCCCTTTTTTAATGTACCTTTCTCAATCATGTCCTTTATAAGCTCTTCTAATTGATAATAAATTGGGATGGGAGACCGTTTATTGATCATAGTTGACACACTCCAATTCTTTATATAAACAATCATCTAATTTTTTTATGGAAGCTTGGTCAGCTACGATAGTAAGATTATTATGCAACTTTAGGACAGAGGCAGGGAACAAATTGGTGATACTACCTTCTACAAGTTGTTGCAAAGCATCCGCCTTCTTTTCCCCAGAAGATAACAATACGATTTCCTTACTCTGCATAATCGTTTTAATTCCCATCGTAATGGCGTGAGTAGGAACCTTTCCCTCTGAAAAAAAACGTTCATTTGCTTTCCGAGTAGATTCCGTTAACTCGACAACATGTGTAGTCTTGTCAAACGGTGTCCCAGGTTCATTGAAGCCAATATGGCCATTCGTTCCTATACCCAATACTTGAAGATCAATTCCACCTAGTTGTTTAATGGTCTCATCATACCAATGACATTCTTGAGCCAAATCCGCTGCTGCTCCATTTGGAACAAACGTATTTTCTAAATCGATATCAATGTGTTGAAAAAATCTATCATTCATATAAAAGCGGTAACTATTTGGATGAGTCGCCTCCAAGCCCACATATTCATCCAAATTTACTGTTGTGATTTGTTTAAAAGAGATATTCTTTTTGCTTGCGCCAGCAATCAACTCTTGATACATTCCAGTGGGAGTACCCCCCGTTGCTAGACCTAACGTCATGTCAGGCTTTTCCAACATTCGTTTGGAGATCATATCAGCTGCGATTCGGCTCATTTCCCCATAGTTCTCCACAACGATCAGCTTCATTCCCAACACTCCCTTCGATATACAACTTTCCCTCTGCAAATCGTCAAGAGTACCTCCATATCACTGTTTACAAGAACGAGGTCAGCGTCCTTCCCAGTTGCAATACTACCTTTTCGATCAAAAATGGAAAGCTGCTTTGCTGGATTGGAAGAGGCCATTTTAACCGCACTCTCCAACGTACATCCAGTAAATTCCATTATATTTTTTACTCCATCATTCATTTTTAAGATACTTCCGGCTAGGGTTCCATCTTCTAGAGTAGCCTGTTTCTCATCCACATCGACTTTTTGACCAGCTAACTGATACTGTCCTTGCCCTAAGCCTTTGGCTCTCATGGCATCCGTTATCAATACAAGTCCATCCTCCCCTTTTACTCGGTAGGATAGATCCACCATTTCAGGTATTATGTGAATACCATCTGGAATAAGCTCCACTAAGATTTCATCGAGGAGCAAAACACTTCCGGCTACACCAGGCTCCCGGTGATGCATCCCTCTCATTCCATTAAAAAGATGTGTTGCGTGGGTAACACCAGTTTCTACCGCTGTTTTTACTTCATCGTAGACAGCATCCGAATGTCCAATGGATGCAACGATACCCCGTTCTTTCATATAGGAAACAAGTTCCTTTCCATCCTCTATTTCTGGGGCTAAGGTGACCAATTTAATACGATGACCTGATGCTTCCTCCCATTGTTTGAACAAGTCAATATTCGGTGGAAGGATATGTTGTTCTGGCTGAGCTCCAGCACGTTTGGAGGAGATAAATGGACCTTCTAAATGGACACCTAGAAGCTCGGCACCTTCTATTTCATCAGAATCCCCCAGTTGGTTTCCATCCTCCGCTACCTGCCTCAAAGCTTTTTCGATCTCCCTGCTATCTTCCGTAATCGTTGTGGCTAGAAAACTGGTCGTCCCTTCTTTCGGAAGTTCCCGTTTCATCACGGTTAATGCAGACGCTGTTCCATCCATCATATCTGCCCCTTGCACACCATGAATGTGGAGATCCATGAACCCCGGAAGAATTGTCTTTCCTTTACAATCTATAAATTCCGTATCATTCTTCTTCTCTTCCCTGATGCTAGGTTGCCCTTCCGCAATTTCGATTATTTTGCCCTCAGCCAACACAAGATAGCCATTAGGTATTATTTCTGTTTCTGTATAAATCCGACCATTATATAAAATACATTTCGCAGCCATATTCATTTCTCCTTTATCAGCTGAATGCTGCTCCAATAAAAGTTCCAACTTTTTTTCTATTTAAACTATATCACTCTAAATTCTAGTTGTCTAGACCAATAGACTTATATATTTATATTTAATCGTAAGAATTTTTATTCCCGAATACGAAGATAAATCCTCTCAAAATATGTATCTGGCTCCACACCAATGTTGTCGAGACATTACCATTGACGAATGATATCCGGGAGAGTATGGTGAAAAAAACGGTATCGTTATTGCTACACAGGTTCTTTTCATTTTTCCAATAAGTAAGAGGGGGTTTGTAAGATGACTAAGTTCGGTGTCATAGGTCTGGGGGACATTGCACAAAAGGCGTATCTTCCGGTATATAGCAGTATGAAGGATGTTGACTTTCATTTTTATACGAGAAATCAGGAGAAGCTTCAAGTACTAGGAGCTCAATATCGATTTGACAATCTCCATTCGGATGTAGAGTCTATACTTAGCAGTGGCATAAAGGGAGCGTTTGTTCACTCCTCTACGGCATCCCACGAAACAATTATCCGCGAATTGTTGAACAGAAACATTCATGTATTTGTGGACAAGCCCATTACTGACGACTACACTTCCACCAAAAAGCTGGTAGACCTTGCAGAACAAAAGTCGCTGATTTTAATGACAGGATTCAATCGAAGATATGCCCCTTCCTATGCCAAATTAAAGGAAGTTTCTCAGCCTAATATGATCGTAGTCCAAAAAAACCGTAAAGGCCTTCCTGGGGAACCACGAACATTTGTTTATGATGACTTTATTCATGTGATCGACACACTAAGATATTTGTTTCCTAACCCAGTTGAAAACCTTGTGGTGAACAGTAAAATGGTGGGCGGCACCTTACACCACGTTGTGATTCAACTCCTCTCCTCCGAGGCAACAGCTATTGGGATCATGAATCGAAATAATGGAACGACGGAAGAGATTGCTGAAGTCATGGGGCCCCTTGAAAAAATAACGGTCCAGAATGTATCCGACGTAACGATTGCTAAGAATAAAGAGGAGACATTTTTACGAGGCAATGATTGGGAACCAACTCTAGTAAAGCGGGGATTTCAAGCAATGGTTCAAGATTTTGTAGACTCCGTTAATACTAGCAGGGAACCAAAGGTGACTGCAAAAGACGGTCTTGAAACACATCGATTATGTGAGGAAGTCTTGCAGAGGATACAGGTGTAAGATCGAGGGCACTGAAGAAGTTGTAAGATACTTTTTCAGTGCCCTCTGTAAGTTCCTTAAGAGGCTGGGACAAACGTGTTGGCAAATGTGAAATCCGAACGACAGGATAGTTGTTGCAATCAATAGCTCCGGAAAAATACTTCGCTATGATTGTGTATCGTTGGGATTTCCAAACAAACAACTTCGTTATGCCCCAGCTTCTATTTATTTTGAACTCCATTGTAATGGGAGAACTGGGATTTTCCTTATTTGTCCCTACACCTCTATTCCCGCGTGTATTCGGCTAATAGTACGGCAATGTTATCAATAATCGAGATTGCATTATTACGAAAGTAATTATTTAATATGATAGAAAAAGTTAATTCTTCTCCATCTAATGTTGTTACATATCCAGATAAGGAGGCTTTCGAAGTCAGACTCCCTGTTTTTCCACGAACATTCCCTTCCGCCGGAGTTCCTCCCATGCGATAACCTAGTGTTCCACCTTCTAGTCGATCTGAAATACCTGCCACCGGAAAGGAGTGATAAAATAAATCATACCAGTCTTCTTCCTTCACATAGTGCAATAGTTTCGTCATTTCTTCAGGAGGAATGGCATTTAAATGGGACATGCCAGATCCATCTCGCAACTGGATCCCATTCATGTTTAAACCAGCATTTCGAAGATACTCTTCCACGACCAAAAGCCCCGCATCCCAGCTCCCTTCATCATAAACCACTTTTCCCATTGTCTTTGTCATGATTTCTCCAATGGAATTGTTACTGAGCTTCATATAGGAATGAAAGATATCTTCTAGGGGAATCGACACATGATTCGCAAGTTCCTTTGATCCCGTTGGGGTAACACCAAGCCTCGCTTCCCCTTCCACCGTAATACCACTTTCCTGGAGCGCATCATAAAAAAGCTGCAGTACGAGCTCCGTTGGTTCCCAAACGGACACCCAAGTTCGCCAAACCGTTGCATTCTGAACAAGGGAACCATTAAAGTGAAGGCGATTGTTTCCGTGCTCCCGATCCCATTCAATATAACTTGTATCACCTGAGGGAACCGTTTCCACATTGTTAATGACCGTAACATAGTCCGTGTCAGGATAAATAGTGATGTCAGCGTCATCTCCAACATTTTTCCCAGGACGCACTTCTACAATAACAGAACCTGCATCAAATTCTCGATTAGGGGAAAAGGATAAGGCCGACACTTGTGCACCGTAGACGTATTTCTCGTTCGCCCAAGAAAGGTCAATGGACAGTCTCACATCATCGAAATATGAATCGTCAGCAATGACATCCCCGCTAATCGTAGTAATTCCTAAATCAGCAATTTCCTCCGCTAACTTTCGATAATCTTCTGGCAGTATCGTTGGATCCCCGGTCCCTTTTAAATAGAGGTCACCATCTAACACATTGCCAATTTGTTCTGACTCCGTATAAACTCCCGTATAGAAAGTATAATCCCTTCCTAATGTATCAAGGGCAGCTGCACCAATTAATATCTTTTGACCGGATGCGGGAACGGCACTCTTATCTCCGTGAAAGGAATATATCTCCTCGCCCGTTTCCGCGCGAATATGTACTGCAGCTAACGCATGTGCTAACGGCTCGTCTTGTAAAAAACGATCGAGCTGTTCTTTTAAGGAATAATCAGTATTAATAGGAAGTTCCACGTGCTGCAAATAATCCTCTTCAACTGGCTCCTCCGTCAGCTTATTTTCTTCTTCAAGCCATTCTTCTTCACTCTCTCCCTCTACAGGAGCAACATCTGTATTTTCCAACTCAACGTCCAAATCGGATGCAACTTCCATACTCTTGGTTGCAACGTAATAGACAGAACTTCCGCTAATAAGAAGTAAGACGAATACAAGCCATAGGGATATTTTTTTTCGAAAAAAAATAGCAATCACCCCCCTCAATGGTTATTGATCTATAATGATAAATTATACGTTATCAGAATTGTATTATGGAAACTAGGCAATGAAGATTTGGACAAAATCATGGAATTTAGATAAGTGCAATCACCTAAGATCACGGGTGCAGGGCAACGTCGCTCGCATGCTGCCACTGAAGTAACCGCTCGTTGCACAGCGAATTCAGTTGTCACTTCGGAAGTGCCCCGCAGCAATTAGGCGATGGAGCTAGACATTGCCCGAATCTCCAAAACTTAGAAGTTTTTATCTTTAATGAGTATCACCTCAGCTCAGAAAATGAAGAATTTAAGTAAAAGCGGAAAATTTCTCCGCTTTTACTTTTATCGTTTCTTATTCAACGCACCCGTTCGTTGAAGTAAATGGTTTCACAAATCATTAGAATGCACTATTTTTATCAAACAACGTTAGTTATCAATTATTTTTAATTGTATTACAGTTTCAATTAAAAGGGGGTCTTCATCACTAGTGGAGATGATTTCAGGTAATAGTGCTTCAACTTTATCGTTTTCTTTTACATCTTCTAGTGTAAGTGTTTCTCCTTCTTTACCTATTATTTTTGAATTAGCAACAGAAAGAACTACTGTATCTCCTGATGTAATATCATGTTCTGTGAAATCACCTCGAATGGTTACATATTGTAAGTTGTATGTGAAAGTTTCTACAACCACCCCTCTTATTGTCTGACCATCATTTTGTGTATTGTTCGTTCCACAACCAGTTATAAACATAATCGTAAATAATACTAAAGTTAATATTCTCCTCACAACAATCCTCCCTGTTTTTTTGGAGCATTACTTATTTAAGTGTTCTCCCCGTTAGAGCACAAGAAGCTAACATTATGTAATTGAATCATTGGCTAAAATTCTATCGTATATCTCATCTGTAATTTTGGATATAGATAGAGTTCCATCCACAATAATATCCGAATTTGGTTTAATCGTCTTTAACATCTCAAGATATCCCCGTCTTCCACGTAAAACATAATTTTTCATATCTGAGAGGATATTTTCAGTAGAACTATTTTTAAAATCCCTAATTAGTCGCCGTGCCATTGCAATATCCAAGGGGGTATCAATATATATTGCTAAATCAATCAAAATACTTGTTTTCGTATGCTTATATCCAAACGGATAATCGAGTAAAATATAATCTAAAGGCTCAGTAAGTGACAATTTAATATTTTGAATTAGTGGGTCTAAATTCCATTCATTATAATTAGCTCCCTTATCAATCCAATCAATAATGTCATATGGACCCTCAAAATCGTAGTCATCAAAAGAAATTACCTTGGAATTGTTTAATTTATCATTCAAGTAATTTGTAATGGTAGTTTTTCCTCCACCTGAGACACTAGCAATAGCAATTACAAGTGGTTTCTTTTCTGTTTTCATAACAATCCTCCCCCATTTTTTTATGTTCTATCGCAAACCTCTCCGATAGCTTAATAGGTCTATTTAATTACTGTTTTAATCAACTCATCAATGGTTCCGATACATTTCTCAACTTGAGATAAATGGTAAAAGGTACTGGTTGTTTCAAAGTTATTTACTTCGTCATTTTGTGAGTATAGATATATTCTTTTTCCTTGTCCAAGTGCAATACCAAATTCAATATGACTCCCTTTACCTGCTGGTAATAAGACAATAATAAAATCTGCTTCCATCACAGCTTTTCTTTCTTGCCTCCCTATTTCTTTTAAATCCTCTATTGTCGAAGCTCTTTCATTTTTTGTCCAATCATATGTTTGAATATAACCTTTATTTATTAACTCGTTACTAACATAACCTACTGTGTCAATATTTTTAAAACTTGATGCGACGTAAAACTTATTCATTATTTTTATCCTCCTTGTTAAGCGAAACTCTCCTTCAGTTTAACACTATTTTCCAGTTTACAAGTATAAGAAAGAGCTACAACATTGCAGCTCTTGGTTTCACTATCGCTACCTGTTTGTTTAAGTTTAATTTCGCAAATGGATGTTGTATTTTCACAATGGGCAATAGTGATTTATTATCCTCATAAGTCGTTCAGAGTTTTCCGTTGAGACACTTTCAGCTAATCTTGCACCAGCAATGACTGGTGCCCATTGAAAAACCTCAGACCTTAAAATTCCGCTCTTTTCACAATAAAGTCGCAAGTACATATCAGCTAATGAAGAGGATACTTGGAAATATAAAAGATATGTCCGATATACATCAGCACGGATGTCCCCTGCACTCGAATCTACCCAATCTATAACTACTACATGGTTATCGGCCTTAATCAGATTAAATAAATGAAAATCTCCATGACAAAGCCTATTTTCGTATGTAAATGAATCCAATTTATTTAACAAAACTGTCTTTTGTTTACTATCTAAATTATTTACACTCTCAATTTGACGGTATAATTTATTATACATTGGTTCGATTTTTTCTGGATTAGCATTAATACTATGGATTTTCATCTGAATTTCGACTGAAATAGTTAAGTAATATTCTGTTCGTTCTTTATCTTCAAACCATAATTCTCCTAAAGTTTCTCCCTCAACATATTCCATTATAATTGCTTGCTCTCCATTTATCTTAGTAACACCTAAAATCTCAGGTACAGGAAGTCCACACGAATATGCATATTTTTGTTTTTTTGCTTCATATATGGATTCCGTATCAGGCAAAAAATCGTTAAAAACTTTTACTATTTTGTTATCGCAATGATAAATTTTTGCAGTATTTCCTTTTGCTATTGGATTTCCTAAATCCATTGGGTTCTCTCCCTACAATTTTTTATTATTCTTAATGCAAGTTTAATAATAAGGTATCTCCTAATTAAAGGAGCCTCCTGTTAACGCCACATGACAAAAGAAACCTTGTTCCACTAATCCACTAAGCTTCGATTGTTGAACAAGAGCAGCAAAAGTTTATTGTACTATCGCTCTCTGTTTTTAGTTAAAAGGTTGAGTGTTTGATTCACTTTATCTAACTTATACGTTTAAAGTTATATTATAGATATCCAATATTAACAGCTATAATAACTACAACAAGAAATAATAGCATTAATAAATTAAATAGTGTTCTTTTGCTGTTATTTTTCCAGTCTTCTTTTATATAAATTAATATATGACTTAGTGCTAATATAGCACCTGCACTTGTAAAAATATGTATACTAAATAAAGTTCCAATGAAAAATAATGCACATCCCAATATAACAATGGTATAGACTAATCCCTCTTTTAGTTTATCTTTTCTTTTTTCCGAATTAAAATTCATTAAGCTCCTCCTTCTGCGTAACTTCCTTTTCAATTGTATAAATAGTAAATCTACCACCACACCGAGCATACTTGAATACGCTACGAGAAGTCTCAACGGACAGGAAGTCCTAATATCGGGCGTGCCACAGGACGTGGCGTTTTGCCCGATGGACGGACAGGACGTCCTAATATCGGGCATGCCACAGGACGTGGCGTTTTGCCCGATGGACGGATCCAGTTTCACTTCAGAGCGAAAATGGCAGGGGAAGAGACAAGTGACAAGTCCTTTTGTGAAATATAACAGCAAAGTTTAACAGATCCTTTGAAAAAGGGAACCGATTCCTAGTTACATAGGATTCCATTCCCTTCTTACGGGTCGAAACCTTCCTCGCTACTTTAAGCTCACATCTTTCATGGCGAGTTGCAAAGTTCCTCGATACTCCACTTGATTGTTGAAGGTTGCAGCAGGGCTTCTCAGGCTCATCACCGTTTCATGACGCAACCCTGTAATAACAGTCTTACAGCCCATTAAGAAAACGGAGTCGATCATTTGTGAGATCATGACGACAGCCTCTTCCTCCATTGGAGCAACACCAGAAAGGTCCAAAATTAACGTTTGGATTGACTTTGATCCAATTTCCGTTAAGATTTTTTCATTGATAATAGTAAGTCGCAAGGAATCCAACTCCCCAATTAACGGAAGGACACATACATCGGTGTGGATAGGTATTATTGGGACGGATAAACTCTCCACTAGTCTTCGTTGCTTTTCTAGTAATTCGTCCTTAAACTTGGAATATGCCATAAAAAAATGCGTGAAAAAGTGATCTATCATGACATTTACTTTTTTTTCCTGAACGAAAAAGGTCTCTCTATCGATTTCTGACGGGGATAATAAATCATAATGGTGGAGAAATACCCACAACGTCCTTCGTATGGCTTGCACCCATTCCAGTTTAAAGGAGAGGGTGAGGGAATGTTTTGCCCAAGCTATCCCTTCGTATTTTGCAAAGTTAATGAGGTCCTCTTCCCTGTCCTCCACAATATACATCACGACTTTATGGGCATTCCCTAGTAAATTAATATTGCCGATTCTATGTATCTCATTAATCTTATCTTTTACATTCGTGGCTTCCTTTAATAACCCCTCTTCAAACTTTTCTTGATTATTAATCAAAAAGTCTTTAATAGAATAATGTTCTTCATAGTTTAAATTCAACGGCCCCACCCCTAGATTTATAAAGTATCCAGCCCTTCTTATGGAAAAACTACTCTAGCTGTTCATCGATTGTATGTGATCGTCACAAATCAAACAATAATTCAATTATTCATAATTGTATGTCAACTGTTTTAAAACGTAAAGGGTTAACACTGTATTCGTAGTGAAAATTCATGGTATCAGAAATCCATTTAACCTAATCACTGACTCCCAAGAAACTCCATTTACAAATAACAGGAAGCAAATGATACAATGCGATTTCGATTTACCGTTTCCTTCACTCCCCTAAGTTGGTTACACACCCTATTTGTTCGATACTTTATGGAAAAAGGTTATATTATTCTAACCGAGGCCACTGAAAAGTGGAAAAGCACCACTTTTTCAGTGGCCTCTTCCAACCTCTTGTCACTTTTCATAAAGGTGTTTTCTTCATAATGTTGAATTAATAATAGCAGAGTTGACGAGTGAGGTGGCAGTCTCATGATTTTTCCTAAAGTCCTTATTGAGGCTTTTGGGGCAACTGGATTACTAAACGAATAGGGGATGGTTGACATGAGTTACGTTGTATTTCTTAGGGGGATTAACTTAGGCAAGAAAAATAAAGTGGATATGAAATCCTTAAAGGCCCTCTTTGAGGAGATGGGCTTTCTAAATGTACGAACTTACATTCAAACAGGAAATGTGATGGTTGATCATATCGCTTATGATGAACAACAATTGGAAACCTTACTCAAACAAACATATGGTTTTGATATTCCTGTTACTTACCGCTCCAAAGGAGAACTGGAAGCCATTCAACACCATGACTTTTTCTCTAAAGAAAATGTTTATATCATGTTTTTGAAAGAACAAATGACAATGGAACAACTGGACCTCCTGGAGACAGTTGTTGAAGATGAATTTACCGTGTTAGATTTTAAAACCATTCTCATCAATCTTTCAAAAAATTATCATCAAACGAAATATACGAATACCTTTTTTGAAAAGAAACTGCAACTAGTCTCTACCGCTCGAAATCGTAATACCGTCAATAAGATTTTGATGAAAATGTGACGCAGTATCATATTAAGTGTCAAATAGTACTATTTTTTTCCTGTATGGGAACTCATCCACCAATACCCATTTCCTCCAGACCGATGGGGCGTCGATATTATACCTTTGGATAATACCCCCATCCATCTTCGATTGCTATACTTATTAGGAAATAATTTGAATTTGCTAGAATCGGGGATGATGAGATGAAATATGTGATTACTTTATTTTTCTTGGCGGTACTGAGTGGAGTAATGGTCGGCTGCAATGGAGAAGATGCAACGCAAGGGGATCCGGAGGAAGGAGCTCCAGAAACAGAAACTAGTGAGCACGCTGAATCTGGTGATGATTCTGAAAGTGATGCTGGAAATGATAGCAGTGGTGATTCAGATACCAATTCTGATGATGTTGCCGATACGTTGCCAGATAACTTTCCATTGGACATTCCATTTCCTGATGGGGCATATGTTACAGACTCGTTTAACTTCGACGGAATCGCAACCATTCACTTAGAAGTGGAGGCTCCTGAGAGTTTTTACGAGGAAGCCGGAGATCTCTACTTTCATTTCTTAGCAGGAGAATACGAACTTGTAGAAGAAGTTCCGGAAGTTGCCCATTCCCATATTGAATATCGTGCAGAAAATAGCGACGGATCTACCGCGAAGGCAATGGTTTATTGGCTGGAGGAAGACGGAGTCGTCCAAATTGTTGTCTCTGTGTTTGACTAATAGTATCAAGTATCGTGATCCCAGTTCATAAACACTTTACTGAACTGGGATATTTTTAGTACTATAAGAGAAAACCTTATAAGGGATGATGTATCATAACTAAACATAAGATTTATACGATGAGTGTCGCAAGTGTCTATCCCCATTATGTTGCAAAGGCGGAGAGAAAAGGACGTTCGAAAACAGAAGTGGATGAAATCATACGTTGGTTGACAGGGTATAGCCAAGGAGAACTAGAAAGACAACTGGAAAAACAGACAGACTTTGAAACCTTCTTTTCGGAATCTCCTCAACTGAATCCTTCGAGGGCTTTGATCAAAGGAGTGGTCTGTGGTGTCCGTGTAGAAAATATCGAAGAACCAACGATGCGGGAAATTCGTTATTTGGACAAGCTAATTGATGAATTAGCAAAGGGAAAAGCACTAGAGAAGATTTTGCGGAAATAATTATAATGAAGAAACACCGATTTCGTTTAAAAAAATCGGTGTTTTTTGAACCCACAAGATTAGTGCCTTCCACCTGCTCTATGCTACTTTACCTAGTCGGAGGGGACAGGCACTTGATTACACCCCTACACAAATCCTATATCTTCCCTATAAAGTTCAACTCTTCAACTTGGGTGGAATCCGTTTCTCCGTCCAAAATTTTCCTTATATCTTCCAGTGTTTCTCGTAGATGAACGGCTTCCCCTTTTGTACCAGTAAACGCCTCTGCCACATAAAACGGTTGAGTTAAATAGGCTTCTAGCCTTTCACCACGGCGATACGTATCCACCTCCGCAGCAGGTAGCTTCTCCATACCACTGATAGTAACTAACGAACGAAGTTCTCGATACCTTCGAAGGAGTTTTTGCGCACGCTGCTGGACAACGATATGATTTTGCTCTAAATGAGCCCCTTCTAAGATTGAGGATGTGGAGTAAATAGGATTCACAGCTGGGTACTTCTGCCTTGCAGCTAAGTCTGCATCAAACTGCCAAAGTGTTTCCAATGGACCATAAGGAAGATCCTCATCCACCGCTTCTCCCTTTAAATCCACTAGAAAAGTAGTTAAAGTAACACCAACATGACTTAATCGATCTTGAAGTTGGTGAATATCCCCTGTCAAGACATTGGATCGATCAGCTGCAAATGCAATTTCCTTTTCTTTTCCTAACACGACTAATTGTTCATAAGCTTCCTCAACTGAATTCACTTGCACATCCACTTCCCCGAAGACATCCTTTATCTCTGGGTGGTCTCCAGCTGGTACCAGCAAAACAGTCGTAAACCCTTTCTGCTTTAAACGGTGAAACAACTCTGCTAAAACTACCAATTGTCCCATACCATACCTCGCCACTAAACCAACTGTCCCTCCCTTTGTTAAAGGAGCAAAGGCATCAAGTGTCTTAATTCCCGTTTCAATCATTTCCATCTTCTCCCCTCTAATAATTAAATCATCCAAGCTACATTCTGCTAATGTGGCGAGAGCCACTAATGTTCTTACTTCCGCTCGGCCAATTGGAATTTTTCCTGTACATAAATTCGAAACAGTTGCCGGACGCAAACCTACAGAACGAGCCGCTGACGTTAAATTTGAAACTTTTCGCCTCAATAAAGGAACATTTAACTGAATGTTTTCCAAACTTTCCATTTTTTTCACCTCCGATTACTTTATATAGTAAAATACATTACGTTCAAAAGCAACACTTAATTACGCTAAATAGTAATTTTTTTATTTTATGGAGTAATTTATTGAAGTGCCCTTCAAACTTTGGTGCAAAAACCGAGAGAAAGTTTGTGAACTCTTTTACTCTAGCGAGTAATCATAAAAGGGAGTTAGTTCAAAAAGGTAACACTATATATTTTTTAAAATCGTAAAAAAAAGAGAACAATAAATACGACTTTCATTTCAAGGAGGAGACGTTGTGGACGAGCAAATGAGTTACGGGAGTGATTATAAAACCATTCCAGCCACTTCTATTGGTAGTGGTGTAGGCATTGAGGTATTACCAGATCTTTTCAGTTACACCGTACAGATAGTGAATATTCATTTAATTGGTATTCCGAAAACAAACGAATTCGTATTAGTTGATGCTGGGATGCCTAATTCCGCAGAGGAAATTATCTCGGTTATTGCTGAACGATTTGGGGCAAACAGTCGCCCAAAGGCAATTATTTTAACACACGGTCACTTTGACCATGTGGGAGCCATAATTGAACTAGTAGAACATTGGAAAATACCTGTGTATGCCCACGAGCTGGAAATGCCATTTTTAGTGGGACATAAAAGCTATCCAGAGCCAGATTCTACTGTTGAAGGGGGTATGGTTGCTAAAATATCACCAATGTTTCCAAATGAACCAATTAACTTAGGCAACAACGTGAAACCACTACCTTCTGATGGATCTGTACCTACTATGCCAGGGTTTAAATGGATTCACACTCCTGGACATTCACCTGGTCACGTATCTTTATTTAGGGAAAAAGATAGGGTATTAATTGTAGGAGATGCCTTTGTTACTGTTAAACAAGAATACCTCTATAAGGTATTAACGCAAGAACTGGAAATTAGTGGTCCACCAAGATACTTAACCACAGATTGGGAGTCTGCCAAGGAATCTGTCATTAAGTTAGCAACACTAAAACCGACTGTCGCAGTTACTGGACATGGAAAACCTATGTCTGGGGATTTACTAACAAGGAGTTTAGAAAAATTAGTTGAAGATTTTGATGAAATTGCTAAGCCTGATTATGGAGAGTATGTAAACTAAGCAATCTTATATCAAAGAAATAAGTTTTGAGAATTATATCAAACTTTAAACCAGAACTCCCACTATGGTTACGACTGGACAATATTGTGGGAGTTTTTTGTTATAGTAATTTGTAGACGTTAAGAAAAGTGCAAGGGCGTCCGAAGGTAATGGAAAAACTTACTCTATTTAGAAGTAAGAGATTTACTCCAGAAGAAACATTTGACTTTATTACTCAGTTTATTTTAGAAACCGAAGATATCTTAGGGAATGATATTATTGGAAAATCGTATATTGAAGAATTCGGAAAATATAAAGGTATCTCTAGAGTAATAATAAAAAAATTTAGGGTTTATTACAAGTTGATTGACAAGGAAGTTGTTTTTTTAGCCGTCGTATTCCCAGGTGAAAATTAAAATATAACTTACGATGACCATACAATTAAATTTTGGTGGTCTTTTCTTAATTATTGATATCAATGTAATGAAAGGAGACAGGCAGCACAGTATGTGCTGACCCCTTGTCCCATTACTGATAAATAATAAGCCCCGGTTTCGGATTGAGTTCCAGAACTTCCTCTGGCGTCATTAGGGGATCATCATAGTGGACCCCTGGTATATCAGAATAGTAATACCATAGTTTAAAGCCTTTGTATGGTATATTCGTTGCCTTGGAATTAGTCGCATGGGTCGCTATCTTTCCAGAAGGAGGACCCCACCCTGATGTATTATGGACGAGTAACACCGGATCATAATCAACGGATGCCGCTTCAATATCAGGTACCATTTTTTCAACAAATTGATGGAAAACAAATTGTCGCACACCTGGAATATCATTGGAAATCATATAGTCACGCATCGTTTCTTGAATTTGATTTATTTCTTCTCCAGATAAATGTCCTATCTCATTCATTGGATTATTTGTACGCCATTCTGGATCAAGAGCTAAATGAACATTGGGATATTTCAGAAATGGCAAGATTTCATTCAGGGCATCAATAGGATGATATTTTCCCATTTGATGGTCTAGATAGATTAAAACACCATTCTTATAGGCTTCCTCAATGTAGGACATCATTTGGTCGAAGTTTAATACGCCAATTTCACCACCTGGCTGCACTGTTCCATAAATAAGGTAGATTGCTGGGATAACACCTAAATCACCATTAACGGAATCGTATTTTTCAGATGTCTTCTCTAACAGAGGAATAAGCTCTTGAACAGAGTGTCTTCCTACAATTCCCATTAATCTAGAATTTGGGTGTCCGTAATAAGCAACAATCGTATTATCTTCAAAAAGGGTTGGAGATGTAAAGTAATCATTCAGTTCCTCATCTTCAAAAAGGTTTGGATCTGATAAAAATTCTCTAGAATCCCTAACTGTATAATGAGTTAAAATCCAACCCTCAATGGTATTATCTCCACTGCCAACTTGAATATTTAACCAATCGTCTTCTCCATCTTTCACTTCTTCCAAAACTTTTACTTGTTTTCCTTTAGTGATAATCCCAAGAGATGTACCGTTGGCATCTCTGTATTCTCTAATATTCAACCTGTTTACATTAACATAAGCTACATTTTCCTGAACTTTATTATCTTCTTCGTTTTCCTCAACTTCACTTGTTTCTTCTGTTTCTTCTGTTTCTTCTGTTTCTTCTGTTTCTTCAGACTTTTCTTCTTCTGTTGATTCTTCTTGTTCTTCTACTCCATTTTCGTTCGTTTCTTCTTGATCATTAGGATCACTAACTTCAGCTGGAGATGTTGATTCATTACTACACCCTACTAAACTAATAGTAAAAACTAGAAATAATGCTAAAATGTATTGTAATGCTTTTTTTGACATTCGGACACCCCTTTTTAATTATCTAATATCATCCCAAAAACATCTTTCCAGTTAGTGAGCACCCCTCCATCCTGAATTCTATATAAAAATAGTATTATATAGACAAACTAAATACAATTAGTAGTTTCTTCCTTAGTACAATTAATTCTTAGTGAAGTATGGGGACGGTTCGAGACCAGTAAAAAAGTACGAAAAACTTTTTCACTGACTTTCATTTGATAGACAATGGCTTCGGTCATTGTTTTCACGGCATCACTGCTCTCGACGGTACGGGAGCTTTCTAAATGGGCTGGCTGGAGAATAGTTCCTGTCCCCCAATGTGTCTAACTATACCGTAGGGAGGCTCAGTCACCTTAGTTCTTCATTTATGTCGATCGGGTCATTTGCACAAACATTTTTTTACTAATCGCATATGGTATAGGAGAAAGGGCTTCTATGTCCTTTAGTTTGTTTTAATTGGAGGTGTTCGGATTATGACACACGCACACGGTGGTTTTGCAGGAGGCTTCGCGTTTATACTAGTAATTTTCATCTTACTAGTTATTATCGGAGCTGTAGTAGTTGGAGGTACTGGATACGGATATTAATAGAAGATAAACCCTATAAAGGAACCAACTGTTCCTTTGATAGGGTTTGTTTTTGTTTGTTGAGAGTGCTAGGCACTGTTCCGTAAAGTCTGTTCGAAGGTTAGAACTCCCCCCTATATTTCATCCTCCACTACTTTGAATTCATGTGTCCACACCTTCATTTGCGGTTTCCACGGCATCCCTGGATGAATGGATAGGATCGCATTCTTATATTCTTCCACACTCCCATAGCCCTCTTGGACTGCAATCTCATCCGTTAGTTCACCTAAAGTCTGCCTATATACACGCTCTACTTTAAAGCACTTACCTTCCAGAACCATTATTTCTCCCAGATCTGCATATCTGCCATTTCTTCTCGTTGCTGTCTTCGTTCCTGCAAGAACTTTCTTAATATCTTCCGGTTTTGTTATCATTCTGTCTATTTCACATGTCTTTGGCGGTAAAACTTCTTCTCTACTCACAAACTCATCCCCTTCTTCTCTTCTCCATTTATATTACACCAATTGACATGAAACACACTAATATCGTTATAATAAGAAAAGCGCAAGCGCCTTTGGTCACGGGCGTAGGGCAGTGGAGGAATGACAACTAGAAGTCCGATCTTTGACTTCGGTTGTCACTTCCGAAGTGCCCCGCAGCGATTAAGAAGCAACTGAAAAAGTTAAAAACCACTTTTTCAGTTCCTTTTATTTGTATGGCAATGGCTGCGCTCGTCGCTCGCCTGATAGGAGAAAACCAACTCCTATCAAGCTTTTAAAGATTGCGACGGCTACGCTCATTGCTTTGGGACTGTAAAAGTGGAAAAGCACCACTTTTTCAGTTCCCATGCGAGTAGGCGATGGAGCTAGACAATGCCCGAAGGTGCAAAAATTTTCTTACCTTTGAACAAATTGAATTAAACTTCTATCACGAATTCTAAAATCACCTAAGCACTAGGTGTTTCCATCCCCTTCCTGCTCTG
Source organism: Evansella tamaricis (assembly GCF_019042215.1). GTDB lineage: Bacteria > Bacillota > Bacilli > Bacillales > Salisediminibacteriaceae > Evansella > Evansella tamaricis. The sequence continues at coordinate 8,162 of NZ_JAHQCS010000088.1, read as the reverse complement.
CTACTTTTTCTCGCTCTAAAAATTCTACAACAACCTTGATTTAAATTATATACTAATCTTCCTATAAGAAGTACACAACGGTAAGCAAATTACAGCAAAAAAAAGTGACTCCTTTATGATATTATTATTGTTTTAAGAGTCAAATGTAATGATTAAAATAACTAGCTATATTATATAAGGCTTGCAACTCATATTTTTGAGGTTGAGGTAAGCATGATTGCACGTAATGTATAAAGATATTCTTCTTCTACACAAGTAAAATCAGTTGTTTCTTTTATGATTTGTGTACAATAAAATTGCGTCTCTCAAAAATTCGGTCATTCCTGGCCCCTTTTCATAATATTTCTTAAACCGCTCATCATTTACATACATATGAGCAAGACCAGCATGAGCGTCCTTGTTATACTCCTTCCAATAATACATTAGCCAATTCTTATGCAACTCCGCCGTTTTTTGTGCAATATCGCTCCCAGGATCTCCCGTTTTAAATGCTTCTTCCAGAGTTTCCAGGACTTCATTTGCAAGATGACTAACCTCGTCATACTCTTCTTTCGTCATATTATTAAGTTTTTCATTTGACTGGTTTACTACATCATCACCATATTTTTCACGAATCTCTTTCCCGTATTTCTCCTCGTTGTCACTAATCCACTGCTGTTTAAAACCTTCAAATTTCTCTTTATCTGTCATTATAATTCTCCCTTCCATTGAATCAATCGTTTTTTCTACATTGGAAATCAACACATCTAACTGCTTCCTTTTCCCAAGAAGATGTTCCCGGTGATCCTTCAGAGCTTGCGTTTCATCATATAAAGGGGAGGTAATGAATTCTTTGATCCTTTCAAGACTTACTCCTAATTCTTTATAAAACAAGATTTGCTGTAACCGATCCACTTCTGCTTGACTATAAATTCGATATCCTGACGAGTTAATTCTTGCTGGCTTAAGAATATGGATTTCATCATAATATCGAAGTGTTCTCGTACTCACTCTTGCAAGCTGCGCAAGTTTCTGTATGGTGTATTCCATGAACTCACCTCCTGAGACTATGAGACGACTGAAAAAGTAAAAAACCACTTTTTCAGTGCACTCTGATACTATTACTCTACACCTTAACGTACACGTGAAGGTCAACAACTTTTTTCAAAAAAAATAAAAATTCGAAACTATTCGCGGTGGAAAAACGTAAGCAAATATGGGAATAGTTGTTAAGAAAAGGAGGAATAAAATGACTGTTTTAGATGTGAAAAACTTAAAAAAATCATTTGGTACCATTCATGCGGTTCAAGATATTAGCTTTTCCGTGAAAGCTGGTGAGGTATTTACTATTATCGGACCGAATGGGGCAGGAAAAACCACAACCTTAGAAATGATTGAAGGCTTAGTTCCACCCGATGTTGGAGAAATCCGTTTTGGTGAATTCAACTGGGATAAACATGCAAAAACGATTAAACAGAAGATTGGTGTACAGCCTCAATCTAGTGCCATGTTTGACTTATTAACTCCAGAAGAAAACTTGAACCTGTTCGCTACCTTTTACGATAAAGCCCGTCCAACAGAAGAAATCCTAAAATTAATTAACCTTACGGACCATCGTAATAATCATGTGAAAAAGCTCTCTGGAGGTCAACGGCAAAGGCTTGCCATTGGACTAGCCATGATTAGTGACCCTGAAATCATTTTTTTAGATGAACCCACAACGGGACTGGATCCACAAGCTCGTCGCAACATTTGGGACATCATCTTACAACTAAAGAAACTAGGTAAAACCACAATCTTAACGACACATTATATGGAGGAAGCCGAAAAATTAAGCGATAGAGTTTGTATCGTGGATCAAGGCCGAATCGTCACATTGGATACCCCTTCAGCACTTATTGAAAAATTAACAGAAGAAAGGGAAGTACGCCTTTCCTTTATTAATGGAGCTGAGGCTGCGGAAGAGGCGAATCTCTACTCTAATAATCTTTCATCCGTTACTCGAACGGAACGTGAAGAAGCGTCCTTAATACTATGGTCCACCGATCCGGAGAATACATTATATAACTTATTTGGATATACAAAGGAAAAAAATTATCAGGTGGAGCAAGTCTCTATTCGTGAAATGAGCTTAGAAGATGTTTTCATTGCGTTTACTGGGAAGGAATGGAGGGATTAGGTTGAAGCATTTCAAACAATTTAAACAAATGTTTGCTGCTCAATTAAAATTAACTTTTCGTGAAAAACAAGCTTGGTTTTGGGGAATCTTTTTCCCTGTTATTTTAATGTCTATTTTTATGGTAATCTTTAGCGGCAGTTCTGACAATGAGTTTTCTGCAAAAGTGGCCATTGTCAATGAAAATCCGAATCCCACATCAGAAATGCTGTTACAGCAACTCACTTCAATTCCCGTTTTAGAAATAGAATCTGGTGACACGGTAAGTCGTGAGAAAGCTGATGAACTAGTAAAGGACCAGGAAGTTCATGCCGCGATTGTCTTGCCTGAATCAGCAGATGATACTTCCATTTTCTTTATCGTGAATAAAGAAAACGAACAAGGGGTTACAACACAAGCCTTGTCAGGAATGCTAAATAACTTTGTCCAGCAGGCAAATCTTTATGCTGTAGGTGCAGTCCCTACCTATGAATTACATTTCGAATCCATAACCTCCAGTAGTAATCAACTGAGTTATACTGACTTTCTTCTCACTGGTATGATTGCGTTAGCGATTGCTCAAGGTGGAATGTTCGGGATGGTTGATTTAGTAGAAATGCGAAGGAAAGGATTAATAAAACGGTTACGCATGACTCCTGCCAATATGAATATTTTTGGTTTAAGCGATATGATTATGCGGTTGTTATTTAGTGTCATTCAAATTATCTTATTAACGATCATTGGCGTCTTCCTCTTTGGAGCAAATGTATACATCAATTTTCCTAGCTTACTCGTTGTTTTCTTACTGGGAGCCTTATCGTTTAACGCTTTAGGATACTTTTTTTCCTCCTTTAGTAAGACTTCTGAAGCCTATATGGGAGTGGCCAATATTGCCAGCTTCCTCATGATGTTTTTGAGTGGAATATTCTTTCCCATTGAGACGATGCCTGAGTGGATCCAGCCACTATCGAATATCCTTCCACTTACTTATTTTGTGGAGGGTTTAAGGGAGAGTATGGTTTATTCCACTAGCATCTTTTCAACTGGCATTTGGATAGCTATTGGGATCATGCTCCTTTGGGGAGCAGTTGCCTTTATCATTGGATCATGGCTTTATAAGCGAAAATCCATTGTAGCGACGAGATAATTCTATTGTGAAAAAAATTATGTTCCTTGTATAATCCCTTTTGCACCCCAAAGTAGATAAGTAAGACTAAAAGTGCTTGGATGTTTACTGCCCTTCCAAGCGCTTTTTCCCGTTTTTCTGTTCAAATTTACTTATTAAGCGCTATCGCCTCACGAATCATCGATGTATACAAATCAGGATTAATAGCAAATGTTACTAAAGTGAGTAACCATACTTTGGTTGTTCGGGCTTAATATTTAATAGTTCCACCCACTTTTTCCCCGATGAGCTCGTGAAGGATTTCGGGCAGAAGTTGCCTCGAGTTGTGCCCGAACAGGGAGCTCGTGAAGGGTTTCGGGCAGAAGTTGCCTCCACTTGTTCCCGAACGATGAGCTCGTGAAGGGTTTCGGGCAGAAGTTGCCTCGAGTTGTGCCCGAACAGGGAGCTCGTGAAGGGTTTCGGGCAGAAGTTGCCTCCACTTGTTCCCGAACGAGGAGCACGTGAAGGGTTTCGGGCAGAAGATGCCTCTACTTGTTCCCGAACGGGGAGCACGTGAAGGATTTCGGGTAGAAGTTGATTCAACTTGATCCCAAAGGAGGAGCTCGTGACGGATTTCGGGCAGAAGATGGCTCAACTTGTTCCCGAAGGAGGAGCTCGTGCCGGATTTCGGGCAGAAGTTGCCTCGAGTTGTGCCCGAACAGGAAGCTCGTGAAGGATTTCGGGCAGAAGTTGCCTCCACTTGTTCCCGAACAGGGAGCTCGTGAAGGGTTTCGGGCAGAAGTTGCCTCCACTTGTTCCCGAACGAGGAGCTCGTGAAGGGTTTCGGGCAGAAGTTGCCTCTACTTGTTCCCGAACGGGGAGCAAGTGAAGGATTTCGGGTAGAAGTTGATTCAACTTCTTCCCGAACGAGGAGCTCGTGAAGGATTTCGGGCAGAAGTTGGCTCTACTTGTTCCCGAACGAGGCTGAGGCCGCGGCAAAGAAGACACTGTGAGTAGGACCGAAGGGGTTAGGAACAGATGTCGCACTTGTGCCTGAGGTGAAAGCGCCCGCCTGGAGTGTATCCAAGCAATAATTTTGCTTTAAAAACAACAATCCATACGAAAAGAGCCTTTTAAATAAAAACGGAAAACACCCATAGTAAAAATTTCAGTTGATCAAATATTTTAGGAAGGTGTAGCGAAGACATATATTAATGTGGACAACTAAAACAACACAAGTAAGAGTGATAACCCTAAATAAAGGCAAAGAGGAGAATAGTATTTAGTATCATACTTAGCAAATATAGAATGTTTAATTCTTTTAAAAAAACCGAGATATTTAAAGTCACCCACTGCTCTTAAAAAGAAGACACAGGTAAATAGGATACAAAATGTTTTAGTCAGTATAGTGGGTTTTAAAAAAGGAATGGCATCAAATTGCACTAATAACATAAATCCAACGAATAATAACCCTAACGCAACAATGAGAGTTTCAATGATTTTAGGAGTGAACAATAAATCACCCTCTACTTTTTCAGGTACAGAAGCAATAAACCCCCTTTTTCCTCCAAATAACCAGTAAAAATGAATGAAACTGATTAATGTTAGAATCCCTACCGATGAATATACTAAAAATGACATTTTTACCTCACTCCTTTTTAAACATTTTCCGCCATCACCTTTTTTTTCCTGTCCAGTTAAACCGGCTGTATGGACGTCTTCCATTTTCTTGTGAACGTTCGCACTAAAATATTACGCCGCCCTTCGCCTTACTGGATGAAAGATCGATCCTTGAAAAATTTTATTATAACGGACAAGTAAAAAGCAAATTGAAATGCGAAGTTGGCACCATAATCATAATAAAGTCTATTCTTGCAAATAATAATAATAATCTTTTCAGCTGGAGGGCTTTGATGATACGCAAGAAATGGAATAAATACCCATATATAGTATTGTTCATCATTCATTTTATTCTACTTCTATTCACATTCACAAAAGCTAACAATAGGAAATCTCTTGTTGTTTTATTATTTTCTAACATGGGAATAGCGTATCTTTTTGAATATATCGTTTTGTCATTTTTGCATTTATATCGATACAAACCAGAATTTTTCCGAAAAAATTTTTTAGACGAAATTTCCGGAGCTATTTTATCCCAAGCGGTTTACGTCCCCTTTACCGCTCTATTTATTACTGCATTTAAGCTTAATTGGATTGTAAAGTTAGGGTTTGCTGTTTATTTCATGCTCATCCAGAAACTCTTTATTAAAATGGGGATTTTTAAAGAACGTGGGTGGAAAACAAGGTATACCTTAATACTAATTTATCTCTATTTTCATATTAGTGATCAGTGGCTTCGTTTCTTAGAAAAAGGGAACTCATTCATTCAAAAATTAACCCTTTATAACATGGTCCAGTTTACGTGTATTAACTTATTAGTAGCTTTAGAAATGATGCACAAATTAACATTTGGAAGAGGATACTATCACTCCTTGATGGAACAACACAAAATGGAAACATCGTATGCAAGTCTAATGTCCGTGTTAAAAACGTGGGTTACTTATATTGGTAATATTAAGGCGAAAGCTTTGGTAGTTGTTGGAAAAATCGTAGTGGATTACATTTTGAAAAAGAGCAGACTGATAAAAATAAAGTCCCTTATACCAATCACAATAGTTGATATTCTAGTCATATCTTTAGCGCCATTGTACAAAAAATGGATTGGGGATGCAGCGTTATATAGTGATTCAACAAATAAATAATCAGGTATGACAACAGATGGATCGGCTTGCGGGATTAACAGAGCTGAATGTCCTTTATGGAATCATTCTTTTTAGTCGATCCATCTCTATGAAAGTTTGATTGAACATCTTGAACGCCGTAAGCCCATCTCATCTTTACTATTATTTCAGTCCCACCACCTTTCCTAAATGTAGATAATATACCTTTTTTCATGAGATATTTTCCTCATTTCTCTTAAGATGGAATAGCAATATTATAACTGAAAAGTCAGTTTACGAGATTTGGTGGCTTAATCACAAGTGTAGAAACAATGCTTTCTTTCCTTTCTAGAAAGTGAAGAAATTTAAATAAGTATTGAAACTTTAAAAATGGTTAATTCGTTTTATATAATAGGAAAACGGATATTTTGGAGGGATTTTAAAATGGTTTTACTTGGTATAATTCTAATAATTATAGGTGTTACAATGATTATTAAACCATCCATTATCTGGTTAATAACAGAGAGTTGGAAATCAAATGACGGCACGGAACCTTCCAATTTCTACAATTGGTCAACACGTTTTGGCGGTATTTTGATGACTCTCGCAGGAATTGGAGGAGTTATAGTTACTTATCTTTAAAGGAGTTGTATAGTTAACAGGAGCGTCCGTGGAACAATTAGTTTCTACCGTTGTGTCGCTATCGGGGAGATTCTTAATAAGAGTTAATTATTATTGGGGGCTTATTTAAATGAAATATTTCTTGAAGTTAAATGTTGTAAGTATTCTATACGCTCTTATGGTTTTTGTTCCTCTTGAACTTATGTTAAACGTGTATAGAATTAGCCGACTAACTAAATGGGAAATTGGTACGGTAAATATTTTAACTGGCGTAGTACTAATTGTAGAAATTATAGGTGGTACAATACTACTCTTTTTTTTAACAAAAAAATGGTTAGGTGGGCGAAAGGCAAACTTTTGGACAGTAACCCTTTGGGCACCTTATTTTATTCTTTTTATTTATGTATTCTCAGCCTTATTTCCGATAACTTATGGTGGAGATGCCCCCAATCCTGTTACTGGTTTGTTAGCAATCGGGGGATTGATAGTCTATCCGTTTTATATACTACTTCTCAATTTCATCAGCATGACAAGTGATGATAAACAATTAAAACTGTCTAGATAAAAAAAGATTATTCCTAATTATATTTAAAAGTATAGGATGGTGTTCAACAAGGCGAATATATTAAGAACTTCCAAGGAAATCCAATTTCCTTATAAGAATCAACATTAACCGCTAACATTACCTAAAAATAAGTTGATGTCTACCCTTGATATTAGGGTTGCGCAAGAATAGAAAAAACCGGCAGTTAAAAACTGCCGGTCCTCCTCTATACAGGGAGGTGATGTCTTAGTATTTAATTCTATTGTAACCATAACAGAACGGATGCGCCGTTCGTCAGATTCGTTTAAATAACTTAACATCATCATCATGCTCGTCGTAAATTTCTCCAACAAGCTCCTCGAGAATATCTTCCAATGTAATCAGGCCGCTCGTTCCGCCATATTCATCAATTACAATAGCCATATCCGTTTTTTCCTTCTGCAACTGAGGCAGCAGAACGTTAATTTTCATCGATTCCACTACAAAAATTGGGTTTCTCAACAGAGATTTGATATTAATTTCGCCCCGTATATATGCAGTAAGAAAGTCACGTTCAGATAAAATCCCAATTATATTATCAATATTCCCCTTATATATTGGGATGCGGGAAAAGCGCTCTTGAAAAAATGCTTCCTTTATATGTTCAGGATCATCATCAATACCAAGAGCAATCATGCTAGTTCTAGGCTTAAAAACTTCAGCAACAATTATATCATTGAAATCAAAGGAGCGGTGTACGAGCTCTTTTTCATTTTCGTCTATAACACCTTCCTCTTCACTTATATCCACCATCATCTTTAACTCTTCTTCCGTCACAGACGGGCTGGAATCATTTTTCTGAATAAGCGAAGAAACATCATTTCTTAACTGAAGAAAAATCCAGTTTACCGGCTAAATTACTTTTATTAAAGGCTATGTTAAAGGCTAATGTTGATTTTTTAAAAGGATGATTTTTAGCGAAATTCACGACTACTGTCTCTTCCTCTGCGAGCAAATGCTCCGAGGCGTATCCGTCGAGACAAATCGACGTATTTGCAG
>NZ_JAHQCS010000007.1 GCF_019042215.1 Evansella tamaricis | reverse complement strand
GCACGCCGCCAGCGTTCGTCCTGAGCCAGGATCAAACTCTCCAATAAAGTGTTGAGTTTGACGACTAGCGTCAAGCCAAATTTTGGCTAATTTTTTACTTCTTAATTGACGGGATATTTCAATATCGCTTCATCATTATAATGAAGGAATTTATATCCCACTTCGCTTGGCTTTTTGTTTAGTTTTCAAAGGTCAAATTTTCTAGCTTGTCGTTTTGGCGACTTGAATATCATAACATCTTCTCAAGTTTCCGTCAACAACTTTTTTAACTGCGTTCGCCGTTTTGGTTTTTGGCGACAAGTAATAATATATCACTTACTCAAATCACAGTCAACATATTTTTCAAAAATAATTTCACCGGCTTTTTAGCGGCAAGAATTAATTTATCATTTCTCAATATAATTTGCAATCCCTATTTAGATTTCATACGCCTCAACATATACTCTATGTGGTTGATTGATTAAAACCTCCTAAATAGTATGACCAAAAAAACAAGAAAATTGGAGACAATAAAAAAACTGGGACAAAAATGTTTTAATCAAAGAGAAATCCGAACGCCATGATAGTTCATGCACTATACTTCCCTATGGATGTATAGTGTTCGGATTTTTGATTAAACACTTTCGGTCGTCCCAGCCACAATAATTTTATTATGGAAGTGGAGAATCCGTAACTTCGTATTGCCGATGGAAGATCTTCTTGCCTCTTGTTTCCACTTTTACAACATCCACATAGCCTTTTTGAACTAAATACTCCAACAGGATACTTATATCTAAAGAATAGTCATGCATCCCCAGTTTCTGTTTAATCTCTTCAATAGTCCAAGGTTCCTTCTTCGTTCGCAGTAAATCTAATAGATGGGCACTTCCCAACTTCGTTTTATTCATTAATCCAAATTCATTTGCTATTAATAGAAGTTCTAGTTTTTTTTCAATTGGTTCATTTCCCGTTACGAGTTCTGAGTAAAGCTTATAGATTTCCGGTTCTATTTGTTTCACTTGCTGCCACACAGTGACTTCCGGATAAAAGCCCCGCTCAATGATAGCTAGTCTCGCTAAATGGTGGAGTGCATGGACAATTTGATTATAAGAATCAAGAAAATGCCCCTCATGGTACAACACTTTACCATCGGTAAATCTTCGTATTAGTTTCGAAAATTCCACACCGGTTCGAATTTTTCTCTCTTCGTGCGGAAATTCGATCATCAATTGCCTGAAGTTCTTCGTAAATTCATTTCTATCAAAAACAATCTTCCCATTCATTAACCAATCCACAATTCGACGGTTCGAACTATTAATAAGCCAATCGTGAATTTGTTCTTTATTCACAAGATGCATGGCAACCTTATAGCCATTATAAGCATAATGCTTCATTTCCCAGGAAGGCATGTCCTCTGAAACAATAACTAGTAATACACAATCAAAATAGTCTGTATTTGCATCCATCTTAGATCTTTGTTCCATTGCTATAATACCTAATGTATGTTTATCGCTTGAGCGGTCTTGATATAATTGCCGTAAAAAATCGTCCATGGGATGACGCCTCCTATAAATCCTAATTAAAATTCTTCTTAAGATTATATTTTCGACGAACTTGCAAAAAAACCTTCCACGATCGCCCGTAATATTTTTCTTTCATAGTGATCGTTCCTCTATTATGCTATACTTTCATTTTAGGAGGTTGGTTTTCATGGGAATTAAATACTCAAATAAAATTAATAAGATTCGTACTTTTGCCCTCATGTTGATTTTTGCAGGAATCATCATTATGTATCTTGGTCTATTTTTTCAAACAAGTGCTATTTTGATGACGCTCTTTATGTTATTAGGGTTTTTAAGCATTATCGCCAGCACAGTAATTTATTTTTGGATTGGAATGCTTTCATCCAAAACGATTCAAGTTCTCTGTCCAGGTTGTGGGAAGTACACGAAGATGTTAGGCCGGGTGGATGCATGTATGCATTGTAGCGAGCCATTAACATTAGATAAATCACTTGAAGGTAAAGAGTTTGATGAAAAATATAATCACAAAAACGAAAACAAGCTAAAGGGATAAACCGCAAAGGAAGTCTCCCCTCTTTGGTCACAGGTAAAGATCGAACCAAAAGAAAATCGCAAAAAAAAGAAGCTGGATTTCTCTGAAGGAAATCCAGCTTTTTAATGTTGTTTTTGTTTATGGCATTCTGGGCAATTACCGTAAATTTCCATACGGTGGTCAGTTACTTTAAAATTAGTTACATGTTCTGCTAACGTTTCTACTTCATCTAATCCTGGATAATGAAAATCTACAATTTTCCCACAATCTTCGCAGATGACATGATAATGATCAGAAGTATTACTGTCGAATCTGCTGGAAGAGTCGCCATAAGTCAATTCCCTAACCAGACCGACTTCTTTAAAAACACGCAGGTTATTATAAACAGTGGCAACACTCATATTTGGGAATTTCCCCTCCAACGCCTTATATATTTCATCAGCAGTTGGGTGAGCCTTAGCACTAAATAAAAATTCTAAAATTGCGTGGCGTTGTGGTGTCATACGAACCTTTGTACTTTTTAAAGAATGTAACGCTTCTTGAAGTCGATGGTTCTCCATTTTAGCTTCACCTCTTCCAAGTAGACATTCTTACTTTATAATATTTACAATTAGTATAACTAATGATAATAAAATTTGTCAACGTAAACAACACAAGCTACGTATTAAGTATATATATATAACTTTACCCGCTTTTATTACAACAAGAACAATAATTTTAAATACTCGTTAAAACGAATTACTTTAACTGATTCAATAGAGGGAGACTGTCTTTTACATCAACGAGAAAAGAGGTATACCTGCTTTCACTACCCTTTAGTTTCCCTTTTTTCGTTTCAATCCCCGTACAAATAGCTTTCATTTCATTTTGTAGATCCTTCACGTCTTTATTTTCAATCCCTAATAAGAACGTTGTGTTTCCTTTTCTCAAGAATCCACCACTACTTGCCAATTCAGTCATGCGGTACCCCTTTGATTTGAGCCCCTGTTCCATTTCATCAGCATAACGATTGTGTACAACACATATCATTAATTTCATGTTTTCTCCCTCCAAATATGTCTGGGTAGCCCCATAACTTCATTTTCTAATAATTCTCTTGATCCCATTAAAATCCCTTCATACTATCATAAAAATTCTTATCTTATTACAACATTATATTCATAATTTATTCTAAATACATAAGTCATGTTCGTTTTTATGACGAATTTCAGAATTTTTTCGAAAAATCCTGTATTACTGTATAGTCGAGTTTTAAGATTACTCGTCAATTTTTTCAAAAATCAGCAAATGATTTGCCCGAAGGTACAAAAAACTTATGCTTTCTTACCTTTCAAAAAAATGCGAGGCGGAAACCGCCTCGCAAAGTTACAGAGAGCACCAGATCAATTTATAAAAGAGGGATCGTTATGTCACCGTTCTCTTCATTTATATGTTGTGCTTCATGTCAGGATTGGACAAATGACTTAGTTAATCCAAGATTGGGGAATCTGCCCTATCTTAATCCACTCAACAAAGTAGGAAAGTCAAAGTGAAAATAATCGGACATAATATAACCGTCTTGTTCTTTCCAATGTACTTGAACATTGACATACGAATAAATGGAATCCGTTTGATCACAAAATTCACATGGTTCCGAATAACTAATCTCCCCATTGAACTGTTGCACATTTAAATCTTGATAATAAAATCCGCCTCTCTCCGATTCAAGAAAGAACTCGATCGCCTCCAGATCCATATCGTCCTTTCTCGATTCCAGCCTGACGCCCAACGTAGGAACTTCTAAATGGGTGTCATCCACAAACAAGGTAGCAACCCAGTCCACGGAGATTGTTTCGATGGAGTTAACTGGTTCAAATCTATCTTTCTCATAATCATCATTCATAAAAAACATTACTCCGCCTATAATTGCAGCAATTAATATAAATGGGAATAGTTGCTTCACATTTGTCACTCCACCAGTATTTATTTTACCTATATCTTATCAGAGGTTACTAGATTTTTACTACCTATAATATATTCATTACTTGTCATTCATTCTATCAAGTTAGTAACATCTCTCATCCCGTTCCCCTCCGCAGCCAAATAAATCACTGATGTGAACCTGGAAGTTCCACTATATAAAAAGATTAATCTATCATAATAGGATATATATTCAAACCCCTTTCCGTGGTATATTCTCATTAGATAGAATCATTTTAAGATTATGGATTGGGGATAAATCATATGAGAGTAACAGCTCTTGTTCTCTTCACCGTTTTAGTTTTAGTCATTAATGGCTGTTCACCATCTTCTGAGGAGGAAGGTGGATATGATATTGAAGGACGTATCATGTATTTTTCCCCTCTGGACAACTCACAAATGGTATCTGTATTTGTGAAGGATAATTTATTTGGGACGACCCTCAAATCCTACATTTCCAACACCGAAGTTCCTACCAATTATGAAGTGGAGGCCTATAAGATTATTATCGATGAGAATACGGAGATTATTTCCAGTGATACTGGAGAACCCATCGATTTGACTTCCGATTTCTTGTATTACTCAGGATTGGGTCAACGAATATCCATTAAAGTGGACGGAGATTTTGAATCGAAGTCCTACTCGCGGAAAGAATATATAGGTTACTTCGACATCCTACTACCCATTTACAAGGCAGAAAAAATCGAAGTATCTCCATTAACTAGAAATGATTATGTTCATTTTTTCTCACCTGACAGTCCCAACCGTTATCAGCTTTCTATTATATTTGAACACGACACACAGGAAAATTGGGAGCTCTATTATAAGTTGGATGAGGAGATATCCGAACTTACTAGAAGAACTGATAACTTTGATTCGTATGTATTGATCGATTTTTGGCATCGTGTGATGGATTACGATTCCTACGCTTTAGATGTCTTTGAATTACAAGAATACCCTACGTTTTTATTACTCGGCCATCAAGGGACAATCATTCAAACCACCGAATGGGAAAAAGTCATTGAAAAAATTCAGGAAATCGTCAAAAATAAGGAGTTTTAGTGGGGCGGGGGAGATTTTTTCTACTCTTTGACTGTTATTTGAAACGATAGAATTGATGAATGGGAGATCACAGCCTTTAACATAAAGGCAGAAAGTTTGTTTTCCGGATAAAGAAAAGCGCAATCGCCTAAGATCACGAGCGTAGGGCAGTGCAGGAATGACATCTAGAAGTCCGCTCTTCGACTTCAGTTGTCACTTCCGAAGTGGCTTAGGGACTGTAAAAGTGGAAAAGCACCACTTTTTCAGTTCCCATGCGAGTAGGCGGTGGAGCTAGACAATGCCCGAAGGTGTCAAAAATAATACATTCTTAGTTTTGAACAAAGTCTGGTAAAATAGTAGTGAGAGAACCTGAAAGCGTTTTCTGAAATGGATGAGAAAATGGAGGTACTAAAATGGAACAGACAAATGAATTAGCACACCGTATGGGGTTGAAGACAATCAAATTGGTCGATGCAGCGGGGAATCCTGTTGCTGGAAAAGAAGTAGTTGTGAAACAAACAAATCACCAATTCTTGTTCGGCTGCGGTATTTTTGATGTCATCGACGTAGCAAACAAAAATGTTCCAGCTGATCGACTTGCTTTTCAAGAAGAAAAACTGAATCTGTTTCTAGACGTATTTAACCAGGCAACACTCCCTTTTTATTGGGCCCTGTTTGAGCCGGAAAAAGGGAAGCCAAGGACGAAAGAAGTAATGGCAGCTGCCCAGTGGTTAAAAGAAAGAAATATCTCTGTGAAAGGACATCCCCTTTGCTGGCATACATTGACTGCCCCATGGCTTCTTGAAATGAGCAATGACGAAATCTTGAAAGCGCAGTTTGAAAGAATTGAACGGGATGTAACAGATTTTAAAGGGTTAATCGATACATGGGATGTAATCAACGAAGTGGTGATCATGCCGATCTTTGATAAATATGATAATGGGATTACACGAATTTCTCAGGACCTTGGCCGTGTAGGAATCATCAAGGAAATGTTTTCAAAGACAAGGGAATTCAATCCTAATGCAACACTATTATTAAATGACTTCAATACCTCGATCAATTACGAAATCTTAATTGACGGATGTTTAAATGCCGGTATATCTATAGATGCGATTGGGATCCAGTCGCACCAACATCAGGGATATTGGGGACAGGAAAAACTAGAAGAGGTGTTAGACCGTTTCTCTCACTTCGGTCTCCCTATTCACTTTACCGAGAACACGTTAACTTCAGGGCACTTGATGCCGGCGGAGATTGTGGATTTGAACGATTATCAAATTCCAGAATGGCCATCCACACCTGAATTTGAAGAACGACAAGCAAAAGAAGTGGAAGAAATGTACTCCATTTTGTTTAAACATCCTCTAGTAGAGGCGATTACCACGTGGTCCTTCAGTGATGATGGTGCATGGCTTGGTGCCCCTGCCGGATTCGTCAGACGGGATAATAGTCCAAAACCCGCTTATGACGTTCTAAAGAAACTCATTAAAGGGGACTGGTCTACGGAAGTGACAGCTACGACCGACGGGGACGGAAGACTTTCCGTGGAAGGATTCCTTGGGGAGTATGACCTCATTTGTGGCGATAAAAAAGTTAATTTCCGTATCGATAAAGATGGGGATACGACGGCTCAACTGGAAGTCTAAACATAAATTAGTTTGGAATCATAGCATATCTTCAGACAATTAAGGTAGCAAAAGACCCTTTGTCTGAGTGAAAATTCATCCCTTCTCTATAGAGGGACGACGCCCTGCATGGGCTTTCTTTTCACATAAATCTGTAATAAGAGTGGCGCATTTCATATATTTTATGAATCGCGCCATTTTTGCTGGTTGGACGACCGGGGCTTTCTCGACAGTTGAAGGAGCATAAGAAAAATCTAAGTCTATCCATAAATCCGTTATCATTCAAATGCTAGTGCTCCATTTTTATTTTGAAAAATAGAGTTTTTTCCATTAACAATATGATTGTAATCGATCTCCAAATAGTAGACTGCTTTACTTAAGCTATCATAGAAGAAAGGTACGAACTCTAAATCTTTGAAAACAAAAACTTCAATGCATTCAAGGTTATTGCGATACGCTTCCAATATTCGATGGTTTCCATTGATACAATAAGGTCTATTGTGAGTTAAATACTCACTTTGAAGTACCATTACAGGATTTTTATGATTCGTTTTTATCCCATTTAGATCTTTGTTGATGTTGCCTTGATCAACCGAGTGAATGATAGTTGTTGGAGAAAACGTTACTGGTGTTATTCCTTTTTCTTTAATTAGTGAGGTAGCACCATCAATGTCCAAAGCATATTCGAAAACTCCAGTTGGGAACTCTGCATATAAGGAAAACGTCTCTTGACCAATTGGGTGAACCACTGGATACGTTTCCCCACGAAGGGATTGATTTAAAATTTCAGCCCATTTCGTGGCCAGTTCCGCCCCATCACTGGACTTTTCTTTCATTTCTTGTATACGCGAATGAAAATGATTGAAGGGTTTAAAACGTCGATATTCCTTTTCATATATTTCAATTTTGCTTTCCAAATGTAATCCCCCCGGTGGCCTATCGTTTAGTAGCTTAGTAATATTTTTTTCACAAATCAATCATTTTGTGTCATTGTGCCCGAACGGATACGTCGGGCTGGTATTCGGTAACAAGTTGCTCGTACTTGTGCCCGAACAGGAGCGACGGGCTGGTATTCGGTAACAAGTTGCTCGAACTTGTTACCGAACGGATACGTCAGTCGGAGTTTCGGGAAGAAGTGTCTCGTACTTGTTACCGAACGAATACGTCGGGTCGGTATTCGGGATGAAGTTGCTCGTACTTGTGACCGAACGGATGCGTCGGGTTGGTAATCGGGAAGAAATGTCTCGTACTTGTTACCGAACGGGAGTGACGGGCTGGTATTCGGGATGAAGTTGCTTGTACTTGTGACCGAACGGATACGTCGAGCTGGTACTCGGGAAGAAGTTTCCCAAACTTGTGACCGAACGGGAGTGACGGGCTGGTATTCGGTAACAAGTTGCTCGTACTTGTGACCGAACGGATACGTCGAGCTGGTAATCGGGAAGAAGTTGCTCCAACTTGTGACCGAACGAATACGTCGGGCTGGTATTCGGGAAGAAGTTTCCCGTACTTGTTACCGAACGGATACGTCGGGCTAGTATTCGGGATGAAGTTTCCCAAACTTGTGACCGAACGGATACGTCGGGCTGGTATTCGGGAAGAAGTTGCTCGTACTTGTGCCCGAACAGATACGTCGGGCTGGTATTCGGTAACAAGTTGCTCGTACTTGTGCCCGAACAGATACGTCGGGCTGGTATTCGGGATGAAGTTTCTCCAACTTGTGACCGAACAGATACGTCGGGCTGGTACTCGGGAAGAAGTTTCCCAAACTTGTGACCGAACGGAAGCGACGGGCTGGTATTCGGGATGAAGTTTCTCCAACTTGTGACCGAACGGAAGCGACGGGCTGGTATTCGGGATGAAGTTTCTCCAACTTGTGACCGAACGGGAGTGACAGGCTGGTATTCGGGATGAAGTTGCTCGTACTTGTGCCCGAACGGATACGTCGGGCTGGTATTCGGGAACAAGTTGCTCATACTTGTGACCGAACGGGAGTGACGGGCTGGTATTCGGTAACAAGTTGCTCGTACTTGTGCCCGAACGGATACGTCGAGTCGGTATTCGGTAACAAGTTGCTCGTACTTGTGACCGAACGGGAGTGACGGGCTGGTATTCGGTAACAAGTTGCTCGTACTTGTTACCGAACGGATACGTCGGGCTGGTATTCGGGATGAAGTTTCCCAAACTTGTGACCGAACGGATACGTCGGGCTGGTATTCGGGATGAAGTTTCCCAAACTTGTGCCCGAACGGATACGTCGTGCTGGTATTCGGGAACAAGTTGCTCGTACTTGTGACCGAACAGGAGCGACGGGCTGGTATTCGGGATGAAGTTGCTCGTACTTGTGACCGAACGGATACGTCAGTCGGAGTTTCGGGAAGAAGTGTCTCGTACTTGTGACCGAACGGATACGTCGAGCTGGTAATCGGGAAGAAGTTGCTCGTACTTGTGACCGAGCGGATACGTCGGGCTGGTATTCGGGAAGAAGTTTCCCGTACTTGTTACCGAACGGATGCGACGGGCTAGTATTCGGGATGAAGTTTCCCAAACTTGTGACCGAACGGATACGTCGGGCTGGTATTCGGGATGAAGTTTCCCAAACTTGTGACCGAACGGATACGTCGGGCTGGTATTCGGTAACAAGTTGCTCATACTTGTGCCCGAACAGATGCGTCGGGCTAGTATTCGGGATGAAGTTTCCCAAACTTGTGACCGAACGGAAGCGACGGGCTGGTATTCGGTAACAAGTTGCTCGTACTTGTTACCGAACGGGAGCGACGGGCTGGTATTCGGTAACAAGTTGCTCGTACTTGTGACCGAACGGATACGTCAGTCGGAGTTTCGGGATGAAGTTTCCCGCACTTGTTACCAACCACTGCAGTTTCCTCTCCTTCGGGTACTATATCAGCCCGTCCGTCCCCCGAACCGCTCCAGGATCACAAAAAACTCCGGTCATTTATAGTTGACCAGAGTTTTTAACAAATAGCAGTTCAAGTTTATGCCTTCCCCTGTTCCCTTAAGAATTCCAATGCCTCTTCCACATGACCTTTTACTTTCACTTTTCGCCATTCTTTAATGACCTTTCCATCTGGATCAATCACAAATGTGGAGCGCTCGATTCCCATGTATTCTTTTCCAAAATTCTTTTTCAGTTTCCAAACCCCGAATGCTTCCGCCAACTGATGATCTTCATCTGCTAATAGTTCGAACGGAAGCCCGTGCTTATCAATGAATTTCTCGTGCCGGTCTACTGGATCAGGACTAACCCCTAGAATTACCGCATTTAAATCATTAAAGTTCTCGTGTTGATCCCGGAAATCACAAGCTTCCGTAGTACATCCTGGTGTCATATCTTTCGGGTAAAAATATAGGACAATAAACTTCCCTTTATAATCTGACAGACTTACATTTTTCCCGCCATTCGCAGGTAATGTCATTTCAGGTACTTTAGCTCCAACTTCTACTGTCATCGTTTCGTATCCTCCTTTATTTTCTAGTTACTACTAGAATAACCAAAATGCTAGAAAGCTACAAACGATCTGTTCTTCTCTCTTTGATTCGTTCTTTTTTTTCTGTATAAATCACGGTCGTTACGACAAATGCAACGGGGAGCAAATAACCAATCAGTGCCTGTACCATCGCCACCCAGCGACCGATGCCCTGGGGAATGATATCGCCATATCCAACGGTGAGCATCGTTACCGCACTGAAATACATGACATCTTCGATCAGATGACCTAATGACTCAAAGACAAGCAAGGTATCCCCTTCCAATAAAACGGAATATCCCAATAGTTCTAACCCCATATAAATGACTCCAAATCCACTCATTACGGTTGCATACACGATTATTAATATAAGGAAGTTTCTGGTGGATATTCGCCTTCCTTCCGGGGGCTGATTTCGTAATAATAGAACGATACTGAAAATGATCCCAGCACTGGCCGCAACAATGGCACCTAAAACAAGGAGGTCACTCATTCCTATATCACCTCCGTTTAATCTATGATTAAACGAGAGGAAATAGGACAAGTGGAGTTGATTTTTTGTGGGGAATTTGGTTTTGGAGGGGATTTCGGAAGAACAGATTTCAGATGGGTGGGGAGGGGAGGCGAGTGAAGAAGGGGGGGACCCCCCCTCCGGAACTTGGAGTTCACCACCAATTCAGGTGCAATTCGACAAGTGCCTGTCACCTCCCGATTTCGACAAGTGACAGGCACCACCTACCTCCCTAGTTCCCGGCTCCGCGATACTTTTTCACTCCTGCATTCCACATGAAATAAGCGATCGTCAGAAACACCACTCCCATCACTGGGGTCAAAAATGCATATCCGTACCATTCTGTGCGCCCTAAGAAAAAGGCCGCAGGATACACACCAACAAAAGCAAACGGTAAAATCCAAGTCAAAACAAATCGGATCACTTGATTATAAATATCAACAGGATAACGGCCATAGTTACCGATGTTATACATCATCGGCATAATATCCGTTTTGCTGTCTGACCAAAAACTAATCGCTGCAAGGCATATAAAGATTCCCGCATAGATGAATGCTCCTCCAATGACCATCAACAAAAACACAAACGGATCGTACCAATGGAGGGTCAGACCTAGCTGGGAGCCTGCGTAAAACATAATGACTAACCCTGTGACAACTCCGAACATGGATTCTAACTCCATCCGCTCAATGATGATTTGAAATAAACTGTGAATCGGACGGGTTAAGATTCGATCCATCTCTCCCTTAACGATATACCTTTCATTGAAGTCCCAGATATTAAAGAAAGAAGAGAAGATGGCGTAAGGTACTAGGAAAAAACCATAGATAAATATAATTTCCTCACGGTTCCAGCCATTTAGTAACGTGGTATGGCCAAAGACCACGAGTATAAAGATTAAATTGACCGCCTGGAATAGAAGATCAGAGATTAATTCCACCACTAAATCTTCCCGATAGCTCATCCTTGTTTTCAAATACTGTGCTGCATATTGAAAAAAGATAGAAAAATAGTACATACTCTAACCCCCTTGCACAATTAGTTGACGTTTTGCCAACATCCATAGGGCTTGGATAGGAATAATCAATAAGACCGACCAGAAGATCTGAATTCCGATGGCGGAATAAATCTCGCTCCCCACAAACCCACCAGTAAAGATCATGGAAGGAATATAACTGATGGCTTGAAATGGTAAATACCCCATCACATCCTGTGCCCATAGGGGATAAAAGGAAATCGGTAATAACAAACCGGAAAACAAGTCAATGACGACCCGTTTCGCTCGGATTAAGCCTGTGTTATACATTAAAAAGAAGGTTAAGATACCGGTGATTAAATTCAGTTGTGTATTAACGATAAAGCTAAAAATAATGGATAAAAAGAACAGTGCCCAAACACTCCACTGGTTGGAAAAATCAATCGGGAATGCCAGCCAGATAATGATCATTCCCGGGACAGAAAAGAATAACAGGCGAAACAATCCTTCCCCTAGCCCCTGCATCGTTTTGACACCAAGATAGTGATATGGACGAATCATCTCAACGGCCACTTTCCCATCTTGTATTTCCTGGGAAATCTCCCTATCGATATTATTGAAGTAAAAAGCCCGCGCCATCCAGGCGATCGCCACGTACGTGGTCATCTGCGAAACACTCATCCCTTGAATCGATTCTTGGGTGCCATAAATCGCCTGCCACAAAAAATAGTAGGCCCCAATATTAATAGAATAAATGAGAATCCCACTGTAGTAATTCGTTCGGTAAGCAAGCATCATCAGAAAACGGATCCGGATCATTTCCACATACATCGAAAAATTACCCATGCTTAATACCTTCTTCATATATATTTCTAATTATTTCTTCTGTAGAAACTTTGTTCAGTTTCACATCGCTGATGGCATGATGTAACATGACGACACTCATTAACTTCGAGACTGTATCATCTTCCCCATCTATCGTAGCAACCCACTGATTTACCCTTTCCCCTTGACGCCAAATCACTGGATACTCTCTGCTGATCTCTTCAAGTGCTGGTTTATCAACGGGATGCTGAAATTCAAAATGGACTTGTTTGCCTTCTACCCAGTTTTTCTGAAGTTCATCTAAACGGCCATCATAAATGATTTTTCCTTCATCTAACAGGACAACCCGATCACACAGTGCTTCAATATCTGCCAGATCATGGGTCGTTAACAAAATCGTTGTCTTATATTTCCGGTTAATCTCCTTTAAAAATCCGCGAATCTTCATTTTTACCAACACATCTAGGCCAATCGTCGGTTCATCCAAAAACAGGAGTGGTGGATTATGAATGAGCGCAGCTGCCAATTCACAGCGCATCCTTTGACCTAAAGACAGCTTTCGCACTGGTTTGTCTAATAATGGTTCAATCTCCAGCGTCCTGATAACCTCTTTCATATGTGTTTCATACTCTTCGTCAGAAACTTTATATACTTTTTTTAATAATCGGAATGATTCTTGAACAGCAATATCCCACCATAGTTGGGATCTTTGACCAAAAACTACCCCAATGGTCCGAACAAATTTCTCCCTTTCCTTATGGGGGTTCATCCCGTTTACGGTGACGTTTCCAGCAGTTGGTGTGAGGATTCCCGTCAACATCTTAATCGTTGTTGATTTCCCTGCTCCGTTTTCACCAATATATCCCACCATCTCTCCTTGTTTCACATGAAGAGAAATATCATCCACTGCCCGCAGTGTTTTATAATTACGAGTAAATAAGTCACGGAAAGCGCCCTTTAATCCAGAACGGCTCGAATACGACTTAAATTCTTTCCGCAAACCTTCCACTTCAATCACATTCATGGTTTTTCCCCCTCTCACAACTCTACTAGTTTACCCTAAAGAAAATAGACTCTTCAAGATTTAAACTTAAACTAACCTGTATTAGCGTGGTTACCTCAAGAAAGAGGGGCACTCTCAAGCTAGACAGATTTACTTCCCATCAGAAAAAAACACGTTCCTAATATGGTACAATAAGCATGAATCTCGAGCGTGAAGGAGGAAGAATGAATGGAGTTCACAAAATCCGAAGAACTATATAAAGAAGCGGAGAAATTAATTGTTGGAGGGGTGAACAGTCCTTCCAGATCCTATAAAGCCGTTGGTGGCGGGTCTCCTGTTTTTATGAAAAAGGGAAAAGGGGCTTATTTCTGGGATGAGGACGGAAATAAATACATAGATTATCTCGCTGCTTACGGGCCGATTATTACAGGACATGCCCACCCCCATATAACGAAAGCCATCCAAGATGCGGCAGAGGACGGGGTCCTCTTCGGAACACCCACCGTTTATGAAAGTCAATTTGCAGCGATGCTTCAAGAAGCGATCCCTTCCATGGAAAAAATAAGGTTCACCAACTCCGGTACAGAAGCGGTCATGACGACTATCCGAGTGGCCAGAGCATATACAGGCAGGGACAAAATCATTAAGTTTGCCGGGTGTTATCACGGACATTCCGATTTAGTATTAGTTGCAGCGGGATCCGGTCCATCCACATTAGGAACTCCTGATTCTGCCGGTGTACCAAAAAGTATTGCGAGCCAAGTCATCACCGTTCCGTTTAATGATCCTGAAAGTCTACAAGAAGCAATCGATCATTGGGGAGATGAAGTGGCTGCAGTATTAGTGGAACCAATTGTTGGAAATTTCGGCATTGTGGAACCGGAAACCGGATTTTTAGAAAAAGTGAATGAACTGGCACATGGAGCGGGAGCACTTGTTATATATGATGAAGTGATTACGGCCTTTCGTTTCATGTACGGAGGAGCTCAAAATTTAGTCGGTGTGGAACCTGATATTACGGCCTTAGGTAAAATTATCGGTGGTGGGCTTCCAATTGGCGCCTATGGTGGCAAAGCAGAAATTATGGAACAGGTCGCACCACTCGGGCCTGCGTATCAGGCAGGTACGATGGCTGGAAATCCTGCGTCCATTCGCTCCGGTATTGCTTGTTTGGAAGTTCTTCAAGGAGAAGGCATATACGAAAGACTGGATCAATTAGGTGCCATGCTGGAAGCGGGAATTTTGAGTAGTGCCAAAAGACATCGTATCCCCATTTCCATCAACCGTCTCAAAGGGGCATTAACCATTTACTTTGATGTGGATCAGGTTAGGAATTACGAGGATGCAGAGAAGAGTAATAGTAAGATGTTTGCTTACTTTTTTAAACAAATGCTCGCTCAAGGAATAAACTTAGCACCATCTAAATATGAAGCTTGGTTTTTAACGACAGAGCACACAGAACAAGACATCTCCGACACTCTCGGATCAGTGGATCACGTTTTCTCCAATTGGACATATTCAGAATGATGAATAAAAATACAGGGGCATTTTCAACAATTCGCCTCTGTTTTTTTAACCCTACAGATGAAAACGCTTACAACAACACGACTTCCATATCTCTCCACTTGACGAGAAAAGCATGTCCAACGTCATTCCAAAATTAGTTATTGTATAAATTATTGATTTTTTATACAAAAAGTGATATTGTTAAATGTAATTCTGATAATTCTGTGTTCACGGGGGACTCTTGCTTAAAGTTGTAAGATTATCTCCCTAAACTAACAGAGGTTCGATTCTAAATAGGAGGTGACGGTCAAGTTTTTGACCAAACGAATGAAAAACCAAAACAAATTGACCGAAAAGTTTCGTGGTGCTTTAAAACAAGAACATGACAGTTGTGGAATCGTTTCTTTCATTGAAAAAGAGAACAAGCCAACGAAGGAAAACATTGACAATACGATTCAAGCTCTTGTAAAAATGAACCACCGTGCTGGATTTATTAATGATGAAGGCGATGGTGTAGGAATTCACATTGATATTCCAAAAGTATTATGGAAAAAGAAACTTGAAGAAGCGGACACCTCCTCTGATTTCGTGGATAATGACACATTTACCGTAGGACATTTTTTCATTGATAACAGAGAAGATGTGGAAGCTGTCAAGGAAGAGATGCGTGCAAAGATTTTAAATAAGGGATTGAAGTTTGTATTTGAAAGTACACAGCAAACTAACCGAGAAGCACTAGGGCCAATTGGTAAAAAACATGAACCAGTTTTTTGGCAGGTGGCGTTAGTTGGAGAAAATGAGAATCAACTGAATTCACTCGATTCTCTCCTCTTTGAACTTATGGTTGAACTTGAACTGAATTCTGGAGTTCATGTGGCTTCTCTCAGTCACGAACATGCAGTCTACAAGGTCATGGGAGCTGGAGATATCTTACCTAGATATTATTCTGATTTAGCTGATCCCCTTGTGGCATCTACAGCAACTTTAGGACATAACCGTTATTCAACAAATACACTATCTAACTTTTTCCGGGTACAGCCATTTAGCGTCATCGGGCACAATGGAGAAATTAATACCATTGCAAAGCTTCGGGATGAGGCGAACATGCTCGGTGTTCCTCTCGTTGACGGAGGAAGTGACTCGCAAGACTTAAACCGTGTCCTGGACACATTTATTTCAAGACATGGATATTCTTTATTTGAAGCCATGGAAATGCTATTCCCACCAATCATTAATGAAATCAAGCATTTTCCAACTCACTTAAAGGATTTATACACGTATATTCGGGAAGCATGGGGTCACTTTGCCCAAGGACCTGCAGGTATCATCTCCCGTTTCGGGAATGAAGCGGTATTTAGTGTGGATGCACTAGGACTACGTCCAGTTTGGATGTTAGAAACGGAAACAAGCTTTATCTTTTCATCAGAACAAGGGTTATTTACGTCAGATAATTATTTGTCAGAACCAAAACCCCTTGCCCCTGGTGAAAAAGTAGGTCTGTTCCGGAACGAAGAAACAGGTGTCATCGAAGTTTATTGGCATGACGAATTACAAGAAGAAGTATATTCAAGAATGTCCGATCGCCTGCCGATTAAAGATGCAGGAACTAGATTATCCGCTAAATTAACAACGGAAGCAGATACGATTAAATTTCAACAAACGGTAACACCTTCTGTGTATTCCGCAAACGGATGGGATCGGGAGCACATTCAATTAATTGAACAAATGGCCGAAAAAGGTGCTGAACCGATTCGATCATTAGGACATGATGCGCCACTTGCTGCCTTACATCCAGGAAGAAAAAATGTCGCTGATTTCATTAAAGAAAGTGTTGCTGTTGTTACAAATCCGGCGATTGACCGCGACCGTGAAATGGAGCATTTCTCCACGAGGGTCGTTCTTGGAAAACGTCCAGCCTTATTTGGAAAAGAGGAATTGAAAACAGTCGTTGAACTGAATTCCCCGTTAATTGCCGAAGGAGCAGCTGGTAAAGAATTAGAAGAAAGCCAAGGGCAGCCATCCTTTGAACGACTACTAGCTACATTTAACGAAACGAATGAGACTCAAATCCTTTCTATGGTTCGCAAGGAAGAAGAAGCTGTGGAAGATACGTTAAAACGTCTCACCGATGAAGCGGACAAAGCGATTGATAATGGTAAATCATTCTTAGTTTTCGATGATCAGCAAAGTCATCAGGACGGGAATTATTGGATCGATCCACACCTTGCCATCTCTGCCGTAGATCAAGGCTTAACGAAATTAGAAAAACGTCGGAATTGCTCCTTCGTTTTACGCTCAGGAAGCATCCGTACGTTACATGATATTGCTGTTGTGTTTGGATTAGGTGCCGATTTAGTTCATCCGTACATCATGTTTGCAACGGTCGTGGACGAGGATGCAGAACCTGCATCGAAGCTCTTCAGTGCGTTAAATAAAGGATTAGAAAAAGTGATTTCCACGATTGGAATTCACGAACTTCGCGGATACGGACGTCTCTTCTCCTCTATGGGATTAAATGAGGAAATTGCTGACTATTTAAATATTGTTAACTTCTTAGGCGGTAAAGATCTCGCTTATAACTTTGAACATATGAAACTAGACAGTATCGAGAGAATGAAAGAATTCACGAACGAAAAAGCACGACCTGGGAAGACATTCCATCTTTTCCCTCGTCTTTGGAAAGCATTAGGTGACTTAGCATCCGGTCGCGGTGACTATGCGGCTTACCGTGAAAAACTGGATGAACAAGAATCAAAAAACCCAATTAATATCCGTCACTTAACGGGGCTTAAAAAGGTTAATTCATCAGTGAAAGCTGAAAAAGTAAATCTTGGAGTTAAAAATCATAGTCTTCCATTTATGATCAGCTCCATGTCTTTCGGTTCACAGAATGAAGTGGCTTTCCGTGCCTATGCCGAAGCGGCCGATCGTTTAAATATGATCAGCTTCAACGGTGAAGGTGGAGAGATCAAGGATATGCTCGGTAAATATCCAAATACACGGGGACAGCAAATTGCATCTGGACGTTTCGGTGTTAACGTGGAACTCTTAAACTCCTCTAACCTCCTTGAAATTAAAATTGGCCAAGGGGCAAAACCAGGAGAAGGGGGACACTTACCAGGTTCGAAAGTTACCGATAAGGTCGCAGCGGCACGTAATGCAACGACTGGTTCGGATTTAATTTCACCATCCAATAACCATGACATTTATTCGATTGAAGATCTGGCACAAATGATTACGGAGATTAAAACAGCGAACGATCAAGCAAAAGTAGCTGTTAAGGTTCCAATCGTGCCTAATATCGGTACAATCGCTGTGGGAATTGCAAAAGCAGGTGCTGACTTTATTACGTTAAGTGGTTTTGACGGAGGTACTGGAGCGGCACGAGTTCACGCCCTTCAACATGTTGGTTTACCAGCAGAAATCGGTGTCAAAGCGGCTCACTTTGCCCTCTTAGAAGCAGGATTACGTCATAAAGTGGAAATCTGGGCTGACGGTGGTGTAAAGAGTGCGTTAGATTCCTTAAAACTTATGTTACTTGGTGCAAACCGTATCGGATTTGGAACACTCTCCATGATTGCTGTAGGGTGTACGGCTTGTCGCGGTTGTCACTTAGATACATGTCACGTTGGAATCGCTACTCAGATTGAAACAGAAGCACAAGCGAAGGATCACGGTTTACGCCGTTTTGTTCCTCGCCAATACGATTTAGCCGTCGAAGGACTCACGAACCTATTCACTGCTTTCGGGAAGGAACTTCAAGAATTAACTGCTGCATTAGGTTTTGAAAATACTCAAGACTTAGTAGGTAGAACAGACCTTTTAGAGCAAGTTCAAGGGTTCGATCAAATGAATTTAGAAGAGTTATTATCCACATTACCAGAGCAGGATGTTGCCACGATTGAACCAGTTCAAGAAGTGGAAGAGGCTCCTCAATTAGCATTGGCAGTTGGTGCGGAATATTTAGATGGAAATGTGGAAGAATTAACTTCTTCAAGGGAATATGAAGCAGTAACAGCAAAGCAGCGTGTGCTTGGTAGCCGAGTTGCTTGCCATAGAGTACGTGGTAAATTAGATGGATCTTATCGTCAATTACCTGAAATCAACCTTAACTTTACGAAAGGTTCGATCTTAGGTAACGGACTTGGGGCATATAACAGTGACGGAGTGAATATCCGAATTACTGGTGGTGCACAAGATGGTGTTGGAAAAACATCGTTTGGTGGAACCTTCAAGATTTTTAAATCAAAAGGGTTTACTGGCGAGTTCTTCAACGGTTCCGTTGGTAAAGGAGCAGGATATGGTGCTCAAAAAGGATTGTTCATTATTCAAGGAAACGCCGATGCCAGAGCAGGAATCCGTCTCTCCGGTGCTGACATGATCTTTGGAGGACGCCTTAAAAAACCATTGACTCCAGGTAGAAGACACAATATTGGTATCCACTCCAATATTAAAGGTTTTGCCTTTGAGTACATGACAAATGGCCGCGGACTTGTTCTTGGAGATCCTGGTCCATGGATTTGTGCAGGTATGACTGGTGGTGCCGTTTATTTACGACACGATCCGGAAATGGGATTAGATGAAACAGCATTGAAGTCCCGTATTGCCAAAGGAGCAGTTGTAAACATCGAATCCTTGACGGAAAAAGGGATGGAAGATGTTACAGAAATGCTTACACTCTATCACAAGGAATTAGTCGCACAAGGACAATCAGAAGAGGCTCAAGTCATTGAAACTTTACTGAAAGATCCTAAGAGTAATTTCCTTCAGGTCATTCCTGTGAAAGAACAGGCAGACCCGGCAGTATCCACAGAATAATCATTAGCACCCCCCCAGCCTCTATTTGCAGGCTGGGGGGTTTGTTTATTATTTGCTGATTTATGGAATACCAACAATAAGTGAAAGGAGATAAGATAACGAACATTCTTCTCCTTTATTTTTGACGTATTCTCCAAAATGATTGAAGACAATTTGTGAACAATGGAAATTTGGGCTTGATTGTTTTTGAAAAGCAGTGTATAGTACGTCACGATATGATTTAATGGACATCCTGAATGAACTTGTCATTAAAACATGGAGCTCGTCATATGAATAACTTGTTTACTAAGACTTGAACATAGAAAGGGTTTTGAAATCAGATGAGGCTTGGAGCCCGCATTTTTAAAACTGGTTTGGCTGTCACTTTAGCACTATATTCCGCGTTATGGTTAGGATTTGAATCACAAGGCTTTGCGGCATTAGCTGCATTTTTATCTGTTCAGCCTTCCGTCCGCAAAAGTGTCCAATTGATTTGGGATCAAATTCAGGCAAATTTGCTAAGTGCTGCACTAGCAGTCACGTTCGTCCTTGCCTTTGGACATGAACCGTTTGTCGTAGGCGTTGTGGTCATGCTTGTCATCGCCATTCATTTAAAATTAAAGAAAGAGGCAATCATACCGTTAGCGGTGGTCACGGCAATCGTTATCATGGGAAGTCCCACAGATGACTTTATCCCGTTTGCCACCAACCGATTTTTCTTAATATTTATTGGGGTCATTTCCGCTTTTATCGTTAACTTGATCTTTTTACCCCCGAAGCACGAAAACTTGCTGTATCATAAATTAGTCAATACAAACGATCAAATTCTTCAATGGATTCGGTTAATAACACGTCATGAAGCCGATTATAAAGCATTAAAAAAAGATGTCCCGAAACTCCAGGAACTCATGAGTAAATTAGAGGGCATGTTTGTGTTATATAGGGAAGAACGGCATTATTTACGAAAAAACGAGTATGCCCGGATGCGTAAAGTAGTATTATTCCGGCAGATGGTAAATAGTACTGGCAAGTCCCATCGCATCTTGAAGGCCCTAAGCAAATACGAAAATGAATTGCAGCACTTACCGGAATCCATGCAGGACATTATCCGTGACCACCTAGATTATTTAACCAATTACCATGAGCGGATCCTCCTGAAATATACGGGGAAAGTGAAAGCTCATACGACAGAGGAACTATATGAGGAAGTTGGTCTTGGAAAAAGACAGCTGACGGAACTATATCTCACATTTTACGATGACAGCAATGTGGATCGGAATGAATGGATTCACTTTTTCCCAGTCATTGCCATGATCATTGAGTACAGTGAGGAATTAGAACGCCTCGATCGGCTAGTGGATGGCTTTTTCACCTTCCATCGTTCAGAAAACAAAGTGAAAATACGGGAAAAAGAAGTTTAATGTTGTTGTATTGTAGCTACTAAAAATTCGGATGATGGTGGAGCTTGGAATGTAGGGTATAGGGAATAATAGAGGTCGATGAAGAGGCATGCTTACTGAACCATTTTGGTTTGTGGGCATGCCTTGTTCTATTTCTTTGTCGCGACGGACTAGCCTTAGCCCGCCGTTCGGACAATTCAGCGGCCGTTTCTGTTTCATTTGTCCGAACTGGCCCTCTGTTCGGACAATTCAGCGGCCGTTCCTCTTTCATTTGTCCGAACTAGCACTCCGTTCGGACAATTCACCGGCCGTTCCTCTTTCATTTGTCCGAACTAACCTTCTGTTTGGACAATTCAGCGGCCGTTCCTCTTTCATTTGTCCGAACTAACCTTCTGTTTGGACAATTCAGCTCGCCTTCCTCTTTCATTTGTCCGAACTAACCTTCCGTTCGGACAATTCAGCAGCAGATCCTCTTTCATTTGTCCGAACTGGCCCTCCGTTCGGACAATTCACCGGCCGTTCCTCTTTCATTTGTCCGAACTAACCTTCCGTTCGGACAATTCACCGGCCGTTCCTCTTTCATTTGTCC
>NZ_JAHQCS010000087.1 GCF_019042215.1 Evansella tamaricis | reverse complement strand
GAGTTATCATGAACGAAACTAGCTCCTCACTCGTAAATTCGTAGATTAATTTGGTAAGAATGTTTATTAAGAAAAAAAACAAAAACCAAATCAGTGCTACATTACGGAAGGAGCTAGTTATTATGAAGGATACCATTAAATATGTAGGTTTAGACGTATCAAAAGAAAAAATTGCAGTAGCTATTGCAGAAGAGGGTCGTGAAGTGCCTAGATACTACGGAATGATTCCTCATACACCAGAAGCAATAAAGAAATTAGTAAAAAAGCTTGGCGATGTTAAAACTTTACGAGTGTGTTATGAAGCTGGCCCAACGGGCTACCCACTGTATAGACAGTTGCTCTCTTTAGAAGTTCATTGTGATGTGATAGCTCCTTCATTAATACCTAAAAGACCAGGTGAACGTATTAAAACAGATCGTAGGGATTCTATCCGACTTGCTCAGTTGTATCGAGCAGGAGAATTAACTCCAATTTATGTCCCTACTCCAGAAGATGAGGCATTACGTGATTTAGTTAGAGCTCGTGAAGATGCAAAAGAAGACGAACTTAGAACCAAGCACCGCTTAACAAAATTTTTATTACGTAACAATATCAAACCACCAGCAGGGGTTAAGAAGTGGACCAAAAAGTATCGTGAATGGCTCAATGTTATGAAATTTGAGAGTTCAGCTTTACGAATAGTTTTTCAAGAGTATTATCATCAATTACATGAGTTAGAACAACGGATTAAGAGATATGATGAAGAAATTAAATTACAAGCTACCGAAGGTGTGCATGCCCCAATGATTCAAGCCTTGCAAAGTTTAAGAGGTGTCGCACTTATAACAGCGACAAGTCTTGTAGCTGAAATTGGTTCTTTCAAGCGGTTCTCAACGCCAAGGCACTTGATGTCCTATGTGGGATTAATTCCAAGTGAACATTCTAGTGGTGAGAGAAGGATACAGGGAGAAATTACGAAAACAGGAAATCGCCATGTTCGACGGTTATTAATCGAGTCTGCCTGGAGTTATCGCTATCAACCTGCTGTCAAAGGAGAATTAAAGAAGCGACTAAATGGATTATCTCCAACCATTCAAGGAATCTCTTGGAAAGCACAAAATCGACTTCACAAAAAATATTTTCGATTACTATCCAAAGGAAAAGAAAGTGGCAAAGCAATAACGGCCGTAGCTAGGGAGTTAGCAGGTTTTGTTTGGGCAATTACACAAGAGTTAGATGATATTCCAAGGGTTTGATATTACTAACGTTTAACCGAATATATATTGATTTTAAAATAGATAGATGAGAATAGGGCTCGAAGGCAAAGAGTAAAACCGGAAAGGAAGATCCACGTGCCTCCTCTGTGCTATACCTTGAGTGGTTAGGTTAACGCACGTCTCGAGTTAGTGGAAAAGTCCTTTATACGGAAAGAAATTATGTGAAAACCCACGAATATCAGGATGCTAACCGCAGTAGAGTTTTTGCCTTCGTGCCGTGTTCTTAACATCTATTCAAATAAATATTAAGGAGGCATGATGTATAATCCCCCCTTTAGCTTATTCTAGTGTCTCACACTTAGAATGGCAGTCAAGGAGAGCACTTGACAACCATTCTAAGTGTGAGGTTGAAGTACTAAGCTAAAGAAGCGAAAAAATAAATGGGCACACACAATAAAGTGAAAGGAGCCAAAAACAGCTCCTCTTCTTAAAAGTACCCCAAAATAGTCTCGCTACTAATTTAGATGGGGGGCCTTGACAGTTTCGTTCATATCAGATGGCTAAAAAGGATAGGTAGAGATGCTCGATGGACCGTTCGATAATGAGGTCCTGCCTCGTTAAAATCGTATCGATAAATACTTGTAAACTCTCCATTTACTCCACCTCCTCTTCAATACCAGCTAGAATTTGAAGTAAATGATCTTTCGTTATCATGCCGATAGGTTCGTTGTTAGTTCCAGTAATAGTAATTGCATCCGCATCGTGCTTAAGGATAAGAGATACGGCTTCTTTTACGGTGGTATTTTGGGTGAGCTTTGGGTAATTGACGACTTTCTCAGAATGGTTCGGATAAGGTCCCATGATTTTCTCCACTTTCGTCAGTGGGGACACTTCTGGTGTATTCGTTCTCTCTTCACCAATGAACGACTGAACAAAACTATTTTGGGGATTTTCGATGATTTCGCGCGGTGTAGCAATCTGTTCAATGATTCCATTCTTCATCACGACCACATCATCTGCCAGTTTCAGTGCTTCATCCATGTCGTGGGTTACGAAAACAATGGTTTTATGTATGTTTTTTTGGATTTGCTTAAGTTCATCTTGTAGCTGCACTCTGCTAATGGGATCTAAGGCACTGAATGGCTCGTCCATCAAGATAATCGGTGGATCCCCTGCCAATGCTCGGATGACTCCGATACGTTGTTGCTGCCCTCCGCTTAATTCCAGTGGGTACCGTTTCTTATAGACAGTTGGATCAAGTCCCACTAAATCAAGCAGTTCATCCACTTTTTTTATGTATTCAGTTTTTTTCCAGCCTTTTAGTTTGGGAACGATCGCCACATTCTCTTCTATGGTCATATGGGGGAGCAATCCAATACGTTGAATTACGTAGCCGATATTCCTTCGTAGCTCCACACCGTCTTCATTTGTTATATCCTGGCCGTTGATTGAGATGGTTCCTGATGTGAGCGGAATAAGCTTATTAATCATTTTCATCGTAGTTGTTTTCCCGCATCCACTTGGCCCAATTAAAGTAGCTAATGTACCCTTTTTCACTTGAAACGTAATATCGTTGACGGCTTTTGTACCATCTTCATATGTCTTTGTAACATTCTCAAAAGATATCATTTCACTCACTTCCAATTCGTCTTTGTAAAACTTCTTATTGTTAAACTATAATCTAAATCGGCCTACAATTCTATTGATATGGTCTATGAAGTATCCAACTGTAAGAACTGGGGTCTAGTTCGGACAATTGGATACTCTCTTCCTACTCCAACTGTCCGAACTGGCGCTTAGTTCGGACAATTCACCTTCACTTCCTTCTCCATTTGTCCGAACCAGGACTTAGTTCGGACAATTCACACTCTCTTCTTTCTCCATTTGTCCGAACCAACTCTACGTTCGGACTATTGGCTAGAACTACATCCT
Source organism: Evansella tamaricis (assembly GCF_019042215.1). Lineage (GTDB taxonomy): Bacteria > Bacillota > Bacilli > Bacillales > Salisediminibacteriaceae > Evansella > Evansella tamaricis. The sequence goes on along the minus strand of NZ_JAHQCS010000087.1, from coordinate 5,382 downwards.
TCATATCCATGAAGAGACAGACTACTTTCGAAAATACAATATAAAAAGCAAACCTTCATCACGATCAGGTTTGCTTCATAATCAAATAATTCTCCTGTAAAGCCAAAATAATTAGCTAGTATAATTCCTATAAGAAAAACACTAGCTCCTTAGTCACGGGCGAAAGTTACTGCCTCTTCCTCTACTAGCTAACACTCCGTTGCGTGTCCGTCCATCGGGCAAAGCGTCACGTCCTGTGACATGCCCGATATTAGGACTTCCTGTCCCGTCCATCGGGCAGGACGCCACGTCCTGTGGCATGCCCGATATTAGGACTTCCTGTCCGTCCATCGGGCAGGACGCCACGTCCTGTGGCATGCCCGATATTAGGACTTCCTGTCCGTCCATAGAGCAAAGCGTCACGCCCTGCCCGTTGAGGCAACTCGATGCATATTCGTGATGATTTCCTCGTTGAATAGCTTTTTGGCTGCCATGTGCTCCTGCGATTACTCGGTCGCAAGGCAGCAAAGATGCAACTCAAGTAGTAGCAGTCTAGAAGTGAGCCGAGCCCGTAGACGCTGGAGCTAGACAGATAAAAAAAACTTATACTTCTTAATTCTTATTTGTCTAAAAATTCGATTTGGACTGTCCTCCGTCCACATTCAAGGTAGCCCCAACCACCCACTTTGCACGATCTGATGCCAGGAACACAACGGTATCCGCCACCTCTTGAACTGTCCCGAATCTGCCAGCAGGGATCTCGTCTTCCACAAATTTCTGAATCTTTTCAGGGTTTTCTTCCAATCGCCGTTGCCAGTTTCCTGAAGGGTGAAGGATCGACCCTGGTGCCACACCATTAACGCGAATTCCCTCTTTCACTAGTTCATCAGCAAGAGATTTTGTGAAACTGATCATCGCTGCTTTCGCACCATTGTAAGTGGGCTTCCCGCCAGATTCCCGTCCAAATATAGAAGAAATATTCACAATCGAGCCAGCATTTTTCCTTTTCATATAAGGGATGGCTAACTGACTGAAGTGAACAGCAGAATAAAAATTTAAGTTCATCGCCTCTTCAAACAAATCAAGTGGTGTTTCAGCAGTCGTGCTGCCATTACTTCCCCCCACATTATTGATTAAAATGTCGATATCGCCATACTCACTGATAAATTCCTGGAAGACCCTTTCCCGCTCCTGTTTCTCCATCAGATTAGCTTGAAACGTTTTAATTCCTGGAAGATCGCGGTTAGCTTTTTTCAATGATTCCTCTCCTCGGGCAATGATTCCCACTCTTGCCCCTTCTTCCATAAATCCTTTTGCAATACCTTTTCCAATTCCTTTCGAGCCGCCTGTTACTAGCACCCGTTTTCCCATTAACTGAAGATCCATAAGTTAAAAATCCCCCTTTTTCAACACAAAATCATTTATTTTTTGATGCGATACTGGAAATGGATATCTATCCACATCGCTTTTTTTCACCAATTCCAACTTTGTTTTTCCAAAAAGCTCTGAATCAACTATTCCCTTCAACTCGCCCACATACACATCAATTTCCCAGATGATGTGGGAAAAAACATGTCTCACTTCATGAACTTTCTCACTCAACTGCACTTCCAGTCCTTGTGACCGTAAATGTTCTTCAAGATCAGTAAGGTCCTCTGAACTTTTCTCTAAATTAGGGAACTGCCAAAGTTTCGCCAGCATCCCCTTTTCCGGTCTCTGTTCAATAAGAATATTTCCATCGTTATCCTTCAACACAACGGCTTTCATGTCCTTGAGTTTCGGCGGTGTCTTCTTAGCCTTGACGGGCAAGAGAGCTTGAACTCCTTCTTCTCTGGCGGCACAATGTTTTCCAACGGGGCAAATAAGACAAGATGGCGATTTTGGGGTACAGATTAATGCCCCTAGTTCCATTAATCCTTGATTAAAGTCAGATGGGTTATTCGGTGAAATGATGTCTTCCACAATCGATTCAAATAACTTCCTCGTGGACCCTTTTGCAATATCATCATAAATGGTAAAAATTCTTGACAGTACTCTCATCACATTGCCATCAACGGCAGGTGCAGGAATATTAAATGCTATACTAAGAATCGCTCCTGCTGTATAAGGACCAACGCCCCTTAATTGGTGAATCCCTTCTGGATTGGCAGGGACTTGTCCACCATAGTTTTCCTGAACTTCTTTCACTGCCTGATGAAGGTTTCTTGCCCTAGAATAATATCCAAGTCCTTCCCAAGCTTTAAGGACTGTTTCTTCTTCCGCCTCTGCCAAAGCTTCCACTGTTGGGAATAATTCCATAAATCGGTTGAAATAAGGGATGACAGTATCCACCTTCGTTTGCTGCAGCATTATTTCCGACACCCAAATTTTATAAGGATCCCTGTCCTTCCTCCAAGGCAAGTCCCGCTTTTGGTCTTCATACCAGTCCAACAGATCCTGTTGAAAACCACTGATGTTCCATTCTTTAAGTATTTCCTCGGTTGTCACTGAATGTGTTCCTCCTCCAATAAACTTCTCTCTCTATTTCAAATTTTCAATTGACTTTTCCACAAAAGCCCAACAGTGTACTTTCTTCATTCCCCCATCCACATATTCGTCCATTTTTCCAAATACAGGATGATCACTGTCCCGGCGGAGGCGTTTCACTGTCTCATACTCTTCCATGGAAGACAGGATAAACATTTCCACATAAAGATTTCCTTGATCTGCTGCTTTATACCAATGGATATCTATTGCCCCTAAATTTTCTAATTCTTTTATAATAGAGGGCATACCTGTTTCATATTTATAAATCATCTTCTCTGTAATTTTGTATTCCATAAAAATTTGGAATGTCATCTTTCCAGTCTCCTTTTTAAAACCTAAAAAATAGGGTATTAATAGAACTAACAATTTTTTTAACAATCGTACAGGATTTTTTACTCTCTATCACGTATTGTATCAAGAAACGTCATTCCTATCATCTAAGGAGGGATAATGATGGACACAGGTACCCATGTTGTTATGGGAATTGCACTCGGTGGAATAGCCACGCTTGATCCTGTTGTATCAAATAATCCAGCAATGACACAGGCTGTGATGGTAAGTGCTCTATTGGGCTCCCAGGCGCCTGACTTTGATACTATCTTAAAGTTAAAAAATAATGCTGTATATATTCGAAATCATCGGGGCGTCACCCATTCTATTCCCTTCTGGTTTATTTGGCCCACGGCAATTACGATTCTTTTAGGTTTAACCATGCCAAATTTAAACTTGTTTCACTTGTGGATGTGGACGTTTCTCGCTGTTTTTCTGCATGTGTTTGTGGATATATTTAATGCCTATGGGACAAAGTTTTTTTCCCCAATCAAAGACAAATGGATCGCATTAGGCGTCATAAACATATTTGATCCATTTATTTTCATTTCCCATATAGCAGGTATAATACTTTGGCGATATGGTGCCGATCCAGGCTGGACATTTTTGTCTATCTATGTCCTATTAATCGGTTACTATCTATGGAGGATTGGAGCAAGGCGTGGAGTTTACCAGCAACTCAAAGAGCTTCATCCAGATTCAACCCATATTTTTATCTCCCCAACGTTTAATTGGTATCGTTGGCATGTTGTTGTTCGCACCGTTGAAAAAATGTATGTTGCTCAAGTGAAAAATGGGAAGGTCAATTATTTTGAGACCTATCCCTTTGAACCAATACCTAAAGATCCAATCATTACAGCAGCGAGAGAGGATGCAAATTTAAATGCATTTCTATCTTTTTCCCCTGCTTATCGTTGGCAAGTATCTTTAGAATCCCATGGATATACAGTGAAATTTGTGGATCTAAGATATCGGAGTAAAGGTCATTATCCTTTTATTGCAATCGTGCGTCTTGATGAAGACAAAAACATTCTGTCTTCTTATACTGGTTGGATTTACAATAACAACACTTTACAGCGGAAATTGGAATATCTCGTGGAAACTTAATGGAGGCTGTCTCTTTCGGGAAAAATACGTTTTCCCTTTGGAGACAACCTCCTTTATTTGGCACGATACCAACATTCATTTATTAAATATTAATGATAAAAACTCTTTTTTTCAAATAATTCTTTGTATTTTGGTTTCTCAATTAAAACTTCGTGCAAGTTAGGTCCATATTGCATGATCCATTGGTACAAAACTTTTTCTGTCATTTCTTTCCCATTATATTTTTGACCTGCTTTTGCATACGTGGATTCAAAATCTTCCCATAATATCTCAATCCAAGTTCTTGCTTCCGAATAGGACATCTGCTCATTTTGTTCGAGAAGTTTTGACGTCAACCTTTCAAAGTAATCATTCATCTTTCTTTCCCCCTGTCAGGAATTACATTTCATTATTTAAACAATAACACACACACTATTACTGTCCCATCAAAAAGAAAGCTTGTCAGCATGAATCGGTAAGAACATTATCCCTTCTTACCTATTTTAAGGAGGTTTTCCCCTATGCGTAATAAAGAAAAGGATTTCCCAGAGCGTATGTCACTTGACGGAGAACCGCGGGCAAAAGGCGCGTATGCATCTAAGCGTGCGGATGGAACCATAAACGATCATCCGCAAGAGCGTATGCAAGCTTCAACTCAAAATCGGAAGCCTAACAATGAGGAAGGTTAAAGATCAGATACGAAGCTCGTTTACTCATTTTGGAGGAGGCGTTAGTTCATGAAGAATAAACACCTGCCACAAAGCGGAAGAGGTTATCAGGATCCGTTCCAATCTCCACGTTCAAATCCAAAGCACGCTTATCACCAAGTGAATGGGGAAACCCAACAAGCCTTGAATGTTCAGATATTAGAGGTGCAAACTAGGAAACGTTCTTAGTTGATGGGTGTCTCAAACGGTCTTGCCGTTTGGGACAACCTCTTTAATTTTTGTTCCCAAGCACGGAAATGGGAAGGGCTTCCTCTTCTTTGGAACGATTTCGATTACCCCAGGCAAATACACCATTCATATATGTAATCGTAAAATGATCAGTTGACCCAATAATCTCATACGTTTCACCTGATTTAAAATCCTTTGGATCCATCATGTATGCTTGTGCCATCAACATTTTCCGTTCATGAACTGCAAATTCATTAATCATCCCCATTTGCTCGGCCTTTTGAGCTTTCACCTTCAATTCGGCGACCTCAGCTCGTAATTCTTCTACTGTCATTTGACTGTATCGCTTATCCATTATCATTCTCCTTAATGCTTCTATATTCTCTTTTTAGTATAACTCTGTTGTTGTTCAACTTCCCTTCAAGAATCAACTTTCAGGGGAAGGTTTGGTAACTTAGCCTTTATTATATAGGCTATGTTAAAGGCTAATGTTGATTTCTTAAAAGTATGATTTTTAGCGAAATTTACGACACTCCTGCGGGAAAAGCGAGTTCAGGGGAGACCC
>NZ_JAHQCS010000086.1 GCF_019042215.1 Evansella tamaricis | reverse complement strand
TTTTCTTAAAAGGTAAAAATTTAGAAGTTTTGCACCTTCGGGCAAGTTGTCCAGCTCCAGCGCCTACTCGCATGGGAACTGAAAAAGTGGTGCTCTTCCACTTTTACAGTCCCTAAGCAATGAGTGTAGCCGTCGCAATCTTTAAAAAGCATGATAGGAGTGGTTTTCTCCTATCATGCGAGCGACGAGCGCAGCCATTGCCAAACTAATAAAAGGAACTGAAAAAGTGGTTTTAAACTTTTTCAGTTCCTTCATATTCGCTGCGGGGCACTTCGGAAGTGACAACTGAAGTCGAAGAGCGGACTTCTAGTTGTCATTCCTCCACTGCCCTACGCTCGTGACCCTAGGCGCTTGCGCTTTTCTTATTAAATATAAAATTTTTATAGAATAGATGTTTAGTTCCTAGTTACTATCACTTTTCTTGCTTTCATCTTGTATTTTAGTTAATATACATGGGACATACAGAAAATTAAATTTTTGTTGAAAAACTTTTTGGGTAAGTTGTTTAGGAAGTGGCGTCAGTGGGAATAAATGGTAAAAAGTACTGCTATTTTTGGTAAAAGAGGTAAAAAAGTCTTAAAAATACAATGAATTCCGCAAAAATTGTTGAATTATTTATCAGTTTCGTATAACATAAGCCTTGTTATCCCATGATTTAAGGATAAACAAGTATAAAAAGATTATTTTTGTGAAAGAAAAGGAATAACAACTTATTAATGGGAGGAGGTGAATGGTATGAATAAGACAGAACTTATCAATGCAGTTGCAGAGAAAACAGATCTTTCTAAAAAAGATGCAACAAGTGCTGTTGATGCAGTCTTTGACGTCATCACTGGTTCTCTTCAAAATGGTGAAAAAGTACAATTGATCGGATTCGGTAACTTCGAAGTACGTGAGCGTGCAGCACGTAAAGGTCGTAACCCACAAACTGGGGAGGAAATCGAAATCCCAGCAAGTAATGTACCAGCATTTAAACCTGGTAAAGCCCTTAAAGATGCTGTTAAATAACATACATACGGGGCAAGGATAAAGAAGGGTCGCACTTTATGCGGTCCTTTTTTTCTTTTAGATAGAGTAAGACGTCCTTATCTTTTATCTGACATATTCTCTTTAGCTTTTTAATTACTTGTATTAAGTGTTCTACCGTGCTAGAATTTTATCGAATTATTGACTCTACCGAATGGAGGCATTTTCATTGAGTAACGTTGACCATGAAAAAATAGAAAAGGCCGTAACAATGATTTTAGAAGCTATTGGAGAAGACCCAAACCGTGAAGGATTAATTGACACTCCAAAGCGGGTTGCCAGAATGTATGAGGAAGTCTTTCAAGGGTTAAACCAAGATCCGACAGAGCACTTTGCCACGGTTTTCGGGGAAGATCATGAGGAACTCGTATTAGTGAAGGATATCCCATTTTATTCTACGTGTGAACATCATTTAGTTCCGTTTTTTGGGAAAGCCCATATTGGATATATACCACGTGGTGGGAAGGTTACTGGTTTAAGTAAATTAGCCCGTGCCGTTGAAGCGGTCACTAGAAGACCTCAACTGCAGGAGCGAATCACCTCTACAATTGCAAACGCTATTGTGGAAAAATTAGAGCCACTTGGGGTAATTGTTGTGGTAGAAGCAGAACATATGTGTATGACCATGAGAGGTGTAAAAAAACCAGGTTCTAAAACGGTAACCTCAGCAGTGCGTGGGGCCTTTGAGAAAAGTGCTGCAGCGAGAGCCGAAGTTTTATCCCTAATAAAAGAATAAGTGAATGGAAGGGGCATGAGGATGGCACAATCAAATGAGTACATTGTCATTAAGGCCGAAGAGGATGGTGTTAATGTAATTGGTTTAACAAGAGGGTCAGACACTAGATTTCACCACTCTGAAAAGTTAGATAAAAATGAAATAATGATTGCACAATTCACAGAACATACCTCAGCAATAAAAATCAGGGGAAAAGTTAAGGTCCAAACAGCACACGGAGAAATGGCCAGTGACAAATAAAGCGGTGAATACCGCTTTATTTTCTGTATGCTAATCCGATTTTTTTTAAAAGAGAGTATATGTTTTTGCACCTTCGGGCATTGTCTAGCTCCATCGCCTACTCGCTACGGGGCACTTCGGAAGTGACAACTGAAGTCAAAGAGCGTACTTCAGGTTGTCATTCCTCCATCGCCCTACGCTCGTGATCCTAGGCGCTTGCGCTTTTCTTAATGTGAATAATGGATATTTGGGTTTTATTAACAACAAAAGCCTTTACCTTATCCCTGGTTGTCAAATATGGTATACTTATTATGTATTTTATTTTAAAAAAGTAAAGTGGACGAGACTTTGAGCTGGGGGACCTTTGAGATGACATCCGTTTATTATCTGAACGAAGAATTAAATGAGATTATTGAAAGCTTTTATACACGGGTAAAGCACCCTTATTTACAAAAATACATAGATAAACCTGTTATTGACAGGGATCAAGCTTCGTTACTGTTTTTGTTGCTTAAACATAAAGGGGCTGAACCTTCCTATATTAGCCAATGCATTATTACCACCATTCTTGTACAAGCAGCTCTAGACACACATGAAAAGGTTGGGGTAAATCAGTATTTGTCGGATTCAATGAATAAAAAGCGGCAGCTTACTGTGTTGGCAGGTGACTATTATAGCAGTCTTTATTATTACTTTCTCTCAAAGGTGAATGATGTTGCTCTCATTCGAGTACTTGCCCAGTCGATACAGGAAATAAATGAATCCAAAATGAATGTATACAAGATGGAGGATAATGATGATATCCCGTCCTTAAGTGATGTCATTACTGTTGACGCTTCTCTTTTAAGAAATATTGCCAACTCTTTAAATTTGTCTGATTGGAAAAAGATAATAGAAGATTTTTTCTTTTTTAAGAGACTTTTAAAGGAGAGGTTAATGTGGATAGATGGTAAAGTGGCAGGAAATATAGCAAACATATTCATCAAAGAAAAAACTGGTCAAAGAATAGTTGGACAAGAAGACTATATTCTAAAGCAGTTCGACCGTCATATTGAAATGACAAAAGACAGGCTCATTAATATTACCCATAATTGGACATCGTTACGTGGATTTATTCATACACGGATACAAGATTTGCTAAATGAAAATCGTTACGATGAGCAGTATGTGGCAGAGGAAGGATAACATATGGGGCAATCAAAAGAAGAGCGAGTGCATCAAGTATTTGAATCTATTTACGATAATTACGATAAAATGAACTCCATTATTAGTTTTCAACGACACATATCATGGCGGAAAGATACGATGAAACGAATGGCAGTTCCTAAAGGTGCAATTGCATTAGATGTTTGCTGTGGTACAGCCGACTGGACAATTGCCTTGGGTAAAAGTGTTGGGAACAGCGGGAAAGTGATTGGGCTGGATTTCAGTAAAAACATGCTATCTGTTGGGGAAAAAAAAGTAAAGGAAAATAGTTTATCTAATGTGGAACTGGTTCATGGCAATGCCATGGATTTGCCATTTGAAGACAATACATTTGATTATGTAACGATCGGATTCGGCCTTCGAAATGTACCAGACTACATGAAAGCGCTAAAAGAAATGAGACGGGTGATAAAGCCGGGTGGCCTAGTTGTTTGCCTTGAAACTTCTCAACCAACCCTTGTTGGTTACAAACAATTATACTGGCTGTATTTCAGATACATTATGCCCCTGTTTGGAAAAATCTTTGCTAAAAGTTATAAAGAATACTCGTGGCTGCAGGAGTCAACAGAAGTTTTTCCTGGAAAGAAAGAATTAAAACAAATGTTTCTCAAGGCTGGTTTTGAAAAAGTTACGTATAAATCATACTCTGGCGGTGTAGCAGCTGCCCATTTTGCCACAAAACAATGATTTGATTTCAGCTACTGTCATGATAAGTGAGGATTAAAATATGAAAAAAATAAAAATCATTTTAGAAATGATCAAGTTTGAACACACCATCTTTGCATTACCATTTGCTTTTTTGGGGGCAGTTCTTGGAAGTCTCCTCCTAGAAGGAAGATGGCCAACAGCCAGTGAGTGGCTTTGGATTACATTAGCAATGGTTGGTGCCCGTAGTGCGGCAATGTCATTAAATCGCTTAATCGATGCTAAAATCGATAAGGAGAATCCCCGAACGGCCGAAAGGGCAATACCTGCCGGTTTAATCTCAAAATTAGAAACATTGGTCTTTATTATACTTTCCTTTGCTTTATTATTTTTCTCTGCTTTTCAGTTAAATATGTTGGCAGTTTACTTACTCCCAGTTGCGGTTTTCTTTTTAGTCATTTATTCCTATACAAAACGCTTCACTTGGCTTTGCCATGTTTTTCTAGGTATTACTATTGCCATTGCTCCCCTTGGGGGGTGGGTAGGGACTACTGGCACATTAACGTGGGAAGCCGTAATGCTTTTTATTGGGGTTGCCTTATGGACAGCAGGTTTTGATGTGATTTATGCCACCCAAGATGCAGACTATGACAAAAGCGTTAACCTGTATTCTATTCCAAGTTTCTTTGGTATTAAGAAGGCATTGTATATTGCCCGTGGTTTTCATATTCTTAGTTTTATGGCAATGATCAGTCTGTTCTTTATTACTCCATTAAGCTGGATCTACTTAGTGGGTGTGTTAATTGTTGGTGCAATCATGGTATATGAACACTCTTTAGTGTCTCCCAATGACTTATCTAAAGTTAATGTTGCATTCTTTACAATGAACGGAATTATTAGCATGGTAATGCTCGCATTTACGTTAGGGGATTTACTCTTATGATTGAAAAAAAAATATTTACTGTAGGTATCACTGGTGCAAGTGGTGCTATTTACGGTGTGAGACTTGTGGAAACACTGCTAAAACAAGATCATCAAGTTCACCTTCTTATGACTGATGCTGCTTGGCAAGTTTTCTTTTATGAGCTGAACGAAGATGTGGCAGACCGTGAACTATGTCTTGAACGGGTATTTGGTAAAAGTGATAACTTGTATTATCACACTCAACAAGATTTTTCAGCTCCGATAGCGAGTGGGTCTGCTAAGAATGACGGCATGATTATCGTACCTTGTTCAATGGGTACATTGGCAAAAATTGCCCATAGTATTTCCGGGAATTTACTAGAGAGAACCGCAGATGTGATGCTGAAAGAACGGAGACGGTTAATCATCGTTCCGAGGGAAACTCCACTTCATTCCACCCATTTAGAAAATATGAAACGATTAAGTGATCAAGGGGCGCAAATCGTTCCGGCAATGCCGGGGTTTTATCATCAACCAAAGACAATGGATGATATTATTCATTTTGTAGTGGGGAAAATTTTGGATCAAGTTGAGGTAGAGCATGACCTTTTCAAGCGGTGGGGGGGATAATATGAGTCTTGTAATAGGAGAAATTTCATATACAAATATACTTCCATTTTTTTATTATGTTGACCGGGAGCTTCTGAAGCAAAGGGGCTGTGAATTTATTCCGAAGGTTCCTTCGAAGTTAAACGTAGGAATGGCAGACGGAAGCGTGGATTTAGGGGGAATTTCCTCCTTTGCTTATGGAGAACACAGTTCAGAGTATCTTTTACTACCGAATTTTTCTGTATCATCTTATAAAGATGTTGGATCAATCTTTTTATTTTCTAAAGTTCCAATTACGCAATTAGACGGTAAATCCATTGCTTTAACTTCCAGTTCGGCAACATCGGTCAATCTATTAAAGATAATTATAAATAAATTTTACGAGATGAACGCAGTATTCGAAACAGTTGCTCCGGATTATGAATCGATGATGGAAAGCCATGATGCCTGTTTATTGATTGGTGATGATGCTATTGTTAACAGATGGAATACAGATGGTAATATACATCGATATGATTTAGGGGCATTATGGAACCATTTCACAGGATATCCCATGACATACGCTGTTTTTGCCGTTAATGAACGAGCGTGGAAAAGGGAACCTGATCTTTTGATAGAAGTTTATAACCAGTTTAAAAATAGTAAAGAGACTTCTTTTCAAAATCATTATGTGGATATGATTAAATCAATTCAAAACCAAATGGGCGGTTCGTTTTCCTTTTGGGAACAATATTTTAGTGGGTTAAATTTCGATTTGACAGAAAAGCATGTAGAGGGTCTTTATCACTTCTTTTATCTTGCCTATGAATTAAACCTTTTGTCTAATAAAGTGGAAAAAATATCCCTTTGGCACCCCACTGAACATTGTCATTCTGTATAGCAAGGGGCTTAAATATGAAATTGACAGACATCTATTTGCATTTGCGAAGTGACATTAATAAAATTGAAAAAGAAATTGAACGAAATATTGATGCAAACCATCCTGTTCTGCAAGAAGCCTCGTCCCATCTGCTGAAAGCAGGGGGGAAGCGTATTCGCCCTGTATTTGTTTTATTATCTGCCCAATTCGGGACGTATGACCTAAGGGAAATTAAAAATATTGCCGTCCCCCTAGAAATGATACACATGGGTTCTCTCGTCCACGATGATGTGATAGATAATGCAGAATTACGCAGGGGTGAAAAAACAATCAAAGCAAAATGGGATAATCGGGTGGCAATGTACACGGGCGACTATATTTTTGCAAAAGCCGTTGAAATGGCTACAAACTGTAACGCTCCGGGCATTAACGCAGTGTTAGCAGATGCAATGGTAGAAATGTGCCTCGGTGAAGTGGAACAAATCAGGGATCAGTATAATTGGAATCAAAACTTACGAATGTACTTTAGGCGTATCAAAAGGAAAACAGCACTCCTTATTGCAGTCAGTTGTCAATTAGGTGCAATTGCTGCCAATGCACCTGTGCCATATCAAAAGGAATTATGGAGATATGGTTATTATGTGGGAATGGCTTTTCAAATTACAGATGATATCCTAGATTTTGTTGGAACGGAAAAAGAATTAGGGAAACCTGCTGGAAGTGATCTCATACAAGGAAATGTTACGCTACCAGCACTTTATGCTATGGAGAAGGATCCACAATTAAGAAAAACAATTATTGAACATCTTGAAAACGATGTAATTAATAAAGAACAAGTCAAGGGTATTATTGAGAGCATAAAGAAATCAGGTGCCGTCGTATTTTCCAAAGTGATTGCAGATCGATACTTGGAAAAGGCAAGATCGGCACTGGACAATCTTCCTGATGGTCAGCCTAAGAGTGCCTTAAATCAAATTGCAAACTATATAGGTGATCGAAAGTTTTAGAGGATAGGCTAAAACCCTCGTTACTAAGACTAATCAAATAATACGCTATTTCACATTTGCTTACTTTGCCCGATGAACGGACAGGACATCCTATTATCGGGCATGCCATTTTATTTGCGATAAAACTTGTGAAAATAGGAGATTAAGAAAATTCTGGATGAAACAATTGTGATTTGTGTGAAGATTTGATATAATCAAAAAGGTTTGTCTGCTATACATAATAACGCTAGGGGGCACATTTATGGAACGTACTTTTTTAATGGTTAAGCCTGATGGAGTTGAGCGAAGTCTTATTGGAGAGATTGTTTCTCGGTTTGAAAAAAAAGGATTTACTTTAGTTGGTGCTAAAATGTTAGCGGTTTCAAAAGAATTAGCTGAAACGCATTATGGTGAACATAAGGAACGTCCTTTCTTTAACAATTTAGTAAGTTTTATTACTTCTAGCCCTGTTTTTGCTATGGTATGGGAAGGGGAAAATGTCATTGCAGAAGCAAGGAAAATGATGGGGAAAACTAACCCTGAGGAAGCACAACCTGGAACTATTAGAGGGGACTTTGGAGTAATTGTCTCTATGAATATTATTCACGGATCTGATTCTTCGGAGAGTGCAAAAAGGGAAATTGAGTTATTTTTCAAAGATGAGGAATTGGTTTCTTACGAAAAGACTATTTCAAAATGGGTTCAATAAAGGATAACACTGCCGAAATCAGGCAGTGTTTTTTGTTATACTATAGTAGTTCCTAAAACTTTGTGGTACAAATATATAAAGTACTTTAAAAAAAACTATTATTTGATATCTTTTTGTTGAATGGGAGCCAATTGGAAAGAAATAATAGGATAAGGGGAATTACAGGAATATGTCAGATTACCAGGAGTTCATTGCCCAAATAAAACGGAAAACAGGGATTGATTTATCTTTATATAAAGAAGCACAGATGAAAAGAAGGTTAACTTCCCTCCGTGATAAACGGGGGTACCGTACTTTTCAGGCTTATTTTCATGATCTGGGAAAAAATCAACCAATGCTTGATGAGTTTTTACAACGGATGACAATCAACGTTTCAGAATTTTTTCGTAATCCGAACCGTTGGGATGTTTTGGAAATGAAAATATTGCCACGTTTGCTTAGTGACAGAAAAAATAAATTAAAGGTGTGGAGTGCAGCTTGTTCCACGGGAGAAGAACCTTATTCCGTCAGTATGTTATTACATAAATACTTAAGTTTTCATCAAATGGATATACTTGCTACAGATTTGGATCAGGACATTCTTAAACGAGCAAAAGATGGAATTTATGGGGAAAGGGCGCTAAAAGATGTCCCTTCATCCATGCTTCAGTCTTATTTTACAAAGGAAGAAATGAGTTATCGTGTCAATGAGGATGTGAAGAAGCCGATCCGTTTTAAACAACATGACTTATTAGCAGGTAAATATGAATCTGAATTTGATTTAATTATTTGCAGAAATGTTATGATCTATTTTACTGAGGAAGCAAAGGACCAACTTTACCGTAAATTCAGTAAAGCATTAAGAGAAGGTGGTGTATTATTTGTTGGAAGTACAGAACAAATTTTTAATCCACAACAATACGATCTCTGGTCTGAAGAAACGTTTTTTTATAAACGGATATAATTTTAATACTCTTTATGTCTGTTAAAATACAATTTAAAGAAGGCCTCTCTTTGACTTCGGTTGTCACTTCCGATGTGCCCCCTAGTGAGAAGGCGCTTGTACTAGAGAAGGTTCCAAAACTTATCAAACTTTATAAAAAGGGCTTAATCATATGATCGTGATTAGCCTTTTTCACTTACGTGAAAAGATTTTTATACAAATTGTAGTGAAACGCTTGAAAATTTTGATTAAATGAATGACAATGGGTAATAATCAGACAGTTTAGCACATAAAAGCGATAAAGAAAGCTGAGGTAGATAGTTATGAGATTTTTAACAGCAGGAGAATCCCACGGTCCACAACTTACGGCAATTATCGAAGGAGTACCAAGCCAATTGCCATTAACTGAAGAAGATATAAATTACCATCTTCAAAGGAGACAAAAGGGATACGGTAGAGGTAGGCGGATGCAAATTGAAAAAGATCAGGTGAGAATTACAAGTGGTGTAAGGCATGGAAAAACCACCGGGGCTCCAATTACTCTCATCGTTGAAAATAATGATTGGAAGCATTGGGATAAGATTATGGGTGTTGCCCCATTATCTGAAGATGAGGAAAAGGAAGTTAAGCGAAAAATAACCCGTCCAAGACCGGGACATGCAGACTTAAATGGTGCTATTAAATATCGTCACCGAGATATGAGAAATGTTCTTGAACGTTCATCCGCTAGAGAAACCACCGTCCGTGTTGCGGTAGGGGCTGTTGCTCAGGTGTTATTAGAGGTATTTGGAATTGAAGTCTGTGGGCATGTACTGGAAATTGGTCATGTTAAAACCGGTAATTTAACGTATGAATCAATAAAGTCATTAAAAGAAAAAACAGAGGCTTCTGAAGTAAGATGTTTAGATCCTGAAGCTAGTGAGAAGATGATGTGGGCTATTGATGATGCAAAGAATAATGGTGATTCCATTGGAGGAATAGTTGAAGTTGTTGCTGTTAATTTACCTGTTGGTTTAGGCAGTCATGTTCAATATGATCGAAAACTGGATGGGAAAATTGCTCAAGGTGTTATGAGTATCAATGCTTTCAAAGGTGTGGAAGTGGGACTTGGATTTGAAGCGGCGAGAATGCTTGGGAGCAATGTTCATGATGAGATTACCTATCTAGAAGGTCAAGGGTTTTCCCGTAGGACCAATCGCTTAGGTGGATTTGAAGGTGGTATGACAAATGGAATGCCTGTTATTGTCCGTGGGGCTATGAAACCAATTCCAACATTATATAAACCCCTTCAAAGTGTAGATATTGAAACGAAGGAACCCTTTTCTGCAAGTATTGAACGTTCAGATAGTTGTGCAGTTCCTGCTGCGGCAGTTGTTTGTGAGGGAGTTGTAGCTTGGGAGCTTGCAAATGCTTTTCTAGAAAAATTCGGATCAGATACAATAGAGGATATTGTTGACAACTATAATAATTATAATATAAAAGTGAGGGACTTTTAATGGATGTTCCAAGCCTTCAGGTGAAATCCAGTAAACATACCTATCCCATTATTGTCCGGCCTGGTTGCCGGACTTCCTTGTACGATTATCTTGTCCAGTATTTAGATGGAGCGTCCAGGTATTTTTTGATCACAGATGATCAGGTTGCTAGTCTCTATTTAGAAGAAATAGAATCATCTTTTCCTAATAGTGAAAAGATCAAATCTTATATTCTTCCATCTGGAGAACAGTCTAAATCAATGAATCAATATGAAAAGGCAATCACTGCTGCACTTGAATTTAAACTGGACCGAAAATCAGTAATTATCGCTGTTGGTGGAGGTGTCGTAGGAGATTTAGGGGGATTTGTTGCATCAACTTATATGCGGGGAATACGGTATGTACAGGTACCAACAACCTTATTAGCCCACGACAGTAGTGTGGGTGGGAAGGTAGGAATTAATCACCCGTTAGGTAAAAATATGATTGGATCGTTTCACCCCCCTTCTTTAGTATTGTATGACCCGGAATGTCTCCTTAGTCTTCCTCCAAAAGAATGGAGGTCCGGATTTGCAGAGGTAATAAAACATGGTTTTATTGCAGACAGGGAGTTTTTAAAGTGGTTGACAGAGGAGATTTCTTCTTTCGATCAGGTAGACATGGCCCTGTTGACGGAAATGTTAATCCGGTCCATAAAAGTAAAGGCAAAGATTGTCCAGGAAGATGAGCAAGAAAGTGGGATAAGGGCTTTTTTGAATTTTGGTCACACACTAGGACATGCCATCGAAGGGGAAATGGGCTACGGAAAACTGACACATGGGGAAGCAGTAGCCATAGGTATGAAATTCGCTTTACGTTTAAGTGAAAGATATTTTCAGACAAAGCTAGATTATGAGCCTTATTTAAGTGTGATGGAAAAGCTGGGATACGAACTTGATATACCTCATAATCTGAATGTTGAACAGCTTATCCATCGAATGAAACTGGACAAAAAATCATATAATCAAGTAATAAATTTCGTACTCTTAGAACAAATAGGAAAAGCCACATTAGTGGAAATAAAGGAAGAGATCCTAATTGATGAATTAACGGGAAAGGTGGGGTGACATTGGTTAGAGGAGTTAGGGGAGCGACGACGGTTAATCATAATAACGAAAACGAAATAATAAGTGCGGCGAAGGAATTAGTGGAAACGATGGAAAAGGAAAATGGATATCTTCCTGCTGATATATCACATATAATTATCACAACAACCCAAGACTTGAATGCAGCATTTCCTGCTGCTGCTTTGAGAAAGATTAAGGGTTACGACCTTGTTCCGGTCATGTGCGCGCAAGAAATACCTGTCCCTGGAAGTCTTGAGAAATGTATACGAGTTATGATTACACTTAATACGGATAAAACTCAACAGGAGATAAATCATGTTTATTTGGGGAATGCTATTCACTTAAGGCCAGATTTAGCCTTGACAAATAGAGTGAATTCGCGTTAGTATGAGACCTAATAACGTATGATTCATGAGAAGGATATCTTCTGTAATGGAGTTATCCAAGTAAAGAGATAAGATTGTTCTGGTGAGATATCAGAAGAATCTTCAAGCCTAGTTTAGATTTGAGAGATTTAAAACAGATGAGCAGAGAATAGAAGAGATGAGTTGAGGAGAGCAGAGTTTACAATGGACGACACGACACGTCTGCCCTCTATACAGGGCAGGCGTTTTTTAATTTGGCTTTGTAACTGTAACATGAATACAAAGCCCATTAATTAAAACCACGTGATTTGGAAACGATTAGAATCATCCATTTCATTTTCTTTCCATGATCCTCTTAACCTCCTTAATTCAATCGCTCTAACCTGCTAAGAAGAGGTGATGTTTAGTGATTGAAACAACCAAGGACTCATTTATGACGTATGCTGACCATTATCGTACTATTCCCATGTGGGCAACTGTAGTGGCAGATACAAAAACTCCCATTCAGTTATTCCAGTTATTTGACAATGATGCCGCATTTATTTTGGAAAGTAAGGATCCCGTATCAGCATGGTCCAATTATTCATTTATAGGTTTATCTCCTACATTTTTTTTGATGGAAAGGGAAGGACAATTTTGTTTAGAAGACAGGTCTGAAAAAAAACTACTGACCGATTCGACCTTTCAAGAGGCATGGGAATCCAGTTTAAACTTTTTAAATATTGCCCCTAATTTACCTGAATTTCCTTTCCCAGGTGGTGCTGTGGGATACTTTAGCTTTGAATCCTATTCTCACTATGAAAAAAAGCTCACCCCTAAAAAAAGTGCTGATTCAGATGTACATTTAGTTTTCTGTGAGACGATCCTTGTTTTTAACCATGAGAGAGAAGAGTTATCTGTCATCCATTTGCAAGAAGTGGATACTCGTAGTAAAAAGGATAGCTATCTTCAAGGGTTACAGCGAATAAACGATATTATTAGTAGGCTGGAAAAGGGGAACGACATCATGTCGCCAATCCATTCAGCAGCCCCACTGGACGAAGAAGATATATTCAAGGGAGTTCGATCGAACTATACGAAAAAATCTTTTATGGAAGATGTTGAAAAAGTAAAGGAGTATATTCAGGCTGGGGACATTTTTCAAGGTGTTATCTCACAGAGGTTTGAAGTAAATGTTCAATCAACAGGTTTGGACCTTTATCGCGTGTTAAGAAAAGTGAACCCTTCTCCTTATCTCTATTACTTAAGGTTAGGGGATCAAGAAATTATTGGAAGTTCCCCTGAAAGGTTAGTAAAAATTGATGAGAAAAGAGAACTGGAAATTCACCCCATTGCTGGAACAAGAGCTAGAGGGAAAACATTACTGGAAGATGAAACTCTCGCAAAGGAACTTCATGCAGATCAAAAAGAGCGGGCAGAACACTTAATGTTAGTTGATTTAGCTAGGAATGACATTGGCAAAGTCAGTGAATTTGGCTCAGTTAACGTTCATGATATGATGACAGTCACTTATTTTTCCCATGTTATGCACTTAATCTCCAGGGTGACGGGAAAACTTAGGGAAGATATTCACCCTTTTGAGGCGTTGTTCTCTGCACATCCTGCCGGTACTGTTTCCGGTGCACCAAAAGTAAGAGCGGTGGAAATAATTCAAGAAATTGAACAAGACCGTCGGGGAGTGTATGCAGGTGCCATTGCTTATTGTGGATTAAATGGTGCCATTGATTCTTGCATTGCCATCCGAACGATAATTTTGAAAGATGGGGTTGCTTCCGTTCAAGCAGGAGCAGGAATTGTCCAAGATTCTATCCCTGAATCAGAATATGAAGAAACTAGAAACAAAGCGAAGGCCTTATTGTATGCGATAAAGCTAGGGGAACAGCGTTATCAAATGGAGGAGGTTAACTAAATGAATGAACTGATGGAAAGACTATTAAATCGTGAGACCTTGTCGAGGACGGAAGCTAAAGAGTTAATTACAAGAATGCTAGATGGAGTAATTTCTGATGAACAAATCGCTGCCATTTTAACAATATTACGGTTTCGTGGAGAGACAGTGGAAGAAATTATTGGATTTGCAGGGGGAATGAAAGAACACAGCATGCAGGTAAAACCCCCTTTCCCTGTCCTTGATACTTGTGGTACTGGGGGAGATGGAGTAGGAACATTTAATATATCCACTGCTGTAGCGATCTTATTAAGCTCTATGGGTGTTCCTGTTGCAAAGCATGGTAATCGGAGTGTCTCCTCTAAAACAGGGAGTGCAGATGTCCTAGAATACTTAGGGGTTCCTATTCAATCTACTGCAGAGGAAGCTATTCATCAACTAGAAGAGAATCATCTCTGTTTTTTATATGCACCCCTATATCATTCCGCAATGAAACAGGTGGCAACTGCCCGAAAAAGATTAGGGGTTAAGACGATTTTTAATCTATTAGGTCCCTTAACAAATCCTGCAGGAGCATCAAGACGGTTAATTGGAGTATATGATAAAGATCAAGCCAGAAAAATGGCACAAGCCTCTTTGGAATTAGGCATCGAAAGGGCAATGTTTGTGACCGGTGAAGACGGGTTAGACGAGATTACCATTACAGGACCTACTTTTGTGTCTGAAGTAGATCAAGGGCAAATAAATGAATATGTCATTAGTCCGGAAGATGTAGGAATGACCCGGGGAACTATTGCTCCTTTACTTGTAAAATCCCCTCAAGACAGTGGAGAATTTATTCAGCGTTTATTTACTGGAAAAGGTCCAGATGAAGGGACAAATATATTATTATTAAATGCAGGGGCAGCATTGTATGTTTTTGGAAAAGCAAAAACAATTAAGGATGGGGTAGATCAGGCAAGACAATCATTAGGAAACCCCGTGTTGTTACATTTAGACCGCTTAAGAGGAGCGAGGGAGGCTTTTGCAAAGTGACCATTTTAGATACAATTGTACAACAAAAAAAACGTGAAATAGAAGAGATCCCGAAACAGATGAGGATTGAAGAGGCATTCGTGAAGCGCTCCTTATATGAGGCAATTGCAAACCCGAATTACCCTGTTGGTATAATTGCTGAAGTGAAAAAGGCGAGTCCTTCAAAGGGAGTATTAACAAAAGATTTCAATCCTTTAAATATCGCTGAAACGTATGAAAAATTATCGGTGGATGGTATTTCAGTGTTAACAGATGAACAATTCTTTCAAGGACACCCCCGTTATTTAACGGAAATTAAACAAAAAGTTAATGTGCCTATTTTGCGAAAAGATTTTATTATTGATGAAAAACAGATTATCCAATCAAAGGCATTAGGAGCAGATGCAATTTTATTAATTGCTGCTATTCTTGATGGCAGTCAGTTAAAGGAATTATATGAACAGGCAGAATCGCTAAACTTGGATGTATTAGTTGAGGTGCACAATGAGCGGGAAGTAGACAATGTTTTATCAGCGATTAAACCGAAATTAATAGGAGTAAATAACCGAAATTTAAAAACCTTTGAAACGTCATTGGAAACATCTAGACATCTTGCTGCTATGTTACCAAAAGATATATTATTTATTAGTGAAAGTGGAGTAAAAACCAAAGAGGATGTGGACTATTTAAGGAAAACGACCCATGTAAATGGTTTATTAGTGGGTGAAGCATTTATGTTGGAAAAAAATAAAGGGGATCTTCTTAGGGGCTGGTTTGAGGAGAGGCATAATCATGAATACACTTCTTAAGTTTTGTGGAATGACATCCTTTGAAGATTATAAGAAAGCTGTGGAAAGTGGTGTTGATTATATTGGCTTTATTTTTGCTAAAAGTAAGAGGGAAGTAAATCCCGAGGTGGTAGCGATATGGCAAAAACGAAAACCAAAACAACCCCATCAAAAAATGGTAGGCGTTTTTGTCAATGAAACAAATGATCGAATCGTAGAAGTAATAAATTCTTGTGAGTTACAAGTTATTCAATGCCATGGTACTGAATCACCTGATAAGATTAACCAATTACGGTCCATCATTCAACAGGAGATTTTTAAAACAATACATCATCAGGAGAAGGGTCCTGAGACTTTAAGTAATTATGAAGGTATAATAGATGGGTTTATTATCGATACAAAGACGGAAAGTCAATGGGGGGGGAGTGGCATTACGTTTGATTGGGAAAGTGTCCCTTCTTATTGCAAGGAAGCAAATCGGCAGCATGTTCCATGCTTTATTGCCGGTGGAGTGAATGTATTAAATATTACTAGGTTATTAGACTATAAACCGACTGGAATTGATTTGTCTTCTGGTATTGAGACTGGTGGACAAAAGGATGAAAGGAAGATGACTAAGATGGTACTAACGGTAAAGAAAAGCTACCATGCACCAGATCAATTTGGGAGATTTGGAAAATTTGGAGGGAAGTATGTTCCAGAAACATTAATGTATGCCTTAGAAGAATTAGAAAATGCCTTTGATAGAGTGTGCAAGGATGAGTCTTTTTTTAAGGAACTTCACAACGAATGGGCATGTTATTCCGGAAGACCTACACCATTAACAAAAGCTGACCGGTTATCAACATTTTTAGGCGGTGCAAGCATTTATTTAAAACGGGAAGATTTAAACCATACGGGGGCTCATAAAATAAACAACGCAATTGCCCAAGCTTTATTAGCTAAGAGGATGGGGAAAGAGCAAATTATCGCAGAAACGGGAGCGGGACAGCATGGAGTAGCATCGGCGACAGTTGCTGCTAGATTCGGTTTAAAGTGTAAAGTATTTATGGGAGAAGAGGATATGAAACGTCAGGAATTAAATGTTTTCCGAATGAAACTCCTTGGCGCAGAAGTTATACCGGTAACTAGTGGGGGCAGAACATTAAAGGATGCTACAAATGAAGCGATTAGACATTGGGTAACACACGTAGAGGATACCTACTATTTAATCGGATCAGCAGTGGGACCACATCCATATCCAAAAATGGTTCGGGAGTTTCAATCTGTCATTGGTAGGGAAAGTAAAGAACAATTTTTGAATGAGACTGGGAAACTCCCAGACGAAATTATAGCTTGTGTAGGTGGAGGAAGTAATGCCATTGGAATGTTTTATCCATTTATAGAAGATGGAAATGTAACGTTAACCGGAGTAGAAGCGGCGGGGAAAGGCACGGAAACACAGGAACATGCTGCGACGTTATCTAAAGGGAGAGTTGGAGTTCTCCATGGGTCCATGTCCTATTTGCTCCAAGATGAATCAGGTAATATAACAGAGCCTTATTCCATTTCTGCTGGATTAGACTATCCAGGTATCGGGCCAGAACATTCTCATCTTAGAGATATTGAGAGAGTGTCCTATGAACCGATTACAGATACAGAAGCTTTAGAGGCGTTAAAGGCTTTATGTCATTTAGAAGGTATTTTACCGGCACTAGAATCGGCACACGCAGTAGCCTATGCGATAAAACGGGCGAAGGAAATGAGGCAAGAAGAAACGATATTGGTTTGTCTGTCTGGAAGAGGAGACAAAGATGTTCATACTATACAGCGAGAGATAGGGGAGGGAACGAAATGAATCGATTACTTGATCAATCTTTTCAAAATAAAAAAAATTTATTTGTCCCTTATGTCATGTCAGGTGACCCTACGATGGATGTCTCCATTGATATTGCCTTAACACTACAGGAAGCAGGGGTGGATGCCATTGAATGGGGAGTTCCTTTCAGCGATCCATTAGCAGATGGTCCAGTGATTCAGGAGGCGGGGGGACGATCTCTGAAAAATGGTGGAAATATCATTCGTGCTATTGAGGGGATCAAAATAGCCAGAGGAAAGGGATTAACAATACCTGTAGTCTTGTTTACTTATATCAATCCAATCTTAGCTTATGGTGAAACGGAAATCATTTCAAAAATGGTTGAAGCAGAAATAGATGGCTTATTGATACCTGATTTACCATTGGAAGAGAGTGAAGAAATAAGGGAAAAATGTCACTTGGAGGGAATCTCCTTCATTTCTTTAATTGCATTAAACTCCCAATCCAGAATGGCTACTATTAGTCAGCATGGAGATGGTTTTTTATACTTTGTTTCTTCCCTTGGTGTCACTGGGGCAAGAGAGAATTTTTCTGATCGGATCGAGGAATCTATTCAAACGGTTAAATCGATGACAGATGTTCCTGTGCTTGTTGGGTTTGGTATTTCTAAACGAAAACATGTAAAATATTTTCATACCATATCCGATGGAGTGATTGTTGGAAGTGCACTTGTTCACTTGATTGGGGAGAAGAAATGCGCTTTAATGGAGGAAAGGGATAAAGCGAATGCCTTAGGCGAGATAAAAGAATTTGTCCTGGAACTCATTTCGTAATAGGATATAGGGGAAAGATGTAAACGTTAGGGGAGATTATTTTGCGAGTTAAGCCATCGATGGTAGGTTTAGTAGCCTATCAACCAGGAAAACCAATTGAAGAAGTAAAGCGAGAGTTAGGTTTGGATGAGGTGATTAAGTTAGCATCCAATGAAAATCCGTATGGTTGTTCACCGAGAGTAAAACAAGTCATTCAAGATTCATTTAATGAGTTGGCTATTTACCCAGACGGATATGCGAGGGAATTGCGTGAAGGGGTTGCGGAACATCTGGGAGTAAAGGAGACGGAACTCCTTTTTGGAAATGGATCCGATGATGTCATTTTAATTCTTTGCCGTTCTTTCCTTACGGGGGGGGATAACATAGTTACTGCCACTCCAACCTTTCCTCAATATCGTCATAATGCAGTGATCGAAGGGGCAGAAGTGAAAGAGGTCCCATTAGAAGATGGTGTTCATGATTTGGATGCCATGTTAGAAGCAATCGATGAAAATACAAAGATGGTATTCGTATGTAATCCAAATAACCCGTCTGGGACATATGTTGGAGAAAAGTCGTTCTTGGATTTTATTAAACGTGTTCCAAAGGATGTACTTGTTATTAGTGATGAAGCATATTTCGAATATGTGGCGGCACAGGATTACCCAGATACAATACCATTACTGAAGGAATATTCTAATTTAGTGATTCTACGAACCTTTTCCAAGGCTTATGGACTAGCATCCCTGCGAATTGGCTATGGGATTGCTAATGAGTCACTAATCCAATCGGTTGATCCTGGCAGGGAACCGTTTAACACGAATACTTTCGCACAGCGTGCTGCCTATGAAGCATTGTTAGATCAAGAGTTCATTCAGGAATGTTACAAGAAAAACCGGGAGGAAATGGAACGTTTTGAAAGGTTCTGTAACGAAGAAGGATATAAATATTATCCATCACACGGAAATTTTATCTTAATGGATCTTCAAAAACCCGGCTCAGAAATTTTTGACTATTTACTAAAGAACGGTTTTATAACTAGAAATGGTGAAGCGCTTGGTTTTCCCACTTCTGTACGAATTACACTAGGGACGAAACAACAAAATGAAAAGTTAATCGAATTATTGAAGAAATTACCGTAACAGGAGGGTCCGTTTGTGGGGAAGCGTGTTGTAATTATCGGTTTAGGGCTGATCGGAGGTTCATTGGCCCTTTCCATTAAAAGAGAACATCAAAACTGTGAGATAATTGGTTTTGATCTGGATGAGAAAGCAAGGCAATTGGCACTTTCCCTTCAAGTCATCGACCGGGAAACAGTGGATTATAAAAAAGAGGTACCGACTGCAAACTTAATAATAATAGCAACCCCTGTCCAAAGTGCTGTATCCATTTTAGATGAATTAAGGCAACTTCATCTTCAGGAAAACTGTATTGTGACAGACGTGGGAAGTACAAAGAAAACAATAGTGGAAAAAGGAATGGAATTACAAAAGATGGGGGTTCATTTTATTGGAGGGCACCCCATGGCTGGTTCCCACAAATCAGGAGTTACTGCATCAAACGGCAGGTTATTTGAAAATGCCTTCTATATTGTTACACCAACTCCAGGAACCCCTTCTTCCAAAGTGATTCAATTACAAAATTGGTTACGTGGAACCGGAGCGAGATTTATTGAATTAAGCCCCAATGATCACGATCGTTTCGTAGGAATGGTAAGTCACTTACCACATATTATTGCATCCTCACTCGTTCATCAAACGGGGAAAATGGGCCAGGAATTCCCGATTGTATCTCAATTGGCTGCCGGTGGATTTAGAGACATTACGAGAATCGCCTCTTCTTCTCCATCGATGTGGCGAGATATTTTATTAAATAATAAAGAACCCCTATTGGAAATGCTTTCAGATTGGGAATACGCCATGAAAAATGTGAGAGAGATGTTAAACCAAGGGGATGGGGAAGCCATTTACTCCTTTTTTGCTGAAGCAAAAGCATTAAGGGATCAACTTCCAATCGGAAAAAAGGGCGCAATGATGCCTTTCAATGACTTATATGTCGATGTCCCAGACCATCCAGGTGTTATCTCTGATGTTACTGGGATTTTGGCAAGTGAAAAAATCAGTATCACTAATATTCAAATTATTGAAGCGAGGGAAGATATCATGGGAGTTCTTCGCTTAAGTTTCCGCTCCAAAGAGGATTTACTTTTAGCTAAAAAAATACTAAACGATCATATGTATGAAACGTACGATACGCCGTAGGAGTTGAAAAGTATGGAACAAAAGATTCAGCCGTTAAAAAACGGACTACGTGGAATGGTTACGATACCGGGGGATAAATCTATTTCCCATCGGGCAGTCATGTTTGGTTCCATTGCAAAGGGTACAACGGAAATTACTGGTTTCTTAAAAGGGGAAGATTGTTTAAGTACCGTGCGCTGTATGAAACAGTTAGGAGTATCCATCGTGGAAGACGGGGATAAAATCATTATAGAATCCTCTGGTTTAAAGGGATTAAAAGAACCTGATGCTGTGTTGGATGTTGGGAATTCAGGGACAACGATCCGTCTGCTGGCAGGAATCCTTGCGACCTCTCCCTTTTCTTCGATTCTTGTAGGGGATGATTCGATTGCGAAGCGTCCCATGGGAAGAGTGACCGGACCATTAAAAATGTTGAATGCAACTGTGGATGGAAGGGAGCATGGACAGTATACCCCGTTATTTATCCGTGGTGGAGATTTAAGGGGTGTCCATTATGTTTCCCCTATTGCCAGTGCTCAAGTGAAATCATCTATTTTATTAGCGGGATTAGGGGCAAGAGGAACTACAACTGTGACAGAACCATACCGCTCCAGAGATCATACAGAGCGGATGCTTCAATCTTTTGGTGTAGAGGTGAATGTGGATGATAGATCTGTTTCTATCGAAGGGGGACAAACGTTAACAGGCACGATGGTTAAAGTCCCAGGGGATATATCTTCTGCTGCTTTTTTGTTAGTGGCAGGTGCCATTACCGAAGATAGTGAAGTTGTATTAAAGGATGTGGGAATTAACCCTACAAGAACTGGAATACTTGATGTACTCAAGGAGATGGGAGGGGACCTGACCATTTCCGATGAAACGTTATTCGGGGAAGAACCTGTTGCGACATTACATATAAAGACTAGTAAGTTAGTTGGGACGACAATCGGAGGAGAACTTATTCCAAGATTAATTGATGAAATACCAGCTATAGCTATACTTGCAACACAGGCACATGGGACAACAATTATTAAAGATGCAGAAGAGTTAAAAGTAAAAGAAACAAATCGGATTGATACGATGGTTAGTCAGTTAAAAGAATTAGGAGCAAATATAGAAGCTACTCCAGATGGGATGAGGATTATTGGACCAACTCCCCTTCACGGTGGTACAGTCGATAGTTTTGGAGATCATCGAATTGGAATGTCGATGGCACTGTGTGGTTTGATTTCTGCTGATTCTATTACTGTGAAAAATACGGATGCAATTGCGGTTTCTTATCCGAACTTTTTTGAGCATTTAAATCTATTATCCGAAAAATGAGTTAACATATTATCCCCTTCTCATACATAATTTTTCAGTAGGGAGGAGGGGAGGCCATTGAAATATGTTATGTCCGTTTCTCAAGATGATGCAGAACTAACTAGGGACCTTTGGATTGAAGAAGGGCGTGTACGGTATTCGGATTTACCACAGGAACGTTCTGGGATCATACAGTTATCCACAAAGAACTTTAAAGTAGTTCCAGGTAAGGTTACTATTGAAGAAAACGTTGGAGAAGTTTTTCGAAAAGACGCAGGTTCCTCCTATGTGAAAAGGCTCCTATTATACGGATTCACAGCATTTGTTCATCTCATTGATATAAAATATGAAAGTGAGTGTATGGACCGATTAAAGCTCGAACGTGATTCATTAAAGGATTGCCCCCTCGATTATGTTCATGCTGTCAGAGTTCCCCTGTCACGATTATCAGAATCGTGGATACGAAGATTAAAACAGCAGTCCATTTCTATTTTATTTATCTCCACAGATTCTGTTCATATGTTAAAGGCTACCCCTTGGCAGCGCCTATTTGAAGCTATGTTCCCAAAACGTATGTTACTCATTTGTGTTCCGTCGTCTAAAGTAACGTCCAATAAGAAGAAGAGGCAGATTGAAGATACTTGGGCCAAAATAATACAAACATTTAGAATTAATTCCTATATAGGTTTTCCAAAGCTAGGCGAACCCATTTCAGTCTTTTTAACTAAAAGGATAGGCCTCTTTCCTAAAAAAGGCTCCCTTGTTATGGGGAGTGATGCAGACTATTTGATGTATGGAACGTTTCATGTTGGGGAAAGGCCAATGGAAGTGCCAGATATAGTTGTTTTAAAAGGGCGTGTTGTCAAAGTGGGAAAACAATGGAGTATAGAGGGAGTGAAGGGGGAGGAACTAACATCATTAGTACCAGAAAAATTCTTACCCATTCAAGATATACACCGGTATTCGGATAACGATAGTACGTAAGGAGTTAAGATTGTTTGACTCCTTTTTTTGTTCCGTTAAAATGGGAAGGAGAGAGTTTAAAGGATGGGATAAGGGATGAACAGACAATTACAATCAGCAATTAATATGATTGAAGAGGGAAATCACGAAGCAGGGTTAAACAGTCTCGAGGAATTATCAAAAAATGGAGACGATGAGGTTAAGCGCAGCATTAGTGAGTTGTATTACGATCTAGGTTTAATTGATAGGGCATTACCTTTGATTGAAGATTTGATGTTTCAGTATCCTGATCATGGAGAATTATTTGTTTTTGCAGCAGAATGCTATAGCGAACTTGGGAAAGAGGAAGATGCCATTGATATGTTATCGGAGATAAGGGTTAGTGATCCCGCTTATAGTCAGGCCCAGATGCTTTTGGCAGATATTTATCAATCCCAAGGGTTAGAAGAAGTGGCAGAGCAGAAGTTATTAGTGGCAGAAAAATACAGTCCTGATGAACCAATTATTCAATACGGGTTAGGGGAATTTTACTTAAGCCGCGGAGACTATCAACGGTCAATTCCGTATTTCAAGAAAGTCATACATCAGCATCGACTAACTGATGATTTCCCGGTAGTACCAGAGTTGCGTCTTGCAGAGGCGTTCAGTGCAACCGGTCAATTTGAGGATGCACTGGAATATTATAAAAAAGGGATTGAAAAGAGGGAAGATCCGGACTCCCTTTTTGGCTACGCCTATACTGCCTTACAAATGGAAGATTATGAAACATCTATTAAGCAATTCAAACGACTGAAAGAGTTGGATCCGGACTTTACAACACTTTATCCATACTTGGCAAAGGCACTTCAGGGAAATAATCAATTTGAACAAGCTATTGACACCTTAGAGGCGGGATTATTAAAGGATGAATATAATGATGAGCTTTACATGGAAATGGCAAAAGCTCACTTTAGGAAGGGAAGTGGAGAAAAGGCTAAGGAATTCCTTGAAAAGGGAATTGCCATAAATCCTTCTAATACAGCTGCAGTTAAAGAACTCCTTCTCTATTTCCATCAATCGGAACAATATGAAGAGTCTCTGGAGCTGTTGTCCTTTCTCAGTGATTTTGGTGAATATGACCCGGTGTTTGAACGATTTAAAGGGAAGGCATTATATGAAACGGATGATTTAGAAGGGGCAGTAGAGGCTTATCGGGAGGCGTTGTCCCATATGGAAGATGGAGATTTGATGGAGGAAGCAGCAAATGCCTTTTTAGAGATTGGAAATAAAAAAGAAGGGGTCACCCTCCTTGAGAAACTATTAGAATCTCAACCACACCGATTTGATATAGAGGAACGGCTTTCAAACTGGAAAGGGAACGAATAATGAATCCCTTTTTTATAGATGGAAAATTTTTTTCATAGATTAACCTTTGCCTCCACATACTACAGGAAAATGAATGTTGTGGGGGTATCAACATGAAACTCGTTCAAGTTCTATTGTCCCAACCGCAATCGGAGTTAGTAAATCGAGTGAAGACATTGGGTTTATCTTGTAATACCCATTCCAGACAGGAAATCACAGAAGCATTAGTCAAAACCCTCTTGGATGAAGTCCGTACTATAGACCAATGGAATTCGTTACAAGAAAAAGAGCAGCAACTGTTGCTTCAAATGTCCTTTTCGTCTTCTATCTCATTTCCAACGGATGAATTATCCACTTGTTTAAAACAGTCTTACAGAAAAGAACTTCCAAGTTTATTAGAGACACTCAAAAGAAAAGGATGGATTTTTGAAGATAACTGGAATCAATGTATCATTCCACTTGAATTGAAGGAGTGGATCGGTAATTATTTTTGGGAACAGTTTAAGGAAAATAGTATTATCATTCCTTTTACGCAAGATGATGAGTTAGTGATCATAGATGATATATTTCACTTTATGGACTTTGTGGAAGATAATAAAGTCCGTCTCACAAAAAATGGGACGATCTACAGGAAGCAATTAAAGGAGATATTGAGTCATCTGTCTACTGAAGAATCTTTTCCGGAAGAGCGATGGAGGTTTGGGTATGGGAGACACTTTTATTCCTATCCTGACTGCTTTTCCCTCTTATATGATTTTTGTTATGGACAAAGGTGGATTCAGGAAGGGGAAGAACTAACAGTTACCAAAGAATGGGAAAAAGGACAACGTCTATCGGTTAAGGAAATATTAGACAGGTTTCTCCGCTCTTACATTCAATTATATAAGCGGGCAATTCCACAGTTACCATTTTTGGTGGAAGTAATAATAGCAGTGCTTTCAGACGGCAGTGCTGTTGAAAAAAAAGAGATTGTAGGCAAACTTTCGCCCTTCGTGGATAATTATTATTTTGATCAACCTGAGAATATCATTGAAGATAGGGTTATCCAAATGCTGCAATATCTTCAAATATTATCTTCTGAAAGAATTGACAATTGTGAATTTTTGTTTTTACATCCATACAAAAAAAGAAAAAAATAAAATCAAAGAAGGTTTGATTTTTAAAAGGATTATTTGCTTGCATGTAGAATATATTAAAGAAACAGAGAGTATGAAAGAGTCACTGTTTTGTCTTTCTATAGTGGACAGCTTAGGTTACTTCCTCAGGTGCGAAGAAAATAGGGGGAGGGGAAATGATGAATAATCCTGTTCCGGTATTGGAAAAACGTGATTTTCTAAAATGGTTTTTGGATCAGTACCAGCTGAAACGTAGGGAATGTGCGTGGTTGTTGAATTTTCTCATGAGTGACGATGTCTTAATGGAGCGGGTCCATTTCGTGGAACAAGCGGAATATTGTCCAAAAGCTTTATTGATTTCTGCTAATGATGTTGATAGTGTTCCTTTTGCCTTTCATAAAAATCAACATGTAACGATGGATGCCGAAAAATCATTCCATGACATTCGCTTAAACCGCACTGAGGATATTTACGTTCAATTAAATTTCAAGGACAAACAGTCCATCCCTCAGTATATTGCGGTTCTTGAGGAAAACCCGTATCTTCCCATTAACACAGATGAAGCAAATGTACAGAGCCTGCTTGCCGAAATGATTTTAGAGGAATCCTTAAGATCGTTCCGTCTGAACCAACTGGAGATCGAAATTGATCAAGCCTTATCGAGAGGAGACAAAACGACCTTTCATGATTTGGTAAAAAAATACAATGATCTAAAAGCCCTAGATAGTTAAGGGCTTTTCTTTTGGGAGTTATTAAGCTTTGTATTATCAAAGAAGAACTGAGGAGGCTCGTTGATCGTCCGTGGCAAGGGAGCAACACGGAACGAATGACTAACTAACAACAGAGTTTTAGAATGAACTAGTTACTTTTAACCAAGATAGTGTATTTACACAGTAGATCTCTAGGAAAATGGAGAATAAAAATATACGCCAATATAACAAGATTTTTTAGGAATGAGTGGAAGTGTGCGAGACGCCTACGGAAGAACGAGCAGAACGAGACCCCGCAGGCGACAGAACATCTTGAATAACCACAGAGAGCTGAGGAGGCTCGTTGATCGTCCGTGGCAAGGGAGCAACATGGAACGAATGACTAACTAACAACAGAGTTGTAACAAGCTAGTTATACAACGAAGAAAGTGTAGTTTCACAATGGCTAAAATATTTATTTTCTGGTAAAACGTATATGTATGGGAAAAATGTACATAAGAAAGGAGAGAGTGCATTGAAATGGACTACTGAACAAATGGACATGTACTTAAAAGCAAAAGAATATGTCGATACTGCCATTATCCCGTTAATACCTTTAGATTGGGAAAAAGACCCAAAAGGGAAAGTTTCAATGGGAGAATTTACGAGCATTTTAACGGATCAACTGGAAACCCAGTTTAAGGGGAGGGTATTTCAGATCGCTCCATTCACCTACTTATCCCAAGAGGATGAGGATGATCGGCTAAAGAGGTTAGTAGCATGGGACCATCATTTATTTGATAATGGTTTTAAACATATCCTTTATGTCACTTCAGATAGTGAGTGGAAAAAGGTAGAGAGGAATTTACCGGATATGCTCATTTGGATCCCTTCTTTATCGTTGGAAAGTATGGAGGACACCTATAAAAAACAAATCATTGATCAGCAATTAAAACAACTGATCCCACTAATAGCTGATAAATGGCAAGGAGAACCTGTTAAAAGAGGGAAAGAGGAATATAATACATAAAATGCCCTATTAGATTTTGTTGACATACGTAGAAATATTGGGCTATCATGAGTATGTCTTAGTATCTATTTTTGTGTGTGTTTATCTTAAGAACATGGATGTGAGGAGGGAAGATCGTGAGTGAAAAAGAACACAAAGTATCAAGGCGGCAATTTTTATCTTATTCCTTAATGGGTGTCGGCGGTTTTATGGCTGCTGCTATGATAAGCCCGATGGTACGTTTTGCATTAGATCCTGCTTTAGAGGCAGCAGGAGAATCTGATTTCGTCTCTGTTGCGACTGTGGATCAATTGACAGAAGAGCCGCAACGGTTTACTTTTCAAGTAACAGTAGAAGATGCATGGTATACATCAGACCAATCCAGGACCGCCTGGATCTATAGAGAAGGTGACAATATTATTGCACTTTCACCTACATGTACACACATGGGATGTGTAGTAAACTGGGATACAAATGAAGAATTTCCTAACCAGTTCTTCTGCCCATGTCACGATGGAAGGTTTGAAAAAAGTGGCCAAAACGTTCCTAATACACCTCCAACAAGACCGTTGGATGTGTATGATATGGAAGTTCGTGATGGTACAATTTATTTAGGCAGACCGATTCAACGGAATTCTGTTTAAGTCAGTGAAGAAGGGGGCGAAATGGAATGTTACAAAAAATTTATGATTGGGTTGATGAGCGTTTAGACATCACACCAATGTGGCGGGATATTGCAGATCACGAAGTTCCAGAACACGTGAACCCTGCTCATCACTTCTCCGCATTTGTATACTGTTTTGGTGGTTTAACGTTCTTTGTAACCGTCATTCAAATATTGTCCGGAATGTTCCTTACAATGTATTATGTACCGGATATTATTCATGCGTATGAATCAGTATTTTTCTTGCAGAATGAAGTGACACACGGGGTAATCGTTCGTGGAATGCACCATTGGGGCGCGAGCTTAGTTATTGTCATGATGTTCCTTCATACATTACGTGTATTTTTTACAGGATCATATAAAAAACCTAGAGAACTAAACTGGGTTGTTGGGGTACTTATTTTCTTCGTAATGCTAGGCTTAGGTTTTACAGGATATTTACTTCCTTGGGACATGAAAGCTTACTTTGCTACAGTTGTAGGTTTAGAAATCGCAGAAGCAGCTCCTGTTGTTGGGGGATTTGCAAAGATGCTCTTAGCAGGCGGAGAAATCATTGGGGCACAAACATTAACTCGATTCTTTGCGATTCATGTATTTTTCTTGCCAGGAGCTCTTTTAGGACTTCTCGCAGCACACTTTTATATGATTCGTAAACAGGGTATTTCCGGACCATTGTAAAATGGAGAGGAAATTGAAAAGGAGGGAAAGCTATGCATCGCGGGAAAGGTATGAAATTTGTCGGTGACTCACGGGTACCGGCTGAAAGAAAACCTAATATACCAAAAGACTATTCCGAATACCCAGGTAAAACAGAGGCATTCTGGCCTAACTTCTTGCTTCGCGAATGGATGGTAGGTGCTGTTTTCTTAGTGGGGTATCTTTGTTTAACCGTTGCTCATCCGTCACCGCTAGAACGAATGGCAGATCCAACGGATTCCGGTTACATACCATTACCAGACTGGTACTTCTTGTTTTTGTATCAGCTATTAAAGTATGAATTTGCATCAGGTCCTTATACAGTGATTGGAGCAGTTGTGATTCCTGGAATTGCCTTTGGAGCACTACTACTTGCTCCATGGTTAGATCGTGGCCCAGAACGCCGACCAATTAAGCGTCCAATTGCTAGCAGCATCATGTTAATTGCAGTTGCCTGTGTCATATTTTTAACATGGGAAGCGGTTGATCACCATGACTGGGAAGCGGCGGCGCAGCAAGGGGCCATAGTGGAAGATGTTGAGGTAGATGAAACGGCAGAAGGATTTGAAATATGGACAACACAACAAAATTGTATTAATTGTCACGGTGGAGATATGTTAGGTGGAGCAGCAGCTCCAAGTGTTTTCCAGAGTGATTATTCAAAAGAAGAAGTTATGGATATTATCATCAATGGGGCTGAAGGAATGCCTGCTGGTCAATTTGAAGGAACTGATGAGGAACTTGAAACATTAGCCGCCTTTATTGCTAATGATGGCCAAAATCCTGATGAATAATAAATGAATTCCATTGGAAATGAAAGCTGACTGAATATGTTCAGTCAGCTTTTTTTAAGATGTAAGATAGTAAAAGTTTTCTTAGTTGTTAGCTCCAGCAACGAGGATTTACTTCGGTGGCAGCACACGAGCGTTGCTACTCTTGAGTATGATTCGAGTTGCCATGTTGGAGGATATACTTCAGAGAGATGTTTGTTGAGGAAGAGGCAGTGACTTTCGCCCGTGACCAAGGCGCTTGCGCTTTTCTTAAAATGAGAAAGGAAAAGGAAGATGTACATGATTTTTGAGAGTTTACTCCAATTATTACGTAATCGGACGTTTTTATGGATTCTTTTATTGATTAATATTGGAGGAACAATATATGGCTACATATGGTATGATGCACAATTAGCAATAACACCTAAGATATTCCTAGTATTTGTACCAGACAGTCCAACTGCCAGCTTGTTTTTCTGTATTGTTCTTGGGGCTTTTTTACTCAAAAGGAATTTCCCACTTGTGGAGGCTTTGGCTGCAGTCACGTTATTTAAATATGGTATTTGGGCGGTTGTCATGATTGTTGCATCTGCAACTGCCGGTGATACATTAACTTGGAAGCAGTATATGTTAATTTTTTCTCACTTGGGCATGGCTGTCCAAGGGTTGTTGTACAGTCCATACTACCGGATTAAACCGTGGCATTTAATCGCGGTTGCTGTTTGGACCTTACATAATGATGTGATAGATTATATTTATGGAATGCATCCTTGGGTTGCCCGGTCCATCTATATGTATTATAGTGAAATTGCTTATTTTACCTTTTGGTTAAGTATGATTTCTCTATTCCTTGTCTATATATTGAATAAAAAAGCTGTGAAACGGGAGCTCTAAATCTTTCAGGTCTACTCTTGTCCAATCTATCATACGATAGAGTATGAATAAGAGGAGGGACAGGCACATGGCTGAAAGATTATTCAAGATGTTATTGATATTCTCCATTCTAATCGTTTGGCCGTTTCACATAGTCGCAGCCGAAGATGTAAATGGGGAGCGGGATCTATGGAGAGACTTAAATAAAACAAGTGATACTATTTTACATTACGTCAAACAAGGTCATTATGAAGACGCAAAGCAATTATTGGAATATTTTTCCGAACAGTTTTTAGAAATAAAGGCATCCGATTATGATTTAACCATGAGGGAACTTCAAGTAATAACTTCTGTCTATGAGGAAGCAACGGAAGCCGCAGTCTCTGTGTCGTTATCGCATGAAGACCGGGTGAAAAAGGCATCCAAGCTTCGACTTTTAGTCGACGTTTATGACTCGTCTAGTCAACCACTATGGAAAGGAACAAAGGATTCACTATTTGCACCGTTGACATCCATGAGAAACGCAGTTAATGAAGGAGATGCTCAGAAATTCCAGCAAGCACTTAATCTGTTTGTGGAAAATTATGAAACAGTCCGACCGGCTTGGGGAGTAAGTTTGTCTCATGAAAATTATTACAAGACCGATTCTCAAATTCAGTACCTTAAGTCGTTACGGTCTTCCTTTGGACAAGATTCTAATTTAGCAGAACATTTGAAGTTAATGGAAAATCAGTTAATTTATATATATGATGGTACAGAGGACGGAGCATCGGACCCTTCACTTATATGGGTAATGTTAACGATAGGCGGAGCCATTATATTTGCTTTATCCTATACAGGTTGGAGAAAATACCGTGCGGAACAGGAAAAAGAAAAGGAATTAAAACGGAAAAGAAGGAGAATATAGTAGAGTTCAAATTAATTGACACCTATAAAAAGTTTTTATAAAATTTTAGAAGAAACAATCAAGATATAAACAGACGTATTAGGAGGTTTGGAACCATGTTGTTTGATACATTCGGTGGTTTTCTTATCTATATCGCTATTTTAATGCTAGTTCCACTATGGGCTCAGATGAGAGTGAAAAGTGCCTATAGTAAGTATTCTCAAATTGCCTCATCTTCTGGTATGACCGGGGCACAGGTTGCAAAGAAGATCTTATATGATAATGGATTATATGATGTAACTGTAGAGCCTGTAAAGGGCCAGTTAACGGATCATTATGATCCCCGGCAAAAAGTTGTACGTCTGTCAGAACACAATTATTATGGAAATTCTGTCGCAGGTGCTGCAGTAGCCGCCCATGAAGTGGGACACGCTATGCAGGATGCAGAAGGATATGCATTTTTACGATTTCGCCATGCCTTAGTTCCGTTGGCTAATTTCGGCTCGAATACAGCATTTTTCATTATTCTAGCTGGGCTATTAATGACAATACCACAACTTGTTCTTGTAGGTATCGTATTCATGTCATTGGCTGTCCTATTCCAGCTAGTTACATTGCCAGTAGAATTTAATGCATCTAATAGGGCGATGGAACAAGTTGTTTCAACAGGAGTTATTCGTAATGATGAAGAACGGGAGACGAAAAAGGTTTTAGATGCTGCAGCCTTAACTTATGTTGCTGCTGCATTAGTGGCTGTGATGGAACTTGTTCGTTTTATATTAATGTTTCTGGCTATGAATCGTGACTAAAATTATTAAAATGATAAGAGGGTGTCCCAAAAGTATAACTTTTGGTGACACCCTCATTTTATTGAATCCATTTCACAGTGTCTACTCAAAAACGCTAAAGGCTGACGTTTCCCCACTGGCATAAGGGCGAAATCTGCTCATTCTTCGCAGTGTCTATTTTGCCGCGGGCAACGCTCGCTACGGGAAACTGCCCTACGCTCGTGATCATAGGCGCTTGCGCTTTTCTTTGTCTAGCTCCAGCGCCTACTCGCTGCGGGGCACTTCGGAAGTGACAACGGAAGTCAAAGAGCGGACTTCTGTTGTCATTCCTCC
>NZ_JAHQCS010000085.1 GCF_019042215.1 Evansella tamaricis | reverse complement strand
TGCACTGCCCTACGCTCGTGATCATAGGCGAATGCGCTTTTCATATTGTCTAGCTCCATCGCCTACTCGCTGCGTGGCACTTCGGAAGTGACAACTGAAGTCAAAGAGAGGACTTCTGTTGTCATTCCTGCACTGCCCTACGCTCGTGAGCTTAGGCGATTACGCTTTTCTTATATTAAATGTTTGTAAATTATGGTAAAATAAATACTATTAGGTAGTATGTCCCATGTAATTATACTTATATATTGACTTATTGTATTTCAGGAGGGAAAAAAATGAATGTAAAAACTGAGTATTTAATTCCAGGATGTATTGTAAAGTCAGATATCTTTAAGCATTCAAATTTTCCTCTCATAAGGAAAAATACGATACTTTCCGAAGAATTAATTTTCATGTTACATACTTTTCTAATTCCTTCTGTTGCTGTTGAATCGACTTTAGCAGATGGATCAGTATTTAAACCTAATGAGATAATTTCAGAGAATGGTAAAAATAATGAAGTAATAGATTCCAAATCATGTAAAAGTTTCTTTGATCAATTTTTAATTTCCGTGGAGGAGTATAAAAAACTGTTTACTCAATGGCAAGGGGGATCCAAGGTAGAAGCATATTCCATTAGAACTTTATTTTTACCATTATATGAAAAAAATCCTACGAAAACACAATTAATGCAATTACACCAGTTTGGTTTAAAAAGCGATTATATTTATTATCATGCGGTTTCACTTAGTGTACTTAGTTACATGGTTGGTAAGAAAATGAACTTATCAAATGGAGAAGTAATTCAACTAGGTATATCCGCCCTTTTATCTGATTGTGGGATGTCAAAAGTACCATCCAATTTATTTGAGAAGAAAGGACCATTAACTATAGAAGAGTATGAAGAAGTAAAGAAACACCCGCTTCTAGGGTATCGTATGTTAGAAAACGTCCCTGGTTTTTCAAAAGGTGCCATGCTTGGGATTCTTCAACATCATGAAAGAGAAGATGAAAGTGGCTATCCCATGCAGTTAAAGGGAAACCGAATTCATTTATACGCCAAAATCATAAGTATTTGTGATATTTATCATGCCATGACATATGAAAGGTACTATAGAAAGAAAAAATCCCCATATCGAGTAATCGAATCATTACAAAAGGACCATTTTGGTAAAGTAGATCATGTGGTTTTGAATGCATTTCTTAAAATGTTATTGAACTTATCGATTGGAACAAAAGTACGATTGAATAATGGGTTGATCGGAGAAATTATATTCATGGAAGAGACAGAACCCACTAGGCCCATGTTAAAAGTTAATAATTACTCGCTTCTTCCTTTAAAAAGTCATCCTGAACTTTATATAGAAGAAATAATTGAAGATGTAAGTGAATATATAAGTTGATACTCCCACCCATAAAGGGCTTGCTACTGTACTTGCATATCTTTCTTTTTCAGAAAATCTGTAATAAGTAATATGCAAAGCCCTTTTGTTAATATATTAAAAACCTATTGTTTCCATAAATTATGTATAATGGGAGTAAAAGGGGGAAAACAGGATGAGTAA
This sequence comes from Evansella tamaricis, assembly GCF_019042215.1. Classification (GTDB taxonomy): domain Bacteria; phylum Bacillota; class Bacilli; order Bacillales; family Salisediminibacteriaceae; genus Evansella; species Evansella tamaricis. Next base: position 16,061 of record NZ_JAHQCS010000085.1, on the reverse strand, counting down.
TAAACACCTTGAGACAAGACTGATTCATAGTTTTTTCGATAGAAAGAAGCATTTTGGAAGTTTAACACCACCTTTGTATCAAACTTCAACATTTACATTTGAAAATGCAGAACAAGGGGAGGCACGTTTCGCCGGACGTGAAAGCGGTTATATATATTCCAGGCTAGGAAACCCTACTGTAACTGAACTAGAGGAAAAAATCGCAGATCTTGAAGAAGGGGAATCGGGCCTTGCGTTTTCTTCTGGTATGGGAGCCGTTTCAGCAGTTATCATGGCATTAATTGAAACTGGTGACCATCTTTTAATATCTGAAGGTGTTTATGGTTGCACATATGGTTTGCTGGAATTAGTAAAGAAAAAATTTAAAGTGGATTTCGATCTTATTTCTATGGACCAACTTGACGTAATGGAAGAGAAAATTCGTCCGAATACAAAAGCGATTTATATTGAAACACCAATCAATCCCACAATGAAACTGGTAGACATTGAGTCAATTGTAGCTATTGCTAGGAAGAGTGATATTAAAGTGGTGGTTGATAATACATTTTGTTCCCCTTATCTCCAGCAACCATTAAAATTAGGGGCGGATATTGTTGTTCATAGTGCAACGAAATATATTGGTGGACATGGTGATGTTATCGCTGGCCTTGCAGTTGGTTCCAGTGATTTTATGCAAGAAGTCCGTATGACGACACAAAAGGATGTAGGGTCAGTTATTTCACCATTTGATGCCTGGTTGCTTTTAAGGGGTTTGAAAACTTTAGCGATACGGATGGACCGTCATTGTATGAATGCAATGTTTATTTTTGAAAAACTATCAAGGCATCCAAAGGTAACGAACATTGTTTTCCCAGGTGATCCATCATTCGATCAATATGATCTCGCGAAGAAGCAAATGAGAAACTTCGGAGGTTTAATTAGTTTTGAAGTAGAAGGTGGTAAATTAGCAGCACAAAAAGTAATGAACAACCTGTCATTAGTTCAAGTGGCAGTTAGTCTTGGAGATGCTGAAACATTAATACAACATCCAGCTACAATGACACATGCAGTAGTTCCGGAAGAAGAGAGACTAAAAATGGGAATAACTGCTTCTTTACTTCGATTATCTGTTGGGTTGGAGAATCCACAGGATATATGGTGTGACCTCGAGCATGCATTAAATCTATTTTAAATGAATCGAATTAGAATCCCCTTTAAAGTGAAGGTGAAGTATTAAAACTTCCTTATAAAGGGGATTTTTTAATATGAAAGTATAAGTTTTTGCACCTTCGGGCATTGTCTAGCTCCATCGCCTACTCGCAAGGGAACTGAAAAAGTGGTGCTTTTCCACTTTTACAGTCCCTAAGCAATGAGCGTAGCCGTCGCAATCTTTAAAAAGCATGATAGGAGTGGTTTTCTCCTATCATGCGAGCGACGAGCGCAGCCATTGCCATACAAATAAAAGGAATTGAAAAAGTGGTTTTAAACTTTTTCAGTTGCTTCTTAATCGCTACGGGGCACTTCGGAAGTGACAACCGAAGTCAAAGATCGAACTTTTGTTGTCATTCCTGCACTGCCCTACGCTCGTGATCATAGGCGCTTGCGCTTTTCTTATATATTTAATTAAAATCATGGAAAAATAAGGATTGAAGTAAAAGTGGTGACTTTACCTTTGTAATATTTAAAAAAGCGTCAATAAAAGAAAGATCATTATTTGAAAAGGAATATAATAACTCTCCCCACCATTCTATTTCATATCGACAAATCATACTTAAGTTGTAGAGAATTAGATAATGTGACATTAATTCTGGAATTTTAAAGTATAAAGGTAAATGGGATGGGATAAAAAATTGGTTTTCCATATTTTTATAAACAGGCGGAAATAACGAATGTGCATTAACAGTTATAATCAAGTGTTTATTTAATTCTTTACAAATAAGTTCTGTACCAATTTTCTCTTTTACCATTTTTTCAAATTGCTTAGGGGTTAGATTTATTTTTTTCAGTAGTACATCAGATATGTCTAAGTTCATATATTCCCTTTTATTTGCAGTTGAACTCTTTTCCATTTGCGATTCTACGATAAACAGCGGCTTATCTTTTTCGAGTGTTTCAAATAACTTATTTAATTCAGGTATTATCATTAATAGATGTTTCATTTTATACTTTTCCCCTGTTAATTGCTTCATGTTAAATAATTGATTAGAAATAAACGGGAATAAACCATCCTTTTGTACTTTAATTTCATCATCCAAAAACCGATATCCTTGTTTTTTCTTTTTCCTCGTGGAGACTCCATGCGCTAATACTTGTGTTGTAGCTGGATAGTCAGGATCAATAGTTAATAATGCTCCCTTTAACCAATTACTTAAACCATAAAAATAGAGAACAGGTTGTATAGATAACGGAGCACTTTTTCCTTGTTGGAAATAGGTTTCTCCCATATTAATATAATATACAAGGGTATATCCATTTTTAAAAGCTAATTCCGTTGGGGACGAGAAGCCAAAGGACTGATATCGTTGCTTTAAATACGATTTTGCATATTCCACTGATTTAAAAAGAGTAATAAATGATTGGTTGTTGTCCATTACGCCCACTCCTTCCGTCTTAAAAAAACTGATAATTTCGAACTTAATGAAATGGTTATCGTTGTCTTGACAGTAGTTTGTCCAGTTGATAAGCTACAAATAATATTTTGCGAAATATTGAAAGGGGAAAAATCCGATGTGGGAGAATAAGTTTTCTAAAGAAGGATTAACGTTTGATGACGTGTTGTTAGTCCCAGCTAAATCAGAAGTGCTTCCGAGGGATGTTAGTGTAAAATCAAAACTATCTGAAACTCTTCAATTAAAAATCCCGATTTTGAGCGCAGGAATGGATACAGTTACTGAGGGAAAAATGGCAATTGCCATTGCTCGTGAAGGTGGTTTAGGTGTAATCCACAAGAATATGCCGATTGAACAACAAGCGGAAGAAGTGGATCGGGTTAAACGTTCAGAAAGTGGAGTTATTACAAATCCATTCTATCTATCAGAAGATCACCAGGTCTTTGATGCGGAGCATTTGATGTCGAAATATAGAATATCAGGTGTTCCAATTGCAGATGAAAGCATGAAGCTTGTTGGAATTATTACTAATCGTGATTTAAGATTCATTGATGATTACTCCATCCCCATAAAAGAAGTTATGACAAAAGAAGGTTTAGTTACTGCCCCGGTTGGAACGACTTTAGAGGAAGCCCAAAAGGTTTTGCAAAAATACAAAATTGAAAAACTCCCACTCGTAGATGATGATGGAATTTTAAAAGGGTTAATTACAATTAAAGATATTGAAAAAGCCATTGAATTTCCAAACTCTGCAAAAGACCCACAAGGGAGATTACTTGTTGGTGCAGCAGTTGGGGTTGGTGGAGATTCTGATTTGCGAACAAAAGCATTGGTAGAAGCAGGGATTGATGTCCTTGTTATCGATACTGCCCATGGACATTCCAGAGGTGTAATTGAAAAAGTAAGGGACGTACGAAGGGAGTACCCTAATTTAAATATTATTGCCGGTAATGTTGCAACTGCAGAGGCAACTAGGGAATTGATTGCAGCTGGGGCAACAGTGGTGAAAGTAGGTATTGGTCCTGGATCTATTTGTACAACCCGAATCGTTGCAGGAATAGGCGTACCACAAATAACGGCTATATATGACTGTGCTACGGAGGCAAGGAAACACGGTGTTCCAGTAATTGCAGATGGGGGAATAAAGTATTCCGGTGATATTACGAAAGCACTTGCTGCAGGTGCGAGTGCCGTAATGTTAGGAAGCTTGTTAGCAGGTGTAAGTGAAAGTCCAGGAGAACGTGAGATTTTTCAAGGTAGACAGTTTAAAGTGTATCGTGGAATGGGGTCACTAGGAGCGATGGAAAAGGGAAGTAAAGACCGATACTTCCAAGAAAATGCTGAGAAACTAGTCCCAGAAGGTATTGAGGGTAGGATTCCTTACAAAGGTCCCCTTAGTGATACGATTCATCAACTCGTTGGTGGATTACGAGCTGGTATGGGTTACTGTGGTTCTCATACGATAGAATCACTAATAAATGAATCGCAATTCATACGGATTACCGGTGCAGGTTTAAAGGAAAGTCATCCCCATGATGTGCAAATTACAAAAGAATCACCAAATTATTCTCTTTAATGGAAAAAAATAATAGGGATAAAATAATAGGTAGGGTCCTCCCCTATCTATTTTTTTTGAGGTTTATATGGTAAAATGACGTTTGTTCACATAAACATTCTTTTGCAATATACGTGAAAATTTATAATAGATAGAGATGAAATGGAGAGGGTGTTTCTTAATGTTGAAGCGTTCAGGTATTTATAGTTTATTATTTGTATTTCTATTTGTAAGTTTCTTTTCTACTGGTTTAGGAACGGCAACGGCAAACGATAACTTCGATGTAAATGTAGAAAATGCAATTTTAGTTGATGCAGATACAGGAAAGATATTATTTGAGAAAAATGTAGATCAACCTCTTCCACCGGCAAGTATGGTAAAGATGATGAGTGAGTACTTGATATTAGAGGCCATTCATAATGGTGAGATTAGCTGGGATCAAAATGTACCAATTTCTGAAGATATAGCCGCAATGTCCCATTTTGCTGGTCATTCTACTGTTTGGTTACGATCAGATGGGGAATATACTGTAAGGGATCTATATAAGGCTGTAGCTATTGAATCTGCGAATGCTGCTACAGTTGCTTTAGCAGAATTAATCGCAGGGTCTGAAGGGAATTTTGTAGAAAGAATGAATCAAAAAGGGAAAGAATTAGGATTAGGAGAACTCATGCTTGAAGTAGGTGAGCAATATGGGGTGGATAATCTGTTGGAGATAGCAGAAGAAGAATTGGGTGATTTCCAATTTGTTAATTCTACAGGTCTTCCAAACAGTAGCTACAGAGGTCTTCATCCCGAAGGAACTGGGGAAAATGATGATAGTTATATGTCTGCAAGAGCAGCTGCCACTTTAGCATACCACCTTGTGAATGACTTTCCTGAAGTATTGGACACTGCTAGTATGCCATCTTTTGTTTTTCTAGAGGGATCAGAATTTGATTCTGACGAACAAGAGAAAACAAACCGGAATACGATGCTTATTGGGACAACTGATGAAGTTGAGGATTATCAATATGAATATACTGATGGCTTAAAGACTGGATACACAGAGGCTGCCGGGTATTGTTTCACAGGAACTGCTGAGAAAGACGGTCAACGTGTTATAACCGTTGTTATGAAAGCAGAAAGTATCCCATCTCGTTTTACAGAAACAAAGAAATTAATGGAGTATGGATTTACCAATTTTTCTAGACAAGAACTATTTCCAGCAGGTATGAGTATAGATGGGCATGAAGAGATAACGGTTGTAAAAGGGAAAGAAAAAACTGTAAGAGTCTCCACCGCAAACTCAATCACTGCATTTATTAAAATGGAAGATAAGGAATCCTATGGATATAGTGTAGAATTTGATGATACATTATTTGATGAAGAAGGAAGACTAATTGCTCCAATTGAAGCGAATCAAGTCATTGGTACAATGACAGTTGAGTATACTGGAGATGGCGTGGAGAATTATTTATCTGGTCATAATACGAGCAACCGAACTGTAGAAATTGTTACTGATCATGGGGTGGAAAAAGCAGGTTGGTTTGCACTCATGATGAGAGGAATAGGTGATTTCTTTTCAGGAATATGGACGAGTGTTGCTGATACAGTTCGTGGATGGTTTTAAGGAGGGAAGTGGAGGTATTAGACCTCCACTCCCTTTTATTTAGGCTCTGTTATATTCTGTTTGATTTTTGCTTCAGGACGCTCGCTTTTCCTGCAGGATTCTCGTGCGACGATAATCGCAGGAGCGGAAGGAAGTTAAGACCGGATTTCTAGTCAGATTCTTCGATATACGAATAGAGGAAGACACATAGTTGCTTGTGCTTTTCATAGGGGTTAATCATACTTATACTTAATAGTAATATTGGAATACTAAGATAATAAGTGCATTAATTAGGATCATTTTAACTTCTTTTTAATGAAAAGAATGGATTTTGAGATGTTTCCTATGGAAAGTCTCAATTTTTTCGTTATAATGTGATAGGATATAATATCATATGACAATAAGTTAATTTATAGGGGGATATAGAAAATGGTAAAACAAACAGGTACTGACCTTGTAAAACGGGGTATGGCAGAAATGCAAAAAGGCGGCGTCATTATGGACGTTGTTAATGCAGAGCAGGCTAAAATCGCAGAAGAAGCGGGAGCAGTTGCCGTAATGGCTTTGGAAAGGGTACCGTCTGATATTCGTGCTGCAGGTGGAGTAGCTCGAATGGCTGACCCAACTATCGTGGAGGAAGTTCAAAATGCTGTCTCTATTCCAGTCATGGCCAAGTGTCGTATCGGTCATATTGTGGAAGCAAGAGTTTTGGAAGCGATGGGTGTTGATTACATTGATGAGAGTGAAGTATTGACTCCAGCTGATGAAGTGTACCATCTTTATAAGCGTGACTTTACAGTTCCATTTGTGTGTGGTGCAAGAGACATTGGAGAAGCAACACGTCGTATTGCAGAAGGAGCATCAATGATACGTACAAAAGGGGAACCTGGTACTGGAAATATTGTAGAAGCGGTTCGGCATATGCGTATGATGCAAGCTCAAATTAAAAAAGTTATATCTATGTCAGAAGATGAGCTGATGACGGAAGCAAAAAATACAGGTTCACCATATGAAGTATTACAAGAAATTAAGCGAACTGGGCAGCTCCCTGTGGTAAATTTTGCAGCTGGCGGCGTTGCAACACCTGCTGATGCAGCATTAATGATGCAGTTAGGTGCTGATGGCGTTTTTGTGGGATCTGGAATCTTTAAGTCCGATAATCCAGAAAAGTTTGCACGTGCTATTGTTGAAGCTACTACTCATTACCAAGATTATGCATTAATTGTGGAACTATCAAAAAATCTAGGTACAGCCATGAAAGGGATTGAAATCTCTACTTTAGAGCAAAAAGACCGTATGCAAGAGCGTGGCTGGTAATTTCAGCTTTTTGGAGAGAGGGGAATAGCAGCATGATAAACATAGGTGTATTAGCTTTACAAGGTGCAGTAAGGGAACATGTGAGGGCACTTGAGGCATCTGATGTTCATGTTATACCTGTGAAAAAAGTGGAACAACTAGAAGAATTAGATGGTTTAGTCTTTCCTGGTGGGGAAAGTACTACAATGCGGCGTTTGATTAATAAATATGGATTTTATGAGCCTTTGAAAGAGTTTGCGTCAAAGGGAAAACCTATATTTGGAACATGTGCTGGAGCAATTCTTATGGCTAAGGAACTTGTGGGACATACAGAACCTCATATTGCTGTTATGGATATGAAAGTGGAACGAAATGCTTTCGGGCGGCAAAGGGAAAGTTTTGAAACTGTCCTAAAGGTAAATGGTATCGGGAATGATGTTCCTGGTGTATTTATTCGTGCCCCTATTATTCAAGAAGTAGGAGATGGCGTCGAAGTGCTAGCTGAATTTGAAGGGGAAATTGTGGCTGCACAACAAGGTCCGTTTTTAGCGTGTTCCTATCATCCGGAATTAACCGACGATAATAGAATGCACCAATATTTTGTAAATATTGTTCGAAAAAATACTGTACATGCTTGATTATAATTACGAAATTCGGTTATGATAGGAATAAATTTATACTTAAAAAGCGAAGATGGGAAATAGTAACAACCAATTTTCTCTACAGAGAGCCGATGGGTGCTGTGAATCGGTGAGAATAAGTTGTGAATCCGTCCCTGAGCAGAGTAACTGAATTAATTAGGTTACTACGGTGGATTAACCGTTATAAATCTGTTATGAGGTGGGAGCGTACTACAGACGCTCCAACCAGGGTGGTAACGCGGGTGAACTCCCGTCCCTGATTATAGGGGCGGGAGTTTTTTTTCTTTAAAAGGTAAGATTTTGCACCTTCGGGTATTGTCTAGCTCCACCGCCTACTCGCATGGGAACTGAAAAAAGTGGTTTTAAACTTTTTCAGTTGCTTCATAATCCCTGCGGGGCACTTCGGAAGTGACAACTGAAGTCAAAGAGCGGACTTCAGGTTGTCATTCCTGCACTGCCCTACGCTCGTGATCTTAGGCGCTTGTGCTTTTCTTATTTAAACTGTGCTTTTTTTAAGTGAATGTTAATTAGAAGGAGGAAAAAACATGTTAGATGTAAAACTTTTGAGGGCGAACTTTAGTGAAGTAAAAGAGAAATTAAATAATCGAAATGAAGATATTTCCGATTTGGATCGTTTTCAAGAACTGGACCAAAAACGAAGAGATACTATTCAAGAAGTGGAAGAATTAAAAAATAAAAGGAACTCAGTATCACAGGAGATATCCGTACTGAAGCGGGAAAAAAAGGACGCAGATGCCCTTATTAAAGAAATGAAAGAAGTATCCACTAAAGTAAAGTCTCTTGATGATATTTTGAGATCAGTGGATGAAGAATTAAATCAAATCTTATTATCCATTCCAAATATTCCACATGAGAGTGCACCGATCGGTTTAGACGAAGAAGACAATGTTGAAATTAGAACATGGGGAAACATACCGCAATTTGAATTTGAAGAAAAACCCCATTGGGATATTGCGACAGAGTTAGGGATTCTCGATTTTGAAAGGGCGTCAAAAGTTACAGGAAGTCGGTTTGTGTTTTATAAAGGACAAGGAGCAAGGCTAGAACGGGCGTTAATTAATTTCATGATGGATCTACATCAGGATGAAAATGGATATGAAGAGGTTTTGCCTCCATATATGGTTAATAGAGTAAGTATGACCGGAACGGGACAATTACCAAAATTTGAAGAAGATGCTTTTAAAATCAGGGAAGAAGATTATTTTCTGATTCCAACTGCAGAAGTTCCTGTAACAAATCTCCATCGAGATGAAATAATGGATGGGAATGAATTACCGAAAGCATATACTGCTTATAGCGCCTGCTTTCGTTCTGAAGCGGGCTCTGCTGGACGAGACACTCGAGGCTTAATTAGACAGCACCAATTTAATAAAGTGGAACTTGTCAGATTTGTTAAACCAGAAGAATCTTATGATCAATTGGAACTTCTAACTTCCCATGCTGAGAAAGTACTTCAGCTATTAAAACTTCCTTATCGCGTTTTAAATATGTGCACTGGAGATTTAGGGTTCACAGCAGCAAAAAAATATGACATTGAAGTGTGGATCCCGAGTAATAACACCTATCGAGAGATTTCATCTTGTAGTAATTTCGAATCATTTCAAGCTAGACGTGCCAATATTCGATTTAAGCGTGATATGAAAGGAAAAACGGAATTTGTCCACACCTTGAACGGTTCAGGCCTAGCTATAGGTAGAACGGTAGCAGCCATATTAGAGAATTATCAACAAGCTGATGGTTCTGTTGTTATCCCGGAAGTACTAAGACCTTATATGGGTGGAAAAGAAGTAATAAAATAACTAATTAGAAAACAGCCTATCCCTGGATAAGCTGTTTTCTTTATCTAATTCTTGATTTTAAATACCAAATACTATGAAAAAGAATTATTTAAATATGATGTTCTTATTGAAAACCATTTTTAAATGGAGATAAAAAACAAAAAAATAGTTTTTAATATAATATTCTATTCATTTCCTAAAACGGTATTAAAAAAAGATGATAGGAAATCTAACATATAAAAAATCTCTTACATTAGAATTAATATGCATAGGTATTAATAAATATTCTAAAAAAGCATTGTTATTCGCTGATATCATAATTATACGTGCTAATAAATATTATTTTTATTCTGAAAACTTAGGCATCCGAAATATTTCAAAAAAAATAATTTTTAGAAAACTATGTACTTATTGATATAACTGTGATAAATTATTTTCTATAAACAAAAGCTCGTTAATAGAAGAATTTCCACAATTACTTACGAGTGAAAAGTTTATAATAGTAAGTGAATAAATTACCAAAAAAAATAAAAAGTATTTTAGTAATATAAAATTATTAAGTTCGTTTATAGTTTTAAATGGGGTGAATATATGCAGGAACAACAACTTAAGAAACAGTCGCTAGAGAAACAGAAGAGTAATGTACTATTAGAAGTAGAGGGCTTAAAGACATACTTCTATATGGATAATGATAGGGTCGCAAAAGCAGTTGATGATGTTAGTTTCTCTATTAATAAAGGTGAAACACTTGCATTAGTAGGGGAATCTGGTAGTGGGAAAAGTATAACATCATTATCGATCATGCGCCTGATTCCGTCACCTCCAGGTAAGATTGTCGAAGGTTCTATTAAGTTAGAGGGGAAAGAACTTGTTACTTTATCTGATAAGGAAATAAGAAAAGTACGAGGTAACGATATCGGAATGATCTTCCAAGAACCGATGACATCTTTAAACCCCGTTTTTACAATTGGTAATCAAATATCAGAATCACTGATGAAGCATAAAAAGATGAAGAAAAACGAAGCCTATAAAAAGGCTGTTGATTTACTTAAACTTGTAGGTTTTGCAAGAGCGGAGCAAATAGTAAATGAATATCCTCATCAACTTTCAGGTGGGATGAGGCAGAGGGCGATGATAGCTATTGCTATGTCTTGTGACCCGAAACTATTGATTGCAGACGAACCTACTACGGCTCTAGATGTAACTATACAAGCCCAGATACTAGATTTAATGGTAGAAATGAAAGAGAAATTTGAATCTTCTATTCTCTTAATCACTCACGATCTAGGAGTTGTCGCTGAAGTAGCAGACCGAGTGTTAGTTATGTATGGTGGACAAATTGTTGAAGAGGCTTCCGTATATGAATTGTTTACAAAACCAAAACATCCATATACAAATGGTTTGTTGGCAAGTATTCCAAACCTTGAGGCAGATGTTGAACGGTTAGAGTCGATTCCAGGTACAGTTCCACCTGCACACCGTTTTCCAAAAGGATGTCGATTTGCTCCACGTTGTAAACATGTCATGGATAAATGTTATGAAGCAAATCCTGACCTCCTAGAGATCGATTCAAAGCACAAAGTCAGATGTTATCTCTACGAGGAATAAGGAGGGTATATTAGTGAGCGAACGAGAAAAACTCTTAGAAGTCAGAAATTTAAAAAAATACTTCCCTGTTAAAGGGGGATTATTACAAAGAACGATAGGACAGGTAAAAGCAGTAGATGATGTTTCTTTTGATATTTATAAAGGTGAAACGTTAGGAATTGTTGGAGAATCTGGCTCTGGTAAATCAACTCTAGGCCGAACGATTCTAAGATTACTAGATCCTACTGAAGGTGACATCATTTTCCAAGGAGATAATATCTCCACGTTAGCTAATCGAAAAATGCGACCTTACCGCAAGGATATGCAAATGGTTTTCCAAGACCCATTCGCGTCGTTAAATCCGAGAATGAGTGTTGGTGAAATCATTGAAGAACCTATGGTTGTTCAAAACTTGTTAACTAAAGCAGAGCGTAAAGAAAAAGTAATAGACTTATTGGAAAAAGTAGGATTAACTTCAGAGGCAAGGACTAAATATCCCCATGAGTTTTCTGGGGGCCAACGTCAGCGAATTGGTATCGCAAGGGCATTGACCATGAATCCCAAATTTATCATTGGTGATGAGCCAGTATCCGCATTAGATGTTTCTGTTCAATCTCAAGTATTAAATTTGATGGAAGACTTGCAAGATGAATTTAATTTAACTTACCTTTTTATAGCCCATGATTTAGGGGTAGTAAAACATATTAGTGATCGTGTTGGGGTTATGTATTTAGGAAAGATGGCAGAGATAGGACCAAAAACTAAAATATATAACAATCCTTTGCATCCATATACACAAGCACTTTTATCTGCCGTTCCAGTTCCAAATGTTGAAAGAAAACGGGAGAAAATAAAACTTCAAGGTGAGCTTCCGAGTCCATCGAATCCACCACAAGGCTGTGTCTTCCATACTAGATGTCCAGAAGCACACGAGAGATGTCGAGTGGAAATTCCTGAATTGGTTCATCAAGGGGAAGAGCAGTACGTGGCTTGCCACTTATATACAAAAGAGCAATAAGATCGATTTATTATAATAGTTTCAAACATACGATTTTATTGTTTAAAGGAGGTGAGGGCCGAGAGAGAGGTCAAAAGGTTTTCTTTTATACCATATTTTTAGAATTTTTCGAAATATTAAGGGGGTAATTGTAATTATGAAGTTAAGTAAATTTTGGCTTATGTTGGTCCTTGCTTTAGCACTAGCATTCACTTTAGTCGCTTGTGGTGGCGATGAAGATGATACAACTACAGATGATACACCAGATCAAACAGATGATACACCAGATGATGATGGAGATGAAGATGAAGGTGAAGAGACTACAGAAGGTCCACAACAAGGTGGAACAATTGTAGCAGGTATGTATTCTGCACCAGGACATCAGTTCAACCCGTTATTTTACTCTGATGCTTATGAAGCAAACATTTTAAGTTTCACTCACGAATCTCTTGTTGCACTTGATGAAAACTTAGATTGGGAGCCTTCTTTAGCGGAGAGCTGGGAAATTAATGACGATTATACTGAAATCACATTTACTTTAAACGAAGCTACTTGGCAAGATGGCGAGCCATTCACTGCTGACGATGTAGTATTCACTTATGAAACAATCCAAGATGAAGATTATGTAGCTGCTGGTGGAGTTCGTACTAACTATGTAGCTAACTTAGAGAGTGTGGAAGCAGTAGATCCACAAACAGTTAAATTCACTTATACTGACGTAAATATCAATGCTTTATACGATGCTAGTTTTATTATCGTACCTAAGCACATCTTTGGTGATGTTCCAGTACTTGAAATGCCAGATCACTCCGCTTCCCGTAACGCTGGTGAAGTAATCGGTACAGGTCCTTACCAATTAACAGATATGCTTGAAGGTGAGCAGTATGTATTAACTTCTTATGAAGGTTACTGGCAAGGAGCGCCAAACCTAGATGGAATTACATGGCGTGTAATTGAGCAATCTATCATGCCTGGTCTATTAGAAAGCGGACAACTTGACATGGTTGCTGAGCCTAACGGTGTACCGGCTGCTGACTTTGAAGCAGTTGACGCTCTTGATCACATCACTACTTATGTAACACAAGACTTCGGTTATCAGTACATGGGCTTTAAGCTTCACCACCGTACTACTGATGATGTTGAAAATGGTGTTATTGACCCTGATAACTGGGTAGAAAACGAAAAAGTTGCAGATGTACGTGTACGTCAAGCAATCGTATATGCTATCAATCGTCAAGCGATTGTAGATGGTTTATTATTCGGAATGGGTACAGTATTAAATGCAAACTTCCCAGAAGCATCTTGGGCGTTTGACGAAAGTGCCGTTAACCCTTATGACTTTAGCCCTGAAACTGCAGAAGAATTATTAGACGAAGCTGGTTATGTTGATGTAACTGGAGACGGATTCCGTGAAGATCCAGACGGAAACGAGTGGGTATTAAATCTTGACTACCCTACTGGAAACCAAGTTCGTGAGCGTTCTGCTCCAATCATTGTTGAGAACTTAGAAGCTGTGGGTATTAAAGTTGATTTACGTAACCCACGTGAAGCTGGTCCTCACTTTGACTTAGTTGAAAAAGATAACCATGATTGGGATATGTACCTTGCAGGTTGGAGCTTATCTGCAGCTGACCCAGATCCATCTGCACTTTGGTTGTCAACAGCTCCTTATAACTACACTCGTTGGAACGATGCTACAAGTGACGAGTTAATTAAAGCAGGAGTTCAAGCACCAGATGCATTTGACCAAGACTACCGTAAACAAGCATACTCTGACTGGGCAGCTCACATGTCTGAGCAAGTACCTCAAGTGTTCTTGTACTCAGCAGATAACATCTATGCTTACAATGCTAACTTAAAAGAAGTTAAACACTACCCAGCAGGAATTTACGCTGATTCACACCTATGGTACCTAGAACAATAATATAACAGTCGTGTTGAGGTAAAAACGGTGCACGGCCTCGGCCGTGCACTTGTTTTATCCTTAAGGAGGAATGTTGAATGCATAAGTATATTATCCGCCGCATACTTCAATTCATTCCAATGCTTTTTCTTATCACTGTTTTAGTTTTTGGTTTAGCAAAAGCTGCTCCAGGAGATCCGTTGACAGGGGAAATGCTTGACCCAGAAATTGATCCTGCAGTGTATGAAATTCGACGGGAAGCACTTGGTTTGAATGACCCTATCTATGTACAATATTGGAATTGGTTGAGTTCTGTCTCTCAAGGAGATTTCGGGAAATCAATGCAATATACAGGTAGATCAGTAATGGAGCTAATTCAGGCAAGAGTTTGGAATACATTCTATTTATCATTATTTGCTTTAGGAGTTACTTTGGCCATTGCAATTCCGATTGGAATATACTCTGCCAATAGAAAATATTCACTTTTTGATTATGGAGCTACGACCTTTGCCTTTTTAGGTCTGGCAACACCCAACTTTTTTGCAGGGTTGTTAGCGATCTATGTATTTGCCTTGACCTTGGGGTGGTTCCCTGCACAAGGTACAACAACGGCTTTAGGCTTGAGCGGGTTTGAGCTCTTCATCGATAAATTAAGACACCTTGTGTTGCCTGGTTTGACGTTGGGATTGGCCAGTACAGCCGCATATATGCGATACATGCGTACTGAAATATTAGAAGTCAAAGGTAGTGACTTTATACGTACAGCCCATGCCAAAGGATTAAGTAATGAATCAGTATTGTATAAGCACACGCTACGAAATGCACTCATACCAATCATTACTCTACTAGGTCTTGAGTTTGGAACACTTCTTAGTGGAGCGATTATTACAGAGCGAGTATTTAACTACCCTGGATTAGGAACATTGTTTTTGAATGCAATTTCCAATCGTGATTATCCAGTAATTATGGCAATAAATCTGATTTTAGCGGTATCGATTCTCGTAGGAAATTTATTAGCAGATATTTTCTACGCAATAGTAGATCCGCGGATCCGTTACGATTGAGGTGAAAGCTAATGGAAAGTCAAGCACAAAGACAAATAGATCCAACACCGGATTTATCCGACCAGCAGCCAGAAAAGAGTTTAAGCCCTTTCCAGTTGGCAATGCGACGATTTTTAAAAAATAAACTGGCAATTGTGGGAATAATTATATTAGCATTCTTTGTATTAGTTGCTATTTTTGCAGATGTAATAGCAACACACAGCCCAACAGCCAGTAATATGTATAAAGTCGAAGCCAAAGCTGACGGAGAGAACTGGTTAGGAACAGACAGCTCTGGACGAGATAATTTCTCCAGACTTGTACACGGATCCAGAATCTCTTTAACTATCGGATTTTTTGCAATGCTATTTACACTTGTAATAGGAACAGCCCTAGGATCTGTTGCAGGATACTATGGGGGGAAAATAGATGGATTCATTATGAGGGTAACGGATTTAATGATGATTCTCCCATTCTTATTACTTGTTTTAACCGTAATAGCAATATTGCAAAAGATTAATATAACCATCTTTATTACAATTATTGCACTTACTTCATGGCCTACATTAACAAGACTTATCCGTGCAACCTTCCTTTCATTAAGAGAGAAAGAGTATATCTTAGGGGCAAGGTCTATCGGGGCATCAGATATGAGAATCATTTTTAAGCACTTTTTGCCAAATGCAGTGGGGCCGATTATTGTAAATGCTACATTAATGATGGCAACGATGATTATTATTGAATCGGCTTTAAGTTTTATCGGTTTTGGAATTCCTCAACCAACTCCAACTTGGGGTAATATGGTTACAGAAGCGAATAGTTTGAGGATGTTACAGAACAACTGGGAATCATGGCTTCCACCAGGATTAGCAATTCTCCTTACTGTACTATCTATTAACTTTATCGGTGATGGTTTACGGGATGCATTCGATCCAAAAAGTAATTATTAAAAACTAGGTAGATATAATAAGAAAAGCGCAAGCGCCTATGGTCACGAGCGTAGGGCAGTGGAGGAATGACAACTAGAAGTCCGCTCTTTGACTTCGGTTGTCACTTCCGAA
>NZ_JAHQCS010000084.1 GCF_019042215.1 Evansella tamaricis | reverse complement strand
ACCCCGCAGACGCTGGTCTTTGCGGCGAGGAGGCAGAGGCCGTGCCCGCGGAAAGCGTCCGTCTGTAACGGATTCGAGTATAAACATTTAACTTATTGCTTAAAAAAATTTGTTAAAGGTAATTTGAACAACTCATTAAATCAAGAAAGCGTTGTCAACAAAAACTTAACAAAAAGAGGCATTCCTGAACTCACTAAAAAATATGCCCACAAATGGTTGACGCAAACAACTATATTTGAGGTGTTGCAAAAACTCTAATATTTTGATAAGGTTGAACAAAGTTCATATATATTTACTTCAAAAACTTTGAAGTGAGTTTAGAGGTGCATTGACCATTAGTACACATCAGGAGGAGAATGGGCTCTGATAATAGGTGTGGAAAGGGGGATTTGCCGAAGCAATAACTTCCCATTGGTTTGTTGCTGGTTCTGACATTAAATAAATTCAGAACTGTCATATAGTCTTTTGCATAAAAAGACTATATGGAGGGCTATCTCACGCTGGAATGAACCGTGAAAAAAATTCCATGCAGCAACGATTCCCTCGTTGTTGTTTTTTATTTCTAAATACTTTGACACGGTTGATCATGCGGTTTAGCTCTATTCAAGAACTTTATGTCACTTAAAAGTGACGAAAATCTGTTGAATAGAGGTGCTTTACATGAATTTTGGACAATTAATTACTGCGATGGTTACCCCATTTGATGAGCAGGAGGAAATTGATTTTCCTGCAACTGAATTACTAATTAACCACTTAATTGCAAATGGTACAGATGCTTTGGTTGTTGCAGGAACAACAGGAGAATCCCCTACCCTCACAACGGAAGAAAAGAAGGCACTTTTTGAGTTTGTCGTAAAAGTGGTTGATCAACGAATTCCCGTAATTGCAGGAACTGGAACAAATAGTACAAAAGCTTCCATTCAATTAACTAAGATTGCTGAAAATGCTGGTGTGGATGGGATTATGCTTGTTACGCCTTATTACAATAAACCAAATCAAGAAGGAATGTATCAGCATTTTACCAGAATTGCTAAGTCTACAACTCTTCCTATTATGTTGTATAACATCCCTGGCCGTTCTGCTGTCAATATGACGGAAGAAACTGTCATTCGTCTCTCGCATGTAGAGAACATCGTCTGTATTAAAGAGGCTGGCGGTGATTTAGATGTCATGGCTAATATTATCAAAAATACACCGGATGATTTTTATGTATATAGTGGAGATGACAGTCTTACCTTGCCACTGTTAGCGATTGGAGGTCAAGGAATCGTTTCGGTTGCCTCTCATATTATTGGTAATGAAATGAAGCAAATGATTCAATCCCACCACAACGGAAATACGGCCTATGCAGCAACCCTCCATCGTGATTTATTACCTGTGATGAAGGCGTTATTTGCTGCCCCTAACCCGACGCCTGTTAAATCAGCCCTTGGAATGGCAGGATTACATGTAGGTTCTGTAAGATTACCGTTAGTACCATTAACAAACGAAGAAGCGCAAACACTATACCATACTCTTCAACAAAAATTGCTTTATAAAGTTGTTTAATATGGACTAAATCTAATGAAAGCGAAAGGAATAATTTCCTTCGCTTTTTTTGTTGGTTTAAATTGTTTCTCCTTTCTCGATTAGTCTATTTTTTCATAAACAGGCTATTGAACTATAACAAATGTGTCTATCACCCATACGATAATACTAAGTCAACAATTAATGATTAGTAATCACCTAATTTAAAAAAACTTTCGTAAAGGATGATTAGATGTCTGGAGAACATTACTATAAAGTTTGTTGTGATCATATGGGGCAAGATGTGGAGATAACAGATCGAGAAGGAAAAGTATATGTAGGTAAAATTGAAAGGGTAGACAGAGAATATGTCTATATCCGTGAAGAACGGGCTCCACAAGGTGGTCATCAAGGACCTGGACTATTCTTTTTTCCACTAGCATTAGGAGCCTTAGTTGCTATTCCACTGATTGGTATTGCTGGATTTCGCCGCAGACCATATTATTAAAAACCGGTGTGTACCGTAGAAATGCGATTTCAAACAAATAACCTCGTTTTTCGTGAACTGGATAAAGATGATAAATTAGATGTTTATCATCTTTTTTCCGATCCTAAAGTCCTGACACTGGATCAAAGTGATGAAATAAAGGAACTGAAGGATGCGGAGTTTTTAATTAAAAAAGCAAAGGAACTAAATCGAACTCCGTATAATATAAACTGGGGTGTGGAATTAGTATCTGAAAAGAAAATTATTGGGACATGTGGATTTAAAAATTGGGATAGAATTTCAAGACATGCTGAAATTGGGGGAAATCTTTCAAGTGAATTCTGGGGAAAAGGATATGCAACAGAAGCTGTTCATGCATTATTAGAATTTGGGTTTAGAAAGATGAGTCTCCATAAAATTACCGCTTCAACAAATTGTAAGAATCAACGGGCGATAAAGGTTTTAGATAAATATGGTTTTCAGCGTGACGGAGTATTGAGGGAACACCAGTTATTAGATGGTGAGTTTATTCATGTATATACTTACTCCTTGCTAAAAAAAGAGTTTCCCTCTTTTTAGAATCGTTTCTGTCTTTTCAAAACAGTTGTATTCAAAAGGGGCATCCCTCCCCTTTTGAATACATTGTTAAACGATCTCTTCCCCTTCATCTTTCGCATTACTTACTTCCTCAAGGAATTTTCGTTTATTTAACTTTTGAACAACACGCTTATTTCTTAACATATATTCCAAATGTTGAAGGGGCATAGCACCGTACCCTTTCCCATTGGAAAGTTTAAAACGAATAATATTACCGGTTTTCCCTACGATGGTAAGGCTGCCTGAAGAAAAAAAGTTTTTTTGTATCTCATCTGCAATTTCATATACTGTTCCATTTTTTATTTCCATAGGTTTACTCCTTTTTGAAGTAGTCCTATTTAGTATTCCTCATGGGAACAGATACATGCAATTATTTTCCAAAAAGGTAGTAAGAGGGATTAAGCCGTTTGTTCTACTTCTGTACGCTCATGTTTAACAAGGGCTTTCTTCTCCCACGCTTTACTCCTCCAACGGAAATAGACAAATAATCCCCTGACCCACTCGTCAGCAATAAAGGCAATCCAAATACCAATTAAACCATATCCTAAATGTATCCCAAGTAAATAATAGAGGGGTACACTGAATAACCACATAACAGCTATTGACTCAATCATGACGAATCTCGCATCACCCGCTCCATTGAGGATACCACCGTATACGAGGTTTAAGCATCTGCCAGGTTCTAATAAGAATCCCAAGAGTAATAAGATAACCCCCATTGAAATAATCTCAGGGTCATTTGTAAAAAGACCAAGTAAAGGCTTACTGAATGTGGTGACAATTGCTGTGATACCTAATGCGACGATGATACTCCATCTTCCACTTCGTAATCCCTGCTTATAAGCCTCGTCCATCTTCCCTGCTCCGATTAAGTGACCAATGACAATTTGAGATCCCCTTCCTAAAGAAATTCCTAAAATCATAACGAGAAATAATATGTTCAATGAATAAATTCTCGTTGCAAGCATTTGAGTCCCTAAGAGAGTGATGAAGCCTGTGGTCACAATTTGACTGCTCGAATAAGAAACCATCGATAGGGAAGACGGCACACCGATACGTAGGATCTTCATCAATCTTTCTTTTTGCCAAGTGAAATACTCTTTCCACTCAATTCTTAATTTAACACGGTAATATAGGACGAGCCCATAGGCAATCAAGGCTAAAAACTGGCTCACGGCCGTAGAAATGGCTACCCCTGGTACACCCCATTGTGGGAAACCGAATGCTCCAAAGATAAAGAGATAGTTACCGGTTATGTTCAATACGTTCATTCCTAATGTGACCAACATGGTTTCCTTCGTATAGCCATGGGTTTGAATAATGGCTGAGATCGTTACACTTACTGCCTGAAATACAAGTGCTCCCCCAACAATAAGTAGAAATGTCCTTGCCTGTTGAAATAATTCCGGTTCTAATGAGAAAAAGCCCAGTAATTGCCGACTAAATATCATTATTACTGATGCGACTAAAATACCAAAAAAGAAATTTAGCAAAATAGCATTTCCAGTTAATAGTTTTATTTCGTCATATTTTTTTGCCCCGAGATATTGGGCAACAACCACTGCTGCACCTGTTGAAATAAATTGAAACAGAAAAAACATAAACATGATTAATTGATTTGATACTCCAACAGCAGCAACTGCTTCATCAGAAACTTGGCTGAGCATGAATGTATCGGCAGTACGTAATGACATATGAAGTAATGATTCTATAAAAATTGGCCACGTTATTGCTATGATGGAAAGTTTTTTTATATCTGGATTATTACTCATGTTAATCCCCTTCTATTGTTGAAGTCTCAATAAAAGAAGTGATCTTTGATAGTCATAAAGATCACTAGTTAAATATCTCTTCTATTAAATTCCTGCCGGAATGCAATAAAGACAAATGATTATGTTTATGAACTCTTTTATATTACTATACAAAGTATAAGAACAGAAGTGGATTTTTTTTGTATTTTTAAAAGTAAGCAGAGGAGCTATTTTATATGCGTTTAGGATATGCCTGTATTAATACGACATTACCAACGAAATTCAGAACTTGCCGCCTTGCGACATTCCAGAAAAATGGCCATGAAACCATTAAAGAATTAACAATTCACAATTTGGAGAACGTTTATAAGGCACTGCACTGGAATGTGGATCATCAGATTCTTTTTTATCGGATGAGTACCGAGATTGTTCCACTAGGAAGTCACCAAGAAATGGAGTGGGAATGGTGGAAGGACGAAGATATCATCCGAATATCGGGTGAAATAAAGGATTTCAAGGAAAAACATGATCTTCGGTTATCAATGCATCCAGGACAGTTTACTGTCTTAAGTACCCCACGGGAAGACGTTTTGGAGAGGTCTTTCGGTGATTTGGAATATCATGATAAACTATTAAATCTCGTTGGTGGAACAGATATGATCATCCATGGTGGTGGTCAATATGGGAACATGGACCTGGCGAAAGACCGGTTTATTTCCAGTTATAAAAAGTTATCATCAAGTATTAAAGAAAAATTACGGCTAGAAAATGATGATCGTACGTATCAATTACAAGACGTTATCGACATTTCCGAATCAAGTGGTATTCCAATTTGCTTTGATATTCACCATCATGTTTGTCACAACGATGGGAAACCACTTCCACCGATGATAGAGAAAGTGTTTAACTCCTGGTCTGATAAAATGATTCCTAAAGTACATATCAGTTCAGGTAAGACCCACGAAAAAGATCGTAGTCACCATGAGTATGTGTTTAAAGATGATTTTAAGCGATTATTAGACGTGCTGGATGGAAGAAATTCTGATATTATGTTGGAAGCAAAATTGAAAGAACAAGCGGTATTACGAATCCAAAAAGAGTTTTTTCAGAAAGGCAGTGATTACTGATGTCTAACTGTAATATAGACCATAGTCTTGCAGATGTTAAAGGGAAATTAGCGCAGCAAAGCTCTTATTTGCCAGGGGAAGTTTTATCTAGTATTACTACTTACTTAAAAAAAGGTATCGCATCTCAAGATGAGTTGAATGAGATATTTCATTTATTGAAGAAGTATGATTTGTCATCAGAGGATGAACAAATGCTTCGGGACGAAAAACTGAAAAAGTATTAGTTTGTTCACTTATTCAAAAGGGGTACATAAAAGTGTCAAGACCTTTTAGGAGGGTGAATAGAAGATGGAACTGCTCTTCAAGTATAAAATAATTCATTTCGTGTTAATTATCTCATTTATTATATTTTTGATTTACATCCTTTTCTATTTTCTTCAAGATCGGATGCTTTTTTATCCACAACCTATCACTGCAGAGCGTGTGAATTACATAAATTCCAACTACTCGAATGTGGAGGAAATTACATTACAAGTAAATGATTCTACTTCCGTTCACGGATGGTTAGTTAAAAATGAGATGGAATCTCCGTCCCCTCTTCTCATTTACTTTGGAGGGAATGCAGAAGAAGTTTCCCATCTTATCGGTCCATTACAAGGGATCAAATCCCATTCCATTTTATTAATGAATTATAGGGGCTACGGGAAAAGTGATGGAACCCCTGGAGAAATAGCAATGTTTCATGATGCTTTGGCAATCTACGATTTTATAACAGAAATGCCAGATATCAATCACCATGATATTTCTGTTTTAGGAAGAAGCATGGGAACTGGTGTAGCTGTTTATGTGGCAGAACAACGGATGGTGGAAAAACTAATATTAGTTTCCCCATATGACAGTCTTACAAATGTGGCACGTTCTAGGTATCCTCTTGTTCCTGTATCACTTTTATTAAATCATAACTTTGATAATATCTCTCGGGCACCTGACATTCACACCCCGCTGTTGTTGATGATTGCATCGGAAGATCGAGTTATTCCCCCTGAGTATTCTGAGAACCTTGGGGACATGTGGGGTGGTCATACAACCATATCCATTTTCGACGGAAAAAACCATAATAACATACAATCTGATAGTCGGTATTGGGAGGAGATCGAGAAATTTATACAAACTAAAAACTGATTAGTATAAGAAAAGCGCAAGCGCTTTGTCTCTTCCTCTACAAGCATTGCTCTAGAGCGTATCCGTTCATCGGGCAGAACGCCACGTCCTGTGGCAAGCCCCTCCCCTCCCCTTTTTTCATTTAGTACAACAAAGTTCACGTACTTTCAAATAGATGATACCTCAAACCATAAGGATCCTTTAGCATAACACTTTTTTCATGGTATTCCTTTGTTATGGTACACCCTTCCTGAACTAGCAATTTTTTTGCCGCCGCAAAATCATCCACCGCAAACTCAAAAAATACCTTTCCTTCCCCTACATTTGCATCCGCATTTTCAATATAAAAATTCCTTCCATTAATACTGAATTTTGATTCAACAGGTGTAGTGGAATCTAATCTCATACCAATAATTTTATTATAAAATGTAATGGCATTTGCGTAATCTTTTACCTGTACAGCTACATTATTTGTTAATTGAAAACTAGAGTTTTTATTGATTTTCCGTTTAGGATGAAAAAATTCGGATCCTGAAGGGAGCAAATCAAACAATGACGTTAAAACACAAAAATCATCTCCTGGACCAAACAAAGTTTTCGAATGGTGAAAAACCTGTCCATCTTTTCCTTTCGTAAAAACAGATACTCCAGGATAGTACTCGTCCTTTTTTTTGAATCCAAAATCTTCTTTAAAAGTGTTGTTTGCTGTAGAAACCATGGGAAATTGCCAACCCCTTTCTGCCGCCACATCATCTTGTGTGGCAGGGTCATCAGGAGAAGATAAAACAAACGCAGCCTTTTCAATAATATGATGGTATAGGCTATTAAACCCGTCTGCCCACAATGTACAATAAGGACAATTCTTCCCCATATTATGAATAACTAGGAGTTCATCTTTGTCATCGAATAAATCAGTCAAGCGAATTGTATTTCCATTGGATCTCGTAAATACATAGTTTGAGACTGGAACACCTTCCACTTGTTTACGCAATTTGGCTAATTGCGCCTTCTTCTTTATAATAACCTGTTCCAACTGGTTAATTTGTTCCGTTAGTTCTAATGGATTCATGGTATTCTTCCTTTCCAAACTATTTACTAGTATGAACTTCGATTTGTGGTAAGTGAAATCCTTTACTGCAAATTAAAACTAACCGTTTTTATGAAATGACTGTAGTATGATATGATCAAAAAAAACACACAAAGGGGATCTAAGGATGAGTGAACGATTTGATATTGGTGAACGTGTGACGGGAATCTATAAAACCGGAAAATATATTGGTGAAATCACGGAATCAAAACCAGGACGTTATGTTGTTCAAGTCTTAGCAGTTTTAAAACACCCTAAACAGGGTGACCTCCATCAGGCCAAAAGTGTCAATGTCCCACTTTTTCATGAGCGTCGAGCCCTTGCTTTCCATGAAAAAACGAATATACCAGATGCTTATGTAAAAAAATATGATGGAGAAGTTCCGGATTATAAAGAATCTTTAAAGCAATCCGTGGAGGAAGAAATGTCAGCTCTAGAAAAGGAAGGAAGCGATTGGGCAAAAAGATCACTGGAAATTCTCCATTCATTAAAAGCCGAGTATTTCAATAAATGATTATTTAACTGAGTAGTTACCAGTTTTAAATAAAAGAGTGTGGAATGGCTCCGTTTTTTCCACACTTTTTTAAAGAGATGAGGGAGTATAAGTTTTCTTATTGTTGTCTAGCTCCACCGCCTACTCGCTGCGGGGCACTTCGGAAGTGACAACCGAAGTCAAAGAGCGGACTTCTAGTTGTCATTCCTCCACTGCCCTACGCTCGTGACCATAGGCGCTTGCGCTTTTCTTATCATATAATTAGATTATGTTATTTTTCAAAGTTGATCACCATTTCAGGATACTGAACTTAGATTAGAATACTAGCTTTTTAAACAGTAAGGAAACATTATGTCCGCCGAACCCTAAAGAGTTTGACATGACTACTTGGAGATCACCAGTTTTAGAAGTATTTGGAACATAGTCTAAATCTAGTTGTTCGTCGGGAGTTTCATAGTTTATGGTAGGTGGCATAATCCCATCCTTCATGGCTAATAAAGACACGATAGCCTCAACTGCTCCTGCAGCCCCTAATAAATGTCCGGTCATGGATTTAGTGGAACTAACGGAAAGATTGTAGGCATGTTCTCCAAATACTTCTTTGATAGCGATTGTTTCGTAAAGATCATTATAGTATGTGGATGTTCCATGGGCATTAATGTAATCTACAGATTCAGGATCAACATTTGCATCTTTCAATGCCATTTTCATTGCACGCTGTGCCCCTTCTCCGTTTGGTGCAGGTGTTGTGATGTGATGGGCATCTCCGGTTGCCCCATACCCTGCTATCTCTCCATAGATTGTTGCCCCTCGTGCTAGTGCATGTTCCAATTCTTCTAGTATAAATATTCCTGCTCCTTCTGCAATAACAAATCCATCACGGTTTTTATCAAATGGGCGACTCGCTGTCTTAGGATCAGGATTGGTAGATAACGCAGTCATGTTGGAAAAACCTGCAATTGTCATTTCTGTAATTGCCGCTTCGGTCCCTCCTGTAATCATCATATCAGCGTCCCCGTATTGGATCACTCGGAAAGCATCCCCAATGGAGTTCGCACCAGAAGCACAAGCAGTCACAGAGCAGTTATTCATCCCCTTTGCCCCCACTTCAATCGAAACTCTACCAGATGCCATATCAGGGATGAACATGGGGATAGTAAATGGACTGACTCGTTTTGGTCCCCTTTTTAAAAATTTTTTGTGCTGTTCTTCAAATTCGTCTAATCCGCCGATCCCTGATCCAATCCACACTCCCACACGATAAGGGTCAACATTTCCCCCCATTTCAACTTTTGCATCCGTCAAAGCCATTTTGCTTGCTGCTATAGCAAAATGAGTATAACGCGCCATTCTTCTTGCTTCCTTAAAATCCACGTATTGGTCCGGTTTAAAATCTTTAACCTCTGCTGCTACTTTTACCGTAAATTGATCTGGATCAACTTTAGTAATCGGGGCAATTCCAGAAACTCCAGCTTTTACATTTTCCCAAGTGGTAATAGCATCATTTCCTACAGGACTTACAGCACCAATACCTGTAATAACAACTCTTTTTTTCATTTCCAGTCTCCCCTTTGTTTAATATATAAACTACTATTCATTATCTTTATCACTAGGTCCTATTATTAACTATACAATTTATAATACATTAAAGAATAAGGAAATAAAAGTAATAGTTGTAGCAACAAAAGGGAAATTAAAGACTTTCTTTTAGTTAGATGCACATCCATTGTTTTAAGCGAATATGAATAATATAGGATACCATTTACCGAAAGGAAAGATTTATTGATTGATAGATTACTTAAAAAGCGGATAGGAGGTCTGATGAATGCCAAAATATCGAAGGAAACCAATTGTAGTGGAAGCGGTAAAGATTACGAGACCGATGACAATTGATACAGTGGAAGGGGCAATGACAGGTAATCCGGGGGATTATTTGATTACTGACAGCAACGGAGAACAATATCCATGTCCAGCATCAGAATTTGATAAAGTATATGAACCAATGAGTCCCCGTTTTGATGTGAAAACATTTTTAGTCAAGTCGTATCGTAAGGTGAAAAGAAAATCAAAAGAAATTATCTTAAGTAAGTAAAATAACCATAAAATTAAAACGGTCTCTCGGAAGGTCAAATGATCTTCCGGGAGACCGTTATTTTATTCGTTTGACCACAAGGCATCAAAGACATTACTATCAAAATGATTTGTGTCTATATTGCAAGTTTCTGCATCAATGCCGTATTGCCAACCGGCAATTAAAGAACCTTCTGGTGCCTCTGGATTATAGTCAGGAGCATTGTCTTCTGTAGTAATGCCATGATTTGGTGAAGAGGTCCAGACGTAGTTATTCTCCATTAAATCAGGATTTTCTTCTGCAGCCGCTTCGTATGCGATATATAAATCTCTGTCTGGGTGAAAAATACCATAAACACCTGATTCATATTCTGATTCTGCCAAAGTTTCATACCAACCTAAAAGAAATCCAGAGTCGATGGGATAAATAGGTTCCACGTTGGCAAAGATGGCAACCCCTTCTGGTATTCCAAATTCTCTGGCTTCTTCAATGGCTTCATTAGCTTGACTTTGCCCTTTCTCATATCCAGTAGCATCTTCAAAATGATTCCATATGACCATAATATCGATATCATTGGAGTGGAGCAACTCCACTTCATCCTGTCGCAATCCATAGGAGACGCCATCCTTATCCCTTAAGTATCTGGCCCAAACTTCAGGATCACCAAAATTTTCGCGGACACACATGAGCATCTCATCTGTTGTTATGCTGGCAGAATCGACACCCCAAACTGTTTCGGGAGTATCTTCTCCGTTTGTTCCCTCTCCATTGCCTTCTCCATTACCGTTTCCCTCTCCATTTTGAACTCCGTTGCCGTTTTCATCACCATTCCCATTTTCTGTCTCACTATCTTCTTCTGTCCCAGAACTCTCTATATTATTTGTTATATTGTTCGTCACATTCACATCCACGTTAACTTCAATATTGTTTGTTATACTATTATCTATCAAATTATTAGAACTGTTATTAATATGATTTTCTATATTATTATCAATTTGAGCATTGTCACCATTGATAATATTCTCGATGGTGTTTTTAATATCACCATTCTCACCATTAATTCTATTGTCTATATTGTTATCAATGTCACCATTTGCACCATTGATCTCATTAGTAATCGTATTATCGATGGTTCCATTTTCACTATTAATCTCATTTTCTATTGAATTGGATATTTCATTTGAATCCCCATTAGACGTACTGGAGGAGTTTGACTCCCCTTCAACACTACTATCACTGGAAGCCGTCACTGGTTCCGTTCGATCCATACTGCCAAACATATAAAAGGTAAAAGCAGTAAAAACAATCAAGACAAAAGACAATATATACGGTAAAAACCGATTCTCCGTTATCACACTATTTCCCTCCTTTTACGTACTGACACATTGTACGCAAAAAAAGGTAGAGTTGTGAGTGAATTACACTGTTTTAGGCATTTGTTACAGGTGAAAAAGTATAGCTACTAATGGCGTAAGGAACTATATTATTTACTCCTTGCAATCGGATTATCTTGATAAGTAATCCAATCGCTCCAACTCCCTGCATATAATCTTGGTTTTAATCCCACTTCGTCAAACGCAAGGACATTAGCACATGCCGTAACACCAGACCCACAATAAATGATGATATCCTTTTCTGAATCTATATATTTCTGTAAGGAATCTCTTTGTAATGGTTTTGTTTTCCAAGTCCCATTTACGGACAATCTGTTTTGCCAATCTTCCAAAACTGCACCTGGAATATGTCCTGCCACAGGATCAATTGGTTCCTGTTCGCCTGTATATCTTTCTTTCGATCTGGAATCAATAAGAAGGGTGTCAGGATCATTAATTTTTGATCTTACTTCCTCCATGCTCACAAGCATCTCTTTTCGAACGGAAGGGATGAAAACTGTTTCAGGTGTCGGTGAAAACTGGGAACTAGTGGGATACCCATTTGCTTTCCAATGGGAAAAGCCCTCCTCTAAAACAAATACTTGTTCGTGTCCTAAATATTTAAGCATCCACCAAAGCCTTGCTGCCATAGCTCCCCCTTGATCATCGTAAATAACTACTTTCTTTGACTGATCAATTCCTGCTTTACTAAATGTTTTAACCATCTTTTCTACTGTAGGTAGAGGGTGTCTTCCCCCATGTTGACTGATCGGAGAAGATAAATCTTTTTCTAAATCAAGATATATTGCACGGGGGAGATGTTCTTCTTGAAATGCTTTATATCCTTTCGTGGGTTGTCCCAACTGAAATCTGCAATCTACAATGATTAGGTTTGAATCGTTTAAATGATTATTAAGCCATTCGGAACTGATGGTGTTTTTATGTACCATTTGAATTTCCCTCCAGTGTGGAATCGTCTTCTTTATAGTAATTAGAGATTAAAGCCAAAAAATCCTCTTTACAAAAAGGAAAAAGGGTTACATTTCCAATCAAAAGCCAAGGACAAAGGGCGGTGCTTGGCATAGGAAATGTAACCCAAATAATTAAAAGTAATTTTTATTGACCTTGACCTAATGAATAGCCCAATTCCCCGTTGAAGCGGTATAAGTTTTCCGTTTTAATCCAATCAAACCCAGCTTTTTCCACCCGTTCTAATAGGTGACGGATTTGAGCATTGGTAGCTTCAGCGTTTGATTCGCTAAGATTAAAACGGCAGCGCCAGTGGTCCGTTGTAAATGTTTCTGGAAATCCACCAGGATATACTTTTACACCACGGTTAGTCATAACGACAAACTTGAACTCTGGTCCAGCAATGGCTTCTATTTTCTTTCCAATTTCATCTGAGGTTAACTCGTTATTACATAAGAAAACGTCAACACCATCGAGAGTTCTCACGACATCTGGTTTTGGGCGGTCTTTTACAAGTGGAGACATCTTCGGATACTCTTCATCTTCTTTTGCCTTTTTACTGTACGTAATAGGAGTAATCGTTTTAGGGTTTTGTCCTAACCGATCAGTCACCGCTTCTGTAAACTCTTTCGTACTCACAGAGGCTGCACCTTTAGCAATGTCTCCAGTATATATTCCATCTTCTAACGTTTTTAACCAAGCATTATGAATCTTAGATGCCACTTCCGGTTGGCCAATGTGAACTAACATCATTATTGCACCATTAATTAATCCTGATGGGTTTGCAATTCCTTTTCCTGCAATATCCGGCGCACTTCCATGAATAGCTTCAAACATGGCACATTGATCTCCTATATTGGAAGAACCAGCTAAACCGACACTTCCTGTAATTTGTGCTGCCACATCGGAGGCAATGTCACCGTATAAGTTAGGCATAACGATAACATCAAAATCCTCTGGAGTATCTGCAATTTTCGCAATGCCGATATCGATAATCCAATGATTCGTTTCAATATCAGGATACTCTGCCGAGATTTCATTAAAAACCTTATGAAAAAGACCATCGGTAAGTTTCATGATATTATCTTTAGAAAAACAAGTTACTTTTTTACGATTGTTTTTACGTGCATATTCAAAGGCATATCGAATAATTTTTTCTGAACCTGGCCGTGTGATTAGTTTCAGGCACTGGACAACTTCCGGAGTTTGTTGGTGTTCAATTCCTGCATACAGATCCTCTTCGTTTTCACGGATAATAACGAGATCCATATTAGGGTGTTTTGTTTTTACGAAGGGATCATAGGAGATATTTGGTCTTACATTGGCATATAAGCCAAGAGATTTCCGAATAGTCACATTCAGACTCTTATACCCTCCCCCTTGTGGTGTTGTGATAGGAGCTTTTAGAAATACTTTTGTTCGGCGAAGGGATTCCCAAGCGTCATCTGCAATACCTGCGGACTGACCGGAAAGGTACACTTTCTCACCAATATCAATAAATTCTGGCTCGATTTGTGCCCCAGCAGCATTTAATATCTCTAATGTGGCGTCCATAATTTCAGGACCTATTCCATCCCCTTTTGCCACTGTAATTGCACGTTTACTAGTCATAAGTTATCAACTCCAATTCAAGGATATGAAATAAAAAAACTTTTTAATACGAGTATCAATACTTTCCTTTGATAATTTTTACCATAGAAAACTTTAACGCAAACTGTAATTCCTGTCAATGAATTTAGTACTATTTCTACAGTTATAATACCCTAAAACACTTTATATAAAAAAGGGATGTCTTCAAACAAGGTTCTTTTCCCTTGAAGAGACATCCTAAAATTATGAGATTCTAGTAATTTCCAATTTGGAAATCACTCACAGTTTAGTATTTGTAATGCCATCGAATTTCTATTAAATCCATCAGTATATTAGTTAATATTCCCCATGGTTACTTTTGCCAATGTTTCAGGAGATGTGTTTCTTTCTCCCTTGTGAGACCTGCTTTCTTTTCTCCCACTACTTTCCGCTCCAAGTCCCATGCAATCGTATCACGAATGGTTTCTTTTAGGGGACGGAATGTCAATCCTTCTCGGAGTGCCTTTTTACAGTTTGTGGAAAGCATTCCTGCTTTCTTTTCTTTTTCTGGAATCCATAAGGGAAGTTCAATCCAGTACCCTGCCTCATTATCCAACAAAAATTCTTCGTTTACCCAGGTTAAATTTACTCCTATCCCCTTCTCCGACGCAACATCGACACATTCATTCAGAAACTCTTCCATTTTTAAATCCCTGTCAGGACCAGTTGCATTATATGTACCAGATTTCTGTTCTTCAATCATATTTAATATCCACTCAGATAAGTCTCTCACATCGATAAATTGTACATTGGCGTTTGGATTACCAGGAGCCAACACTTCTCCTCCCTCATAAATTCTTAAAGGCCAATAGGTAAATCGGTCTGTAGGGTCATGGGGGCCCACGATCAGCCCAGGGCGGATGATAAGAGAATGTTCTGGAAAAGAATCCTGAACAACCTTTTCACACAATACTTTTAAAGGCCCATATGTTTCCCCAGTTAAAACTTCTTCAGTACCTTGTTCCCATGGGCTAACTTCCGCTGTCTCATCAATATCAGTTTGGTTGAAGTCATTATAGACTGAAATGCTAGAGATAAAGGTATAGTGCTTTACGGATTTGGCTAACATCTGCGCTGATTTTTTTACGGATGTGGGTAAGTACCCGCTTGGATCTATCACCGCGTCCCATTCCCGTCCCTCCAGTAAATGGAGATCTTCATTCCGATCTCCATTGATTGTTTCTATTGTTGGAAATATATCAGGATTTGATTTCCCTCGATTAAAAAGGGTGACGTCATGTCCACGTGCGACGGCAATATCTGTTAGATGTCTGCCGAGGAATTTTGTTCCCCCAATAATTAATAGTTTCATAAAATTCTTCTCCTTTTTTTTGGGTGTTCTTCTTCAATAGTATACAGAGGGATGGATTTTATTTTTCCATCCCCTCCATTTAGAAAAAATGTACAAGTTTTTTATCTACGCCTAGTTTAACTTTCTAACCTTTACTGCCTCTGCCTGTAGCGGGTAAGATTCCAAGACAGTTCCTGTGTGCCACGCTTCCACCTTATCTCCCTTCTGTAATTCTTCTTTCGAGATTTCTACATTATCTCTGTCGAGGATACTGGTTTCATCTGATAAGGAAAAGGATATGGCGTCTTTCCCCTCCCATTCACTTTGATCCATATCCACTGATGCAATTCCTTCCACCACTAAAATGGATGATTCACTTACGTTATAAATTAAGCCAGTGATATGTGGTTCTTCTTCCCCTTGAGGCTGTGATACACTGGAAGGATCTTGAATTGTCCCACAAGCACTTACAATGAAACAAATCAGAACCAAAAGAATAATGATTAACTTATTCATTTTTTGCCTCCCTCGTGTTTTATTTATTAGACGTCAACTGGAAAGAAAAGGGGTCAGCAAAAGGAAAATTTTTAATAAAAAAATTGATTTAGAGATTAGAAAATAAGTTTTTTTGTCTCTGTCAAGCACCAACGACGTGCGTTTACTTCAGTGGCGTACGCGAGTGATGCTGCCCTTCGAGTATGCTTCGAGTTTCCACGACGGACAGGACGTCCTAATATCGGGCATGTCACAGGACGTGGCGTTCTGCCCGATGGACGGACAGGACGTCCTAATATCGGGCATGCCACAGGACGTGGCGTTCTGCCCGATGGACGGATTAAACTCCAGAGCAATGCTAGTAGAGGAAGAGGCACTGCCCTACGCTCGTGTTCATAGGCGCTTGTGCTTTTCTAATAATCGTTAGAGTAAAATGTTTGTGGGTGGAAAAAAAGTAAGTTAAGGAAGAATATGTAACCTTGGTGACGAGTGGGGAAGTGGTTTTATTCCCCACTCGTCACCAAGGACACCAAGCGAAAGCGCGGTAGGTGTGAGCACATCACATGAAAAAAGGATCCTCTTTTTGTATAGTAAGTAACGACCAAGAAACCAACTGTACAAAGAGAAAGGACCCTTACTATGAAAGATACCATACCTAACATCACAATGAAAGAGATAGAAAGAATTACCTTCCGTGCTTTACAGGAAAGC